>JAFUCM010000186.1 GCA_017459675.1 Eubacterium sp.
AGCAGGGACAGAAAGTTTCCCGGGAACTGGCTGATGCAATGCAGAATGCCGCAGTTCCGTATGTCTGGATTGAGACCGAAGAGCGCAAGGTAAAAGTCCTCTCCAACATGATGGTCGATCTGACTGCATGGGTGGACTGTGATCCGGAAGCGCTCGGTATTACAGAAGAAGTGTTCTATCCGTATCTGGAACAGCTGATGAATGAGTATCCGGATGTGGAGGAACTCAAGGAGCAGATTGCACTTCACGTGCATGATCTGATTCCGAAGCACATTACCAAGGAAGATATTTTCGCATCCATTAACTACAACATGCATCTGGAGTACCGGATCGGCAATGACGATGACATCGATCATCTGGGCAATCGCCGCATCCGCTGCGTGGGCGAGCTGCTGCAGAATCAGTACCGCATCGGTCTGTCCCGTATGGAGCGTGTTGTGCGTGAGCGTATGACAACGCAGGATATGGATACGATCTCCCCGCAGTCTCTGATCAATATCAAACCGGTGACAGCAGCTGTCAAGGAGTTCTTCGGATCATCCCAGCTGTCCCAGTTCATGGATCAGAACAACCCGCTCGGTGAGCTGACGCATAAGCGCCGTCTCTCCGCACTGGGACCGGGCGGACTTTCCAGAGACCGTGCCGGATTCGAGGTGCGTGACGTCCATTACTCACATTACGGAAGAATGTGTCCGATTGAGACGCCTGAAGGTCCGAACATCGGTCTGATCAACTCCCTCGCGTCTTACGCGAGAATCAATCAGTACGGATTCATCGAGGCACCGTACCGTATCATTGATAAAACGGATCCGGAAAATCCGCGTGTCACGGATGATGTTATTTACATGACAGCGGACGAAGAGGATAACTACCATATCGCACAGGCGAACGAGCCGCTGGATGACGAGCATCATTTTGTACATCGTGTTGTTTCCGGCCGCTTCAGAGAGGAAACGCAGGCATATGAGCGCCGTCTGATTGACTACATGGATGTCTCTCCGAAGATGGTATTTTCGGTTGCGACAGCGCTGATTCCGTTCCTGCAGAACGACGACGCGAACCGCGCCCTGATGGGATCCAACATGCAGCGTCAGGCAGTGCCGCTTCTGTTCACAGAGGCACCGGCTGTCGGCACCGGTATTGAATCCAAGGCGGCAGTAGACTCCGGCATCTGTGTTGTGGCTGAGAAAGCCGGAACCATTACTTTTGCCGATTCCAAAAATATCCGCATGGATAATGATGACGGAACCAGGAGTGAGTACCGTCTGTCCAAGTTCATGCGCAGCAACCAGAGCAACTGTTATAACCAGCGTCCGATCGTCAACAAAGGTGAGCACGTCGAGGCCGGCGAAGTTATTGCGGACGGCCCGTCCACATCCGGCGGTGAGCTGGCACTCGGTAAGAACCCGCTGATCGGATTCATGGAGTGGGAAGGCTACAACTACGAGGATGCGGTTCTGATCAGTGAGCGTCTGGTGCAGGATGATGTCTATACTTCGATCCATATCGAGGAGTACGAGGCAGAGGCGCGTGACACGAAGCTCGGACCGGAAGAAATTACCAAGGACGTTCCGGGTGTCGGCGACGACGCGCTGAAGGATCTGGATGAGCGCGGCATTATCCGCATCGGTGCAGAAGTACGTGCCGGGGATATCCTGGTCGGAAAAGTCACACCGAAAGGTGAGACCGAGCTGACGGCAGAAGAGCGTCTGCTGCGTGCAATCTTTGGTGAGAAGGCACGCGAGGTCAGAGATACCTCTCTGAAAGTGCCGCACGGTGAATACGGTATTGTCGTTGAGGCGCGTGTCTTCACACGTGAAAACGGCGACGAGCTTTCACCGGGCGTCAACGAAGCTGTCCGGATCTATATCGCACAGAAACGTAAGATTTCTGTCGGTGACAAGATGGCCGGACGTCACGGAAACAAGGGTGTCGTATCCCGCGTACTTCCGGTCGAGGATATGCCGTTCCTGCCGAACGGCCGTCCGCTGGATATCGTGCTGAATCCGCTGGGCGTTCCGTCCCGTATGAATATCGGACAGGTGCTGGAGATTCATCTTTCTCTGGCAGCTATGGCACTCGGATTTAATGTCTCGACACCGGTCTTTGACGGCGCAAACGAGATAGATATCCAGGATACGCTGGAACTGGCAAATGACTATGTCAATACCAGCTGGGATGAATTTACAGAAAAATATAAAGATATCCTGCGGGATGATGTCTATGCATATCTGGATGAGCACAAGGAGCATCGTAAGGTATGGCAGGGCGTTCAGATCGCGCGGGACGGCAAGGTGCAGCTGCGTGACGGCAGAACAGGACAGCCGTTTGACGGACGTACGACAGTCGGCCACATGCATTACCTGAAGCTGCATCACCTGGTTGACGATAAGATTCATGCACGTTCAACCGGCCCATACTCTCTGGTTACACAGCAGCCGCTCGGCGGCAAAGCGCAGTTCGGCGGACAGCGTTTCGGAGAGATGGAGGTCTGGGCACTTGAGGCATACGGCGCATCCTACACACTGCAGGAGATCCTGACAGTGAAATCCGATGACGTTGTGGGCCGTGTCAAGACATACGAGGCAATTATCAAGGGCGAAAACATTCCGGAGCCGGGTATTCCGGAATCCTTCAAGGTACTGCTCAAAGAGCTGCAGTCCCTTGCACTGGATGTTCAGGTGCTCAATGAAGACGGAACCGAAGTTAAACTGATGGAATCTGTCGACTACGGCAATACAAGTCTCCGCTCCATTATCGAGGGCGACCGCTATTCCGGCAAAGAGCAGGAAGAGCGTCAGCTCGGCCGTTACGGCTATACGAAGCAGGAGTTCCAGAACGAAGAACTCACGGACATCGAAGAGGATGACAACTACGATGAGAGTGAGGAGGAACTGCTCGAGGAGTTCGAAGAGGATTTTGAGGGAGACGAGTAAGCCGCTTGTGAAAGAATGTTAAGAAAGCCTGTGTAATTACACGAATTCGTCTCAGACACGCTTGCGCTCGCTCGTCCTCACAGCGGTACTAAGCTTCACAGGGCAGATCCCTGTTCAGCAAGTACCGGTGGGACTCGAACGGTCTGATTCAGAATTGTGTAATTACACGTTCGATGAAACGATACCTGAATTTCACAAACGTCTTCTAAGATGAAAGGGGTATGAGAATGCCGGAAACGTTGAAAAGAGAAGCTGTAAACCAGGCATTTACTTTTGATGCAATCCGCATTGGCCTGGCTTCCCCGGATAAAATCCGTGACTGGTCTTACGGCGAGGTTAAGAAGCCGGAGACAATCAACTACAGAACGCTGAAGCCGGAAAAAGACGGCCTGTTCTGTGAGCGGATCTTCGGACCGACGAAGGACTGGGAGTGCCACTGCGGTAAATATAAGAAAATTCGTTACAAAGGTGTTGTATGTGACCGCTGCGGCGTCGAGGTTACCAAGTCTTCTGTCCGCCGTGAGCGTATGGGACATATTGAACTTGCAGCACCGGTATCACATATCTGGTATTTTAAGGGCATCCCGTCCCGCATGGGTCTGATCCTTGATATTTCTCCGCGTCTGCTGGAACGCGTGCTTTATTTTGCAAGCTATATCGTATTGGATCCGGGTGACACACGCCTGATGTACAAGCAGGTGCTTGGCGAGGGCGAATACCAGGAGGCTAGAGAGCAGTACGGAAATGGTTTCCGTGCCGGCATGGGTGCCGAGGCAATCAAGGAGCTGCTGGCGGCAGTCGACCTTGAGAAGGAATTCCAGGAACTGAAGGCAGGATTTGATGATTCCACAGGCCAGAAGCGCGCGCGTATTATCAAACGTCTTGAGGTTATCGAAGCCTTCCGCGAGTCCGGCAACAAGCCGGAATGGATGGTTATGGACTGCATTCCGGTCATTCCGCCGGATCTGCGTCCGATGGTTCAGCTTGACGGCGGCCGCTTTGCGACATCGGATCTGAATGATCTGTACCGCAGAATTATTAACAGAAACAATCGTCTGAAAAGACTGCTGGATCTGGGTGCGCCGGATATTATCGTCCGCAACGAGAAGCGTATGCTGCAGGAAGCAGTTGACGCGCTGATTGATAATGGCCGCAGAGGCCGTCCGGTCACCGGCCCGGGCAACCGTGCGCTGAAATCTCTGTCCGACATGCTGAAAGGCAAATCCGGCCGTTTCCGTCAGAACCTGCTCGGAAAACGTGTCGACTACTCAGGCCGTTCGGTTATCGTCGTAGGACCGGAGCTGAAGATCTATCAGTGCGGTCTGCCCAAAGAGATGGCAATCGAGCTGTTCAAGCCGTTCGTTATGAAGGAACTGGTCGCAAACGGAACAGCGCATAACATTAAAAATGCAAAGAAGATGGTAGAGCGTCTGCAGCCGGAAGTCTGGGATGTCCTCGAGGAGGTTATCAAGGAGCATCCGGTTATGCTGAACCGTGCACCTACGCTGCACAGACTCGGCATTCAGGCGTTTGAGCCGATCCTTGTCGAAGGTAAGGCAATCAAGCTGCATCCGCTGGTATGTACTGCATTCAACGCCGACTTCGACGGTGACCAGATGGCAGTACATCTTCCGCTTTCCGTAGAAGCACAGGCAGAGTGCCGCTTTATGCTGCTGTCCCCGAACAACCTGCTGAAGCCGTCCGACGGCGGGCCGGTAACCGTTCCGACACAGGATATGGTTCTGGGTATTTATTACATCACCCAGAAACGCCCGGGCGAAAAGGGTGAGGGAAGTTATTTCAAGGACATCAACGAGGCAATTCTCGCATTTGAGAATGGCTATATTACGATGCACACAGAGATCAATCTGCGCCGTACCGGCAAGGATGCCGCAGGCAATCCGATCAGCCAGGTTGTCAAGTGCACGCTCGGCCGCATGATCTTCAATGAGATCCTGCCGCAGGATCTTGGATTTGTGGACCGCACAATTCCGGGCAATGAACTGCTGCCGGAGGTTGACTTCATGGTTTCCAAGAAATATCTGAAGTCGATCATTCAGCGCCTGATTGATATTCATGGTGCGACCAGAACCGCTGAGGTACTGGACTCCATCAAAGCAATCGGCTATAAATATTCAACACTGTCCGGTATTACCGTATCGATCTCTGACATGACCGTTCCGGGCATCAAACAGCAGCTGCTGGATGAGGCAGAGGAGACGGTTGAGCAGATTCAGCGCAACTACCGCCGCGGTCTGATCACAGATGAGGAACGTTATAAAGAGGTTATCGAGACCTGGAAAGAGACCGATGACCGTCTTACCAAGGAACTGCTCGGCGGCCTGGATCAGTACAATAATATCTTTATGATGGCTGACTCCGGTGCCCGTGGTTCTGATAAGCAGATCAAACAGCTGGCCGGCATGCGAGGCCTGATGGCCGATACAACCGGTCATACAATCGAGCTGCCGATCAAGTCCAACTTCCGTGAAGGTCTGGACGTTCTGGAGTATTTCATGTCTGCACACGGCGCCCGCAAGGGTCTGTCCGATACGGCGCTGCGTACAGCTGACTCGGGTTACCTGACCCGCCGTATGGTTGACGTCTCACAGGAGCTGATCATCCACGAGGCTGACTGTGCGGTCGGCCGCAATGAGATCCCGGGTATGTATGTCAGCCAGTTTGCAGACGGCAAAGAGGAAATTGAGAGCCTGCAGGAGCGTATCACAGGACGCTTTGCGTGTGAGGAAATCTGTGATGCCGACGGCAATGTTCTGATCAAACCGAATCAGATGATTACATCCCGCCGTGCAGAGAAGATTCTCGCAAAGGGCGTGACAAAAGAAGGCGAGCCGGTGAAGCGCGTCAAGATCAGAAACATTCTGACCTGCCGCTCACATCTGGGTATCTGTGCAAAGTGCTATGGCGCCAATATGGCAAACGGCGAGGTGGTACAGGTCGGTGAATCTGTCGGTATTATCGCGGCACAGTCCATCGGTGAGCCGGGTACACAGCTGACCATGCGTACATTCCACACCGGCGGTGTTGCCGGCGGCGATATCACACAGGGTCTTCCCCGTGTCGAGGAGCTGTTTGAGGCACGTAAGCCGAAAGGTCTCGCGATTATCACGGAGATCGGCGGAAGAGCTGAGATCAAGGATACCAAGAAAAAACGTGAGATTGTTGTTACGGACGAGCAGGAAGGCGTTTCCAAGACCTACCTGATCCCGTACGGATCCCGTATTAAGGTACTTGACGGACAGATGCTGGAGGCCGGTGATGCGCTGACAGAAGGTAGTGTTAATCCGCATGATATTCTGCGCATTAAGGGCGTTACTGACGTTCAGGATTATATCCTGCGTGAAGTACAGCGCGTATACAGACTGCAGGGTGTTGAGATCTGCGATAAGCATATCGAGGTCATTGTCCGTCAGATGCTGAAGAAAGTCCGCGTGGAAGAAAGCGGCGATACGGATATGCTTCCGGGCGTCATGGTTGACTTCCTTGACTTTGCAGATGAGAATGAGCGGATGCTCGAAGAGGGCAAAGAGCCCGCGACCGGCAAGCGCGTGCTGCTGGGTATTACGAAGGCTTCTCTGGCGACAGATTCGTTCCTGTCTGCTGCGTCCTTCCAGGAGACAACACGTGTCCTGACAGATGCGGCAATCAAGGGCAAACACGACAAACTGATCGGCCTGAAGGAGAACGTCATTCTCGGTAAGCTGATTCCGGCCGGCACCGGCATGAAGGAATACAGCAATATCCATCTGGATACAGACGAACATGTAATCCCTGCTGCAGATGCTGCAGAAGATGAGATTACAGAGAATGAGACTGTAAATGCAGAAGACATGCAGGCAGAAAATGAAGCAGCAGAAGCTGTGGAAGTAAATGGACTGGCTGTTGCCGATGAGGATTCTGCATTGACAGATGACCAGTCTGATGAAGCCGGAACAGAAGCACCTGCGGCTGATGACGCAGAAACCGGCGAATCAGAATTTTAAGATGATTTGAACAAGTAGCCCCTCCGCCTGAAAAGGCGGGGGCGGCTGTTCTTGCTTGTACAGGAAATTCTGCGGATCTTCTGTCATACAGAAATCCGTTTCAGGCAGCACAAAAAGGAGTGAGCTGTTGCAACTGGTAGAATTGTTCCTTCTCGCAGTCGGACTCTCCATGGATGCATTCGCAGTTTCTGTCTGTAAAGGACTTGCGATGCCCCGTGCGTACAGGAAGGCTGCTGTGGTGACCGGACTCTGGTTCGGCGGATTCCAGGCACTGATGCCGCTGCTCGGGTATCTGGCAGGCAGCAGCTTCATGCATCTGATCCGGCAGGTTGACCACTGGATCGCATTCGGACTGCTTGCCGGAATCGGAATCAATATGCTGCGCGAAGCAATGTGTGCAAAGGAAGAAACGGAACTGCAGAATGCAGATATTTCCTTTTTTACGATGCTGCTGCTCGCGGTTGCAACCAGTATTGACGCACTGGCAGCAGGTGTTTCATTTGCTGCGCTGCAGATACATATCGTTATGGCGGTATGCATGATCGGATGTACGACGTTTGTGATTTCAGCAGCAGGTGTCGTCATAGGTCACCTGTATGGGAATCGTTTTCGTAAATCTGCTGAAGTTCTGGGCGGAATTATTTTAATCCTGATCGGTGTAAAGATTCTGCTGGAACATTTGCTTGGTATATAGAAGAGCATTGTGGATTAAGAGGTACAGATATGTCATCTGATAAAAGCCCTGAGGTCCGGACGAAAAGAACATCCGGACGAAATACATCCGGCAGGCGGGCCGGAGGCAGAAGCGGATCGAAAAAGAATACCGGAAGAGAAGATCTTTTCAGTGCTTATCTGAAAACGGCAATTGTGGTTGTCGCCGTGGTAGCGGTGATTGCCGTCATCTGGCTGATTGTAAAGCCGTTTCGCATGCGCGCGGAAAAGGCACGTCTCGAATCAGCCGTCAGTGAATCAGACGCACTTGAGATCACGGTTGATCCTGAGGCGGAGGACGGTTCGGGACAGGCCGGACGCGCCCGGATCCCGGACGGCATGAGTGTCCGCTATGATACACCGGGCTGGCAGCATGACGACAAAGGCTGGTGGTATGCCAGTGATGAAAAGACCTTTTACGTAAATGGCTGGTTCACGCTGGATCAGCAGGAATATCATTTTGACAGCACCGGATACATGGATACCGGCTGGACGCCGATCGGCGGAAAAGGCTGTTATTTTGATGAGCACGGTGTATATGACAGTGCAGCTGACAATTCGCGTATGATCGCACTGACATTCGATGATGGTCCCGGCGAGTATACGAATGAACTTCTGGATCTGCTGGAAGAAAATGATGCAAAAGCGACTTTCTTCATGCTGGGTGAGTGTGTAGAACAGTACGGTTCGGAGACGATCCCGCGGATGGTGAAGCTTGGATGCCAGCTCGGCAATCACTCATACGATCACAGTGATATGACGACATTGTCGACCGGCGCTGCGCTCCAGCAGTTTCAGTCGACAGATGAGCTGATCGCAAAATACAGCGGCGGCGTACCTGCCAGTCTGATCCGTTTCCCGTACGGCAGTTATAATGATGAACTTGAGAGCCGGATTGACAAGCCGAGCATGTACTGGAACTTTGATACACAGGACTGGACCAAGCCGGATGCCTATGAGATGGCACAGAAGGTTATCAACAATGTTGAAGGCGGCGATATTGTTCTGATGCATGACATCCATGCCAATACGATCAGTTCGCTTAAGACTATGATACCGGGTCTGCGGGAAGCCGGATTCCAGATGGTGACACTGACAGAGCTGGCGGCTGCCAGAGGATTTGAGCTGGAGGCAGGGGTTACCTATTTCGGATTCAGTGATACAGACATTGCACACGGTTCCGTATCGGATCAGAAAGACGGCACGGCAGCGTCAGATGACGCGGCTGCGGCTGCCGGGACAGATTCGTCCTACGGCGAGCCGGTCGGCGGACAGCAGACAGATGGAGAAACCACTGAGGGCGCCGCAGAAACAACGGACAGCTATGAGGAAAGCGGCTCTGATGACAGCAGCGGGGGATATGATTATTCCGAAGAGTCAGATGGCAGCTATGATGAGAGCGATGACGGCAGCTACGACGAAAGCGGCGAAGCATCCACGGAATCGGAAAGCGGAGACACATCATCGGTTTATAATGATTCCGCAGTAGCGGATTATTAAGCCGGAACGGAATGTCCGGACACATAAACATAAAAGCAAATAAAAGAGACCATATCTGTCACAGACGACGGATATGGTCTTTATCATCTTATGGGCTGAATCGCGATTTCTGATTACGTGAGGATTACGTGAGCCCTGTCGCAGGACAACTCAGATCTCTTCTCCGTCGGCATACCGGCGCAGAACTTTCTGGATGCGCGCGGCAGGATCCAGAAGATCACTGATCGATGTGTCATGGTTCAGTGTGTCGATCAGCAGCGCGATGTATTTGCTCAGATCACAGCAGTGATAGTAAGGCCGTGTCTGCAGCTCCGGACGCTGATAGACAAGATTGGTTGTGAAGATTTTCGTAAACAGGCCGTCTTTGTAAGCCTGGTCAATGTGCTCGAGTCCGTTGGTGAACATGCCGAAGGTCGCACAGAAATAGATATTGCGCGCGCCCATTTTCTTCAGCAGGCTTGCGACCTCAATCATGGTGTTGCCGGAGGAGAGCATGTCATCCATGATGATCATGTCCTTACCCGCCACATCAGTGCCCAGAAATTCATGCGCGACAATGGGATTGCGTCCGTCAATAATGGTTGAATAATCACGCCGGCGGTATACCATGCCCATATCAACGCCCAGGTTGTTGGCCAGATAGATCGAGCGCTTCATGCCTGCCTCATCCGGGCTGATTACCATCAGATGTCCGGAATCTACCTTCACATCCTCGCCGTGACGGAGAATGTTTTTGATGAACTGATAGGAGCAGGTGACTGTCTCAAATCCGTGGCGCGGGATCGCATTCTGCACACGCGGATCATGCGCGTCAAAGGTAATAATATTTTCGACCCCCATGCGGACCAGTTCCTGCAGTGCCAGCGCGCAGTCCAGTGACTCGCGGCCGTTTCGCACATTCTGACGGCTCTCATAAAGGAATGGCATGATAACATTGATGCGCCGGGCTTTTCCGCCGATTGCGGCAATCGTACGCTTCAGATCTCCAAAATGATCATCCGGTGACATCCGGTTCTCGTAGCCGAACATGCGGTACGTGATGGAATAGTTGCAGATATCCACCAGGATGAACATATCATCACCGCGGATGGAATCATTGATCACACCTTTTCCCTCGCCGGTGCCGAAACGTGAAATCTTATGAGAAATCAGATAATTATCTCTGGAATACCCTGCATGATACAGGGAGGATTCACCTTTAAAATCTCTTCCGCGCCGCCACTCAACAAGATAATCATTGACTTTTTTGCCGAGCTCTGTACAACTCTGCAGTGCAATCAGACCGAGACGTCCGGATGGAAGGGCATCAAAATAGTTGTTCTCAGATGGATTATTAACCGTCATACTTAAGTATTCTCCCTGGCAGATTTATTTACCCTGCAGTGTCTTCTGGATCCGGATATCACGGCCGAACAGACGAATCAGTGTGTAGGAGCCGAGAATCCGTGAAAAAGTCCGCTCTGAATAGATTTCTGCAAATTTTTCCAGAGACAGATTTGTAGAGATAATGGTTGCTTTTTTCTTGAGAATCCGCTCGTTTACACACAGAAAGAGCTGTGAGGAAACAAATGCATTGGTCATTTCCGTGCCGAGATCATCGATGATCAGAAGATCACAGGAAAAAATCTGGTCAGAAAAATCGACGGCATCCTCATTGCGGTCGAATGCACTTTTCGCAAGATGATCGAAGAGGTCATGTGCAGTCAGATATACGACGGTGTGTCCGCGCAGAATCAATTCATGCGCGATGCAGTGTGAAAGAAAACTCTTTCCGACACCGGTATCGCCGTAGATACAGAGATTTTCGAATGCTGTGTCAAACTGCCGGACAAACCGGACGGCAGTCTCTCTGGCACGCATCGCGTTTGCGCGGGAAGAAACCCCGGCGGTATCCATGATATCTTCGGAATAGTATTCAAGAATAAACCGGTCGAAATTCTCCTCCTGCAGCAGCTTCTGGTCATGTGAGCCGCTGTAGAGGTAGTCCACCTCAGCCTGCAGAAAGCAGTCGCATTTGCGCCCGTCAATCAGCCCTGTGTCTTTGCATTTCGGGCAGGTATAATGCAGCTCCAGATAATCAGCTGGATATCCGTGCGCCTGCAAAAGAACCTTACGTTCTTCCGCGAGATCCGCAATGGCATCCTCCAGATTAAAATCGTCTGTATCCTGCTCCAGTACAGCCCGTGCCTTCCGGAGTGAAAGAGAAGCGATTTCACCGGAAAGCTCAGCCAGACGCGGGATCTTTGCATACGCCTCTTCGATACGGGCTTCCTGCGCCCGGCGGTTGTCAAGCTGCCGGTCATTATAGATTCGCATTATGGCATCATATGCCGCGTTGGAAAGCGCCATGAATTATTCTCCCATGCCTGCCGGTATCAACTGTTTGCCGGGGAATCAGAATCGCTGTTCTGTGCTGTCTGCTGGCTTCGCAGAAGCTGCTGCTCGAGTGACTGGAAATCATAATCACGCTGCGTGAAATTGTTAAACCGGTTGCCCGCCGCTGACGGAGAAGGCAGCTGACCGCCTGCTCTTCCGGGCGGATTCTGCGAAGCGGAAGTGCGGTTTGTATGTTTCTGATCCAGAACGGCTACCTCAGCCAGAGATTTTACACCGGCTGCATGCCAGGACGTCAGGATCTTGTCTGCATAATCGAATCTTGCATGCCCCGTCTGTGTGACGGTACGTTCACATGCCTCCCGGATCAGCTCCATGGAAAGACCGAAATCTTTCAGCCATTTCTTCATATAGGCTGTTTCTTTTGTAACCGGACTGCGGTTTGTAATTCCAAATGCCCGGAGAATCCGGAAATAATCGCGGCTCCAGGTAATGGTCCGCTCCCGGGCTTCCGCAGTGGTTTTGACGCCGTCATTGTACCACTCCAGACCAACCTTTTCAATATAATGCATGCTGCGTTTTTCTTTCAGAACACAGTATTCAATCAGATAATCGATCAGGTCAACGGAAAAATGCAGTTCATCATAGAGATAAAGCAGCCGGTTCAGATCCGTTGAACTTAAGGTACGGCCGAGATACTGCTCGGCAATTGTGACGATCTGACGGACATCGGCCTGATCACGCATCAGAATGCCGGTGCGGTCATTGGAAAGTGCCGGCACGATCTGCGACCCTGCCGCCTTTGCCGGCCGGGAATTGTGTTCCGCCGGCTGTGTTCCCGGTTCCCGGTTCTGCTGTGTCCGCAGTCCGCTGTCCGGCTGTGCCTGCAGTTCTCTGTACGCCTGTGTCCGCGGTTCGCTGTCAGCCTGGCCGGCAGCCTCCTGCGGAACTGTCTGTGCCGGCTTTGCGGCATCAGAAAATACGAAGCGGATCCCGGCAATGGTCTGGTCCTCCGGCGAGCGGTTTACCTCAATCAGACCGCGCGCCTCCCAGTAGCGGATCGCGCGGGTAATATCCCGTTCCGTACAGGAAAAAACATCGGCTGTTTCTGCAAGAGAGAACTGTCCGCGCTTTTGCTGCACCATCTGCAGCAGATAGATATATATTTTGACAAATTCACCGTTCGCATGAGGCATATGCTGCTCTATGAAGAGATCCGGCAGCATCGTGCAGGATTCTCCGCGATCGGTATTCAGTTGTATCTCGCGCATGCGGAATCCCCCTTCAGAAAATCTTTTCGATCAACATTCCATCGCAGGCACGCTTTCGCTAGCTCGTTCTGGCAGCGGTACTAGATTCACAAGGCGACGCCTTGTTCATCAAGGACCGGCCGAACTCGGACTACCTGCTTATGGAATTGTTGATCGCTAAGTTTTATATGCCCGGTTTTGCGAGGAGATCTTCACCGACCCGGTATACATCGCCTGCACCGACGGTCAGAATCAGATCTCCTTCCGTGCAGTTTTCAAGAAGAAATGCCTCGATCTCCTCAAAGGACGGGAAATACCAGGCCTTTGTGCCGCGTTTTTCGATCTCTGCGCGGAGGGTGTCAGATGAGATGCCGAGGTTGTCTGTCTCACGGGCAGCATAGATATCTGCCAGAACAACCCGGTCCGTCATGGCAAGTGCATCCGCAAATTCATCCATCAGAGCCTTTGTGCGGGTATATGTGTGCGGCTGGAATACACACCAGGTGGTTTTGTGGGATCCTGCTGCGGCTGTCGCCAGTGTTGCTTTGATCTCGGTCGGGTGGTGGGCGTAGTCATCGATGATATCAATGCCGTTCAGCTGCCCCTTGAACTGGAAGCGCCGGTCGGTGCCCGTAAATGATTCCAGTCCTCTTGCGGCTGCATCAGCCGGCACACCGGTCACGGATGCTGCTGCAATGGCAGCCAGTGCATTGGAGACGTTGTGAAGGCCCGGTACGCGGAGTGTGAATCTTCCGGCGGATGCCCCGTGGATCATACAGGTAAAGGAGGCACAGCCCCGTTCATCATAGACAATGTCGTGTGCAGTACAGTCGGCATCTGCCGCTTCCAGTCCACAGGTGATGACATGGCAGGCCAGGCCGTCCGTAATGGCTTCATATGCAGGTGTGTCCGCATTGATCACCAGGGTTCCGTCCGCCGGGATCTGTTCTGCAAACCGGCGGAATGAGCGGCGGATATCATCCAGATCCTTGAAGAAATCCAGATGGTCTGCGTCGATATTCAGGATAATGCCGATCTTCGGCCAGAGTGACAGGAAGCTGTTGGTGTATTCACAGGCTTCCGTCAGAAATACGTCCGACTGGCCGACGCGGATATTGCCGCTGATCGACGGGAGAATACCGCCTACCGATATGGTGGGATCCATCTCGGCTTCCATCAGAATATGTGAGAGCATGGATGTGGTTGTTGTCTTGCCGTGTGTTCCTGCGACTGCAACAGACGTCTCATAATTCTGCATCATCTGGCCGAGCAGATCCGCGCGGTTCAGCATCGGAAGACCGGCAGCGGCGGCAGCGGCAAACTCGGGGTTATCGGGATGGATTGCAGCGGTATAGACAACCAGATCAATGTCCGGCGTAATGTTGTCTGCAGACTGCGGAAAAGCGATTTTTGCGCCGCGGCCGGACAGGTGGTCTGTCAGGTCTGACGGCTTCATATCAGAACCGGTAACCGTGAATCCGCGGTCAAGCAGAACATCAGCCAGACCGCTCATACTGATTCCGCCGATCCCGATAAAGTGAATGTGAATCGGTTGATTGAAATCTATTTGATACATGAGAATCACTCCCTGTTAACAATAAAAATGATGTCCGGCAGAGCCGGTACAATAAAAAAGTCGATATGCATTCATTATACCCGCATGCCATACAAAAGTCTAACAGCAATCCCCTGTTCGTCAATCGTCACAAGAAACACTATCCTGAATGTGACGAAATTATTAAAAATGTTCACATTGAGAGTGAACTATGGTATAATCTGTGTACTAAAATGAATGCAAGAGGTGATGTCATGATCAAAAAGGAGATGATCGCGATGCTTCTTGCCGGCGGACAGGGAAGCCGGCTCGGTGTTTTGACAGACACGGTGGCCAAACCTGCAGTTGAGTTTGGCGGAAAGTATCGCATTATCGATTTTCCACTCAGCAACTGTATCAATTCAGGTGTTGACACAGTTGGTGTATTGACCCAGTACCAGCCCCTGCGTCTGAATTCGCATATCGGAATAGGCATTCCGTGGGATCTGGACCGCAATGTCGGCGGTGTCACGATTCTTCCGCCTTATGAGAAAAGCGATTCCAGCGAGTGGTACTCCGGTACGGCCAATGCAATTTTCCAGAATATCGCATATATTGAAAATTATAATCCTGACTATGTTCTGATACTTTCCGGAGATCATATCTATAAGATGGATTATGAGGTGATGCTGGATTACCACAAAGTCAATCATGCAGATGTTACAATCGCATGTATGCCGGTTCCGATGGAAGAGGCAAGCCGGTTTGGAATCATGATTGCAGATGAATCCGGAAGAATCACAGAATTTGAGGAAAAACCGGAACATCCGCGCAGCAATCTTGCATCGATGGGTATCTATATTTTCAGCTGGAAAGCGATGAAAGAAGGACTTTTGAAGCTGAAAGATCAGAAAGGACTTGACTTCGGTAAGCATGTTCTGCCATACTGTCGAGATAACGGCAAGCGATTATTTGCCTACGAGTTCAACGGATACTGGAAAGATGTCGGCACACTGACTTCCTACTGGGAAGCAAATATGGAACTGATCGATATCATTCCGGAGTTTAATCTCTACGAGGAATTCTGGAAGATTTATACGAAGGCGGATATTATCCGGCCGGAGTATATCTCGAAAGACGCAGTGGTTGACCGCTGTTCCATCGGTGAAGGCTGTGAGATTTTCGGCGAGGTTTATAATTCCGTAATCGGCCCGGATGTAACAATCAAGAAGGGCGCGGTGATCAGAGATTCGATCATTATGCGTCACAGTGTCATCGGCGAGAATGCTAAGATTAACAAGTCAATCATCGCAGAGGGCACACACATCGGCGACCGTGTGGAGACGGGAATCGGTGAGGAAGTTCCGAATGTTTACAATGAGAGTATTTATTCGGGCGGCCTTGTTACGATCGGGGAATATTCTGTGATTCCGAATGATGTGAAGATCGGGAAAAATACGGTAATATCCGGTGAAACGAAAATCGAAGATTACCAGGACGGCAGACTGCCGGGAGGCAGTGCGCTTCTTGAGAAGGACGGTGATCCGCTATGAGAGCCCTTGGAATTATTCTGGCAGGCGGAACCAGCACCCGGATGCGTGAGCTGGCCGATAAGCGGGCCGTTGCGGCGATGCCCGTGGCGGGAAGTTACCGCAGTATCGACTTTGCACTGAGCAACATGAGCAATTCCCATGTGCAGAAGGTCGCAGTGCTGATGCAGTACAATGCGCGGTCCCTGCATGAACATCTCATGTCATCCAAGTGGTGGGATTTCGGAAGAAAGCAGGGAGGTCTGTACGTGTTCACACCGGTTGTGACATCCAGCAGCAGCTGGTGGTACAGAGGTACTGCAGATTCCATCTACCAGAACATCAACTGGCTTCGTGAGAGTCACGAGCCCTATGTCATCATTGCATCCGGCGACGGTGTTTACAAGCTGGATTACAATGAAGTGCTGAAATATCATATTGCCAAACGCTCGGACATTACAGTGGTCTGTACCGAATGTAAAAACGATGATCCGAGCCGCTTCGGTGTGATTAAGATGAATGAAGATTACCGCATCGAAGAATTTGAGGAGAAGCCGATGGTTTCCACCTCAAACCTGATCTCGACGGGCATTTACGTGATCCGGCGCAGGCTCCTGATTGAGCTGCTGGAGAAATGTGCCCAGGAGGACAGATATGATCTGGTAAAAGATATCTTTATCAGATACAAAAACCTGAAACGGATTTACGGGTACAAGATTGACACCTACTGGAGCAACATCGCGACCATTGAATCCTATTATCGGACGAACATGGACTTCCTGAAACCGGAGGTGCGCGATTACTTCTTCAATCAGTATCCGGGCATCTATTCAAAAAGTTACGATCTGCCGCCGGCAAAATTCAACCCCGGCAATCATGTGAGAAACAGCTTAATTTCCAGCGGGTGTATCGTAAACGGAACCGTCGAAGACTCTGTTCTGTTCCATGATGTTTATGTTGGAAACAATTGTGTCATCAAAAACTCAATTGTTTTAAATAATGTATATCTTGGCGACAATACCCACATTGAGAATTGTATCGTAGAGAGCAATGATACAATTCGTGCTAATTCGTACTACTGCGGTGAGGATGAAATCAAGATAGTCATCGAAAAAAACGAAAGGTATGCAATTTAGCCGTAGCGGAGAATAGCAGACCTCTGTAAGAAGAGGAGGGGAAATTATGCAGATTACAGATGTCAGGATTCGTCGTGTGACGAAAGAAGAGGGCAAGATGAAAGCCTTTGTCTCAATCACCATCGATGAGGAATTCGTGGTACACGATATCAAGATCATCGAAGGTGAAAAAGGATTATTCATCGCAATGCCCAGCAGAAAGACAGCGGATGGAGAATACCGGGATATAGCCCATCCAATTAATTCTGAGACGAGAGCCAGAATACAGGAAATCATTCTGGAGAAATACGAAGAGACCGAAAACGAGACCGACATTGAAGACGCATAAATCCTCAGTATTTCAGCTCAGTTGATCAGAACTGAAAAGTAAAAATGAGCCCATATCTTTCACAGGAGAGATATGGGCTTTTTTAAACTCTAATATTTTAAATAAATAGATGATGTTATTGCATATTTTATCCTAGATTATCCTGGCTTATCCTGATTTTACGACGGCTGCAGAACGGATCAGTCGCCATCCGCATGCGGCATCTGACGCAGTTTTGTATAAAGAATCACGTCGTCGCCTTCCTGCAGAATCAGGTCACCGGTCGGGACCAGCGAATTTCCTGCGCGGTTGACCATGATGATGACGGTGCGGCGGGAAATATCCAGGTCGCGGATAGCCACGCCGTTCCAGTCGTGGTTTTTCTGCAGATGCACTTCTTTCAGATCAATCGGCTGGTCATCTGCGATCGGCTCGGCACCGATTACCAGACGGTCGCGCGCCTGCAGAATCACGTCGCCGCGCGGAATCAGGATTTCCCTGCCGCGCTGGATAATTGCGATAATGGAATTTGCCGGCAGTCCGGCCTCCCGGATGGATTTGCCGCACCAGCTGTCATTGGGCTGCAGCTCCACATTGATAAAGCGTATGGATTCCTCAATGGCATATTCGCCGATTCGCTTCAGGCGCTGATACTGTTCGACGAAACCGGCTGAAATAATACCGGTCGGGATCGCTACCATGCCGACGCCCAGGAAGGTGATGGCGATACCGACCGCCTTGCCCAGCTGGGTCACCGGGTAGATGTCTCCGTAGCCGACGGTCAGAAGTGTGGACGCGGCCCACCAGATTCCGGAAAAGGCATTTTTGAAGACATCCGGCTGTGCGTCATGTTCGATGCTGTACATCGCCAGGCTGGCTGCAATCATCAGAACCAGAATGATAAAGACAGAAGAGAGCAGCTGCTGTTTTTTCCGCAGGATGACTTCTGTGATGACATTCAGGGAATCGTAGTAGGCGTTGATGCGGAACAGCCGGAAGATTCTGGCTACCCGGAACATCCGGAACGCGGCGGCGCCTGTCGGAAAGAAGACAGGCAGGTAATACGGCAAAAAGGAGAGCAGGTCAATGACACCTGCGGCCGACACAATATAGCGCAGAACCGCCCGGCCTTCTGTTTTCTCCGGATACAGATATTTTGCCGTACACAGACGCAGCAGGTAGTCAATTGCGAAGAAGCATACGGTAACTGCTTCGATCATCTTCAGCTCAGATGCCCAGGCGGCTTCGACGGAATCAAATGTGATCAGAATGCTTCCGGCAAGATTAATCAGCAGCAGCGAGGTGCTGATGATGTCATAGGCCTGGTTTAACGGTTCGTCGATCACACCGACAGAAACCATATTAAAGAGCTGTTCACGGGTTGTCCGTTCCGGCAGCGTATGTCTTTTTTTTCGTTTCATGTATTGCTCCTGCTGTGTATTTGCGGTAAGGTTAGAGACGTTCACAGGTGATATTTCACTGCCTCAAGTTGGATACAATACCCGCCGCCTGCAGAGGCGGGGGATTCTCCATTTGAGATCAATCAAGAGATAGTTAGATGATAACATGTTTATGAAATACGGGCAATTGCGGAGGCATTCACATTGAATTTACCGGTAGAATTTGTCAGCAGAATGAATGAGATGCTCGGCGCAGAGGCCGGGGCGTTCCTCGCAGCTTATGATGCGCCGGCGCGGCGCGGACTCCGGGTGAATCCGATGAAAATCAGTGCGGCGGAATTTGCCGCGCAGGCACCGTTCCCGGTGGAGCCTGTGCCGTGGGTGGAAAACGGATTTTACTATCCGGAAGATGTCCGGCCTGCACAGCATCCGTGGTACCGGGCGGGTCTTTACTATCTTCAGGAGCCAAGTGCCATGACGCCGGCGGACCGGCTTCCGGTATATCCAGGAGAGCGTGTACTTGATCTGTGTGCGGCACCAGGCGGCAAAGCAACCCAGCTGGCAGGCAGATTATTCGGCGGCAGCGCGGCCGGCGGAGCGCCTGGTTCCGGGTGTGTACAGACCGCTGCCGGCGGAGCGCCTGGTTCCGGCTGTGTACAGACCGCGGCCGGATCACTTCTGGCCGCCAATGAGATCAGCAACGCACGGGCGAAAGCACTTCTGCGCAATCTGGAACTGTTCGGAACACCGGGCTGTTTCGTGACAAATGAGCGGGCAGAACGGCTGGCGGAAGCGTTTCCCGGATATTTCGATAAGATTCTGGTGGATGCACCGTGCTCCGGTGAGGGAATGTTCCACCGGCAGCCGGAGGTTGCTTCGCACTGGTCACCGGAACGTGTCCTTGAATTTGCCGGTACACAGCGCAGGATTCTGGAGGAGGCTGTCAAAATGCTGCGGCCGGGCGGGATGCTGATGTATTCTACCTGCACATTTTCAGTGGAGGAAAACGAAGGCAGTATTGCAGCATTTCTTAAGCTGCATCCGGAAATGCAGCTGACGGAGATCGAACCATATGAAGGCTTTGACACAGGTCATCCCGCGTGGCTGGAAATGAGCAGGCTGGAAGAAGACCGGAAGCATGAGGAAGCAGTGACTTCCGCACTTACGAAATGTGTGCGGATCTGGCCGCACCGTATGGGCGGAGAAGGACATTTCCTTGCCCTGCTGTGTAAAAAGGAACCGGGAGAAGGAACTGCCGTGTACATGTCAGGGGCAGAGGTTCAGTCCGCGCAGAACGGCAGTCAGAAAAGAAGCCAGAACAGAAGAAGGAAGCAAAGTCGTCCGGGAAGACAGGAAAAAAATGCGCCGGACAGACAGCGGCGCGCAGGCAGTACAGGAATGACA
>JAFUCM010000187.1 GCA_017459675.1 Eubacterium sp.
GACAAGGATAACAAGAAGCAGCAGATTGCCTGGTTCGAATGTCAGATTGAGCAGGCACGCCAGCTGCAGCTTCCGGTCCTTATCCACAGCAGAGAGGCGGCAGAAGACACTTTGATGACTGCAAAGCGTAACATGCTGGGTGATGTCGGCGGCGTCATGCACTGCTTTTCTTACTCCGTTGAGATGGCGCGGGAATATCTGAATATGGGTCTGTATCTGGGCATCGGCGGTGTGCTGACATTCAAGAATGCAAGAAAACTGCGGGAAGTTGTTGGCTATGCACCGATTGAACAGCTTGTCATCGAGACAGACTGTCCGTATCTCGCTCCCACGCCGCACCGCGGCGAGCGGAACTGCTCGCTGTATCTGCCGCTGGTCGTTGAGGCGATTGCTGAAATCAAGGGGATGACACCGGAAGAGGTGGAGGCCGTTACCTGGGAGAATGCGAAGCGGCTGTATCGTTTATAGATTGGGACTTTTGGTTTTTATTCTTGAACTCTGTGGAGTAGTCTCTCCACCTCATTATTTATTCTTGAATCGACTTTGAGCAGGCGGATATGTCCAGAATGAGAAAATCGCCAGCCAAACAGAAGTGGCAAGGCAGGCGGATTTGTCCGGAACGAGGAAATCGCCAGCCGAGTAGAAGTGATCAGGCAGGCGGATCTGGCCGAAACGAGAAAACCGCCAGCTGTGGTGCAGTGATCAGGCAGGCGTATCTGACAGAATTGAGAAAATGGCTTGCCTGTCTGCTTCCAGACAATTCAAAAATCGCCAGAAAGGCGGCAAACTATAATACGAGGGATAAATAATGAACAGACAACAACTCCGCGGCTATCTTCTAATTCTTGCCGCGGCACTTTCCTGGGGCTGGATCCCTGTATTCAGCCGGATTGCATATCAGTATGGCAGCAATCCGCAGACAGCTGCCGCGTTCCGCTCCTTTGTGGCGGCGCCGGTCTTTCTGATCTGGCTGCTGGCAAAGGGATCGCTGAAACAATTCAAGTTAAAAGATTTGCCGCTTTACCTGGTCTACGGGATCGTAGCGTATGCGGGGACCTGCTATCTCTATATGGCGGCTGTGCAGCTGCTGACCAGCGCGATGGCCGCGATTCTTCTCTATACAAGTGCGGCATTTATTATCATCCTGAACCGGCTGATCTATAAGGATGCAATTACCCGGGATAAGGTTATCGCACTTGGCTGTACCTTTTTCGGCTGTTTTCTGGTCGTGCGGGCTTATGATCCGGGCGCTTTTCTCGGTAATCTGAAAGGGATTCTGTTCGGACTGGGTTCGGGCCTGTGCTATTCCATGACGACAGTCATGGGTACAACGTTAAGGGAAAAGAATCCCGGCGAAGTGAATTCCGGATTGATGACGATCTTCGGCGCAATGGTCTTTCTGGTGGTATGCCCGCCGTGGAAGGGACCGGCACCGTCCATGCCGCTGATGGCCTGCTATATCGGATTAGGACTTGTGTGCTCAGTTCTCGGATTTGGTTTTTATCTGAAAGGCATGGAGCAGGGAATTGACGGCGGTATCGCTGGTATTATTGCCATGCTTGAGCCGGTCGCGGCGACGTTACTGGGATGTCTGTTTTTCCATGACGAAATCACATGGCCGCAGATTGTCGGAATTGCAGTGGTACTCTTTGGAGCGGCGTGGCCGCTTCTGGCAGAAAGAAGAGAGTTTGCAGCAGCTGGTTCTGCATGAGCAGCAGCTGGTTCTGCATGAAAAAGAATTCGTATTGACAAAAGTATAAAACTATAAAGCATTGATTGAGTCGCCAAAAGTATTTATTGATGGCGGCAGTTACAAGTAACCATTGATCTTGTTCCTTGACAACTGAATACAGTTCATGAATTGCAGAAAGTCGAATTTTTGTTGTATTTATTAGGTTTTGAAGCCCCTCTTAGTAGTATAATAAAGACAGTAAATCTACTCTTTATTATGAGGTGTTTCCATGTCCTTTGTCCTGAATTCCGCTCAGCAGATATCCCTTTTTGATAAACTCGCTTTTCTCTCCAGAAGAAAACAGCAGATGCTTGAAAAGTCCTGGGCACAGACGTTTTCGGACCATATATTTACGCGGATCAATGAACACATCTTTGCTCCGCTGTACAGCGAAAAGACCAATTCCCGTCCGAACGCCCCGATCAATGTCGTTGTCGGCGCACTGATCCTGAAGGATTTCTCTGGCTTTAATGATGAAGAGATTACGGAAGCCTGTGAGTTTGATTTCCGGTATCAGTACGCACTCCACACAACAAGCTTTGAAGACCAGCCGGTCAGCGAACGGACGCTGAGCCGTTTTCGCTCACGCCTGGCCGCCTATGAGTTGACTACTGGTGAAGACCTGCTCCATCAGTGCTTCGTCGATATGGCGGAAAGCATGCGGGAATACATGGAGATATCTCCTTCCATCAAACGGATGGACAGCATGATGATCGAATCCAACATCCGGAAGATGGGTCGCCTGGAACTGCTTTACACCTGTCTTTCCAACCTGGTGAAAGAACTGCACCGGGACGGAAAGGTCGAACTGCTTGAAGGTCTGGAGCATTATGCGGATCCGAATGACAGGAACCGTGTCGTTTATCATGATCAGGATACTCCTCAGGCGGAACGTCTGCAGAAGGTCATCAATGATGCCTCTGCACTTCTTCCGAAATGCGCGGATGAATACGCGGATACGGAGGAGTATCAGCTTCTGGAAAGAGCGATCCGGGAACAGACGAAGAAGGACGATAACGGGCAGAACATTCCCAAAGGCAAAGACGATGAAATGGATTCCTCTACCTTGCAGAACCCGTCCGATCCCGATGCCACATATCGTATGAAAGCCGGCAAAAAACACCGCGGTTATTCGGCGAACATCACAGAGACAGTGGATCAAAACGGTTCGCTCATCACGAATTATCAGTATGATGTCAATACGCGCAGTGACGTGGATTATCTACGCGAGAGCCTTGAAAACGCGGAAGCGTCTGAAGAGACTGTTGCGTTAATCGCTGACGGTTCCTACGCCAGTGAAGAACTGGCTGAAAAGGCCGCGGAGAAAAACATCGGACTGGTTACCACCGGCCTTCGCGGAAGGAAGCCGCGGGAGATTCTCACACATTTCAAACTTTCCGAAGATGGACATTCGGTAACAGAATGTCCGGAAGGACATGCCCCGAAAAGCAGTTCCTATATCCGGCAGACCGATTCCATCCGGGTCTCCTTTCCGAGATGCTGCTGCGAGAATTGTCCGCATCAGAAAGAATGCAATGTGAAGATCAAGTTCCGCACAGCGGTACTCATTCTTTCTCTTGGAGCATTGGCGCACACACAGGAGGCCATCCGGCGGAAAGATGATGAGATTATGAAACTGATTGGCCGGATTCGGAACGGTGTCGAAACGGTACCATCTGTGCTTAGGCGAAAATACCATGTAGATACGATGCCAGTCAGAGGGAAGCTGAAGACGAAAGTGTTCTTTGGTTTTAAAATGTTTGCCCTGGATTTCACAAAGCTGTGGCTTCACGAGCGAGGACTCGGAAAATGCAGGCCTTTACAGGCAGAAATGTCCTGAAAGACAAGGATAATACACCTCATGATCCAAGAATACACCCAGTGAAACAGGGCAGATCCATTCATAAACTGTATTCAATTGTCAAGGAACAAACATTTTTCATCGCCAAGTCGGATAATTCCCGACTTTTGGCGACCTAATCATAATATTATTATACAGCAAAGGCGAGGAATCAAAATGAAAATATGTTATTTCACGGCGACAGGAAACTGCCTGTATGTTGCACGGAGAATCGGCGGGGAATTATTATCCATCCCGCAGCTTATGCGGCAGGATGAGATCGTGATCGAGGATGAAGCAGTCGGCATCGTAGCGCCGGTTTATGCAGTAGAAATGCCGATGATGGTTAAGGCGTTTCTGGAAAAAGCCAGGATAAAGACAGATTACTTCTTTTTTATTTACACCTATGGCATGGGCTTTGCCGAGGCATTTACCCATGTAGAAGTGACGGCACAGAAAGTCGGGCTGAAGCTCAGTTATATCACCGCCATTCAGATGGTGGACAACTACCTACCCTTCTTTGACATGCAGGAACAAATCGACACGCTCCCGCAGAAAAACGTGGAAGGCCAGATTGATCAACTGGTAAAAGAGATTTCGGAGCGGAAACTCTGGCAAGTGCACGTGACAGAAGAGAATCTTGTGGAAATGGATCATTGGACCCGTACACATGCTGCATGGATCCTGAAGAAGGATACAGCGCTTTCCTACACCGTAAATGACGGCTGCATTCGCTGCGGGATCTGCGCCAAAGTCTGTCCGGCGAACAATATTGCGGTTACTGAAGACGGTGTGAAGTTCTCAGACCACTGTGAGGTGTGCTACGCCTGTCTTCACAACTGCCCGCAGAATGCAATTCATATGCCGGTAGAGGCA
>JAFUCM010000188.1 GCA_017459675.1 Eubacterium sp.
CACTCTCGAGATTGTCCTCGCCAAGCTCCTCGCGAATCAGCTTGATCTGCTCGCGCAGCACGTATTCCCGCTGGTTCTTATCGATCCGGGCCCGCACCTGCTCCTGCAGCTCAGACTGAATCCGGCTGATCTCGATTTCACTGGTCATCAGCGTGGACAGAATCACATATTTCTCATGGAAATTATCTGCCTCCAGCAGTTCCTGCCGCTTCTCGAAGGACATCGGCAGATGAATGGCAATCTGATTGGCCAGATGGAAAATATTCAGCGTGCCGAGTACCTGCTTTACCAGATCCGGGCTGATCTTGTGACTCACCTGCGCATAGGATTTAAAGAGATCTGTCAGCGTCCGGTACATCGCGATTTCCACCGCAGAATCCGGAAGCTCCTCCTGCATCTCCTCAATTTCCGCCACTTCCGCATGACATGCGTCACCGGAATTGTCAAATTTATATAAATGCGCGCGGGACACACTTGCCACCTGCACGCGGAGAACCTCCTTCGGAAGGCGGATCGCCTGCCGGATCCGCACCAGCATGCCGATCTCATACAGATCCTTCTGCTCCGGCTCTGCCACTTCTTTATCGCGCTGCGCCACCATGAAAACCATCTCATCGTGGACCAGTGCTTCCTGTATCGCCTGAATTGATTTTTTGCGGTCCAGATCCACGTGCACCACCATTTCCGGGAGAATGACAGATCCCCGGAGCGGCACACATGGCACATTTATCGTAATATCACTCATTTTTCTATCCTATAATATACAAACAGGGCTGCTGCACCTCAGCGAACAGCGTGCAGAAGCCCCGTATAAATTCTCTCAGGCCGTGGCAGGTCCGCCCACGCGTCCTGCTGCCTTTTTCGCCGGAATTCTCTGTGGAACCACCGGCTCTCCGCGTACAATCATCGGTTCTTCCGTGCCCTCGACGGAAGCTTTCGTGATCTGGCACTCGCGGATTGTATCATCTGATGGAATGTCATACATGACATTGATCATCGTCTTTTCCATAATCGAGCGAAGTCCGCGCGCACCGGTCTTCCTGCTCAGGGACTGCTGTGCGATTGCAACAAGCGCGTCCTCATCGAAGCCGAGTGCGACACCGTCAAGCTCCATTAACTTCTTATACTGTTTCACCAGTGAATTCTTCGGCTCTTTCAGAATTCTGACGAGCGCTTCCTCATCCAGCTGGTCCAGCGTTACAACAATCGGAACACGTCCGATGAATTCCGGAATCAGACCGAATTTTACAAAATCCTCCGGCATGGCCTGGCGAAGCAGTCTGCCGACTTCGACATGATTGCGCGCACCAAGATCGGCGTTAAATCCGATGGACTTGGTATCCTGACGCATCTCAATAATCTTGTCCAGTCCCTCGAACGCGCCGCCGCAGATGAACAGAATATTTGTGGTATCGATCTGAAGAAATTCCTGATGCGGATGTTTGCGTCCGCCCTGCGGCGGGACATTTGCGACCGTACCCTCAATGATCTTCAGCAGTGCCTGCTGAACGCCTTCACCGGAGACATCGCGCGTAATGGATGCATTCTCCGATTTCCGGGTAATTTTATCAATCTCATCGATGTAAATGATGCCGTGCTCCGCGCGCTCCATGTCGTAATCTGCCGCCTGAATCAGTTTCAGCAGAATATTCTCCACATCCTCACCGACATAGCCGGCCTCTGTCAGGGCCGTTGCATCGGCGATCGCGAACGGTACATTCAGCATGCGGGCAAGTGTCTGCGCCAGCAGCGTCTTGCCGCTTCCGGTCGGTCCGAGCATCAGGATGTTGCTCTTCTGCAGTTCCACATCCGAGACATTTGATGCCAGAATCCGCTTATAATGGTTATAGACTGCTACAGACAGAACCTTTTTTGCATCATCCTGTCCGATTACATAGTCATCCAGAAATGCCTTGATCTCGCGCGGGCGCATCAGATTGATCTCAGTATCAAAAATGTCCTGATCCTGAAATTCATCTTCTATGATTTCCTGGCAGAGACCAATACATGCATCACAGATATAAGCGCCGTCCGGTCCGGAGATCAGCTTCCGCACCTGATCCTCGGATTTCCCGCAGAACGAGCATCTGATCTTCTGGTCATTCATTCGTATACTCTCCTCTTACCGGTTGGTGATCACACGGTCGATCAGACCATAGTCCAGCGCTTCCTGCGCAGACATGAAATGATCACGCTCTGTATCCTGTGCAATCTTTTCCAGCGGCTGTCCGGTGTTTGCAGCAAGCATCTCATTGAGTTTGCGCTTGGTCTTCAGGATCTGCTCCGCCGCAATCTCAATCTCCGTTGCCTGTCCGCGCGCGCCGCCGGACGGCTGATGGATCATAATCTCGGCATTCGGCAGCGCCATGCGCTTGCCCTTTGCGCCGCCTGCCAGCAGGAATGCACCCATGCTCGCAGCCATTCCGATGCAGATCGTCGATACATCGCATTTGATATACTGCATCGTATCGTAGATTGCCAGCCCGGCAGTTACCATACCGCCGGGGCTGTTGATGTACAGGTGAATATCTTTTCCCGGATCCTCGGACTCAAGAAACAGCAGCTGTGCAACCGTAAGGCTTGCTGTCACATCATTTACCTCTTCGCCGAGAAAGATAATCCGGTCCTTCAGCAGGCGGGAGTAAATATCATAGGTACGCTCGCCTCTGCTGGTCTGTTCTAATACATAGGGGACTAAACTCATTTTATTCCTCCGGTGCAGCCTCTGCCTCTTCCGGCTCGTCAACTTCGACAGCCTTCTCAGCGATGAAGTCAACCGCCTTGCGGACCTTCAGGTCATCACGGATGTTGTCGCGCTCAGCATCGCCCATGAGTTCCTTGACCTTGTCAACCTCGAGACCGTATGCAGCTGCCATCTCTTCCATCTGTGCCTCGACCTCTTCGTCAGTAACTTCGAATCCTTCGACCTCAGCGATCTTCTCGAGGGTCAGACGTGTGCGGATCTGCTGCTCAGCCTGCGGCTTCATGGACTCGACAGCCTGTGCCTGTGTCTGGCCGGTGAACTGCAGATACTGCTGGTAATCCATGCCCTGCATGCGGAGATTGTTCATCAGATTCTCAAGCATCTGCTCAGCCTGGGACTCCAGCATCAGCTCCGGAATCTCGATGGTGGAATTCTCTGCAGCCTTGGATGCAGCGTAGTCCTTCTTGGACTGCTCAGCCTGCTCCTGTCTGCTCTTCTCCATGTTATTGCGGAGATCAGCCTTGTACTCTTCAAGTGTATCAAACTCGGAAACATCCTCTGCGAACTCATCGTTCAGCTCCGGAAGCTCCTTGGTCTGAATGTTGTGAATGGTGCAGTGGAATACTGCAGCCTTGCCCTTCAGATCTTCTGCATGATAGTCCTCCGGGAATGTAACTTCCACGTCCTTTTCATCGCCGACGTTCAGGCCGACAAGCTGGTCCTCAAATCCCGGGATAAATGCGCCGGAACCGATCTCGAGCTCATGTCCTTCTGCTGTGCCGCCGTCAAATGCAACGCCGTCGATGGTGCCTGCATAGTCAAGTGTGACGGTATCGCCCTGCTCGACTGCGCGGCCTTCTACTGTGACAAGACGGGAATTGCGCTCCTGCTCACGCTGCAGTGCCTTCTCAACATCCTCATCTGTTACTTCGACCATGGTCTTCGGAACTTCCAGTCCGACATAGTCGCCCAGCGTTACTTCCGGCTTGGTTGCAACTTCTGCTGTGAAGATAAACGGCTTGCCCTTCTCAATCTGGGTTACTTCGATGTTCGGTCTGGAGACGATGTCAAGATCAACATCCTTAATTGCATCATCATATGCCTGCGGAATCAGATTGTTCGCAGCATCCTCATAGAAAATGCCTGCGCCGTACATACGCTCAACCATCTTTCTCGGAACTTTGCCCTTGCGGAATCCCGGGATGGAAATATCCTTTTTCTGTCTCTGATAAACCTGCTCAATCGCCTTGTCAAGTTCCTCTGCCGGAACCTCGATTGTCAGCTTTGCCATGCTGTTTTCCAGTTTTTCAACCTGAACACTCATTTGTCGTTTTCCTCCTTGTATAAAAGTACATTTGCAGGTCTGATGCCCGACTGGCTGCCTGCAAACGCAGGATCATCTCTTCCTTTTGGCATTACCTGTGGCACAAAAACACGGAAATCCGGAGGATTCCCTGTTTACAGCCGTCTCGATAGTATAGCATAACGACCGTTAAAACGCAATGAAATCTTATGCTTTCTGAAGGTTCTGTAAGGGGTTCCGGCCCGCACGGGACCGCCGCTGTGCGCCGCCGCAATCACCGCAGGCGGATCCACGCAACCCTGTGCCCACCGCAGGCGCATTCCGGTGATTCTGAACTCACCGCAGGCGGAACCACGTGATTCCGTCTTCATCTGCCGCGACATACGTCTTGGTATCGACAGAAAACAGCTGCCTGGTATGTTCTTCATAACTGCCGCGGTATTTCTCTGTCCCGTCAAGTCCGAAAACGCACATCTCATTTCTGTTATAGAAACTGATCTGATTTCCGGAGAACTCCACGGTCTCAAACATGAAATCCATCGGTTTGCGCGCCAGTTCCCTGCCATTTAGATCATACACATTTATAATGAAAGGTTTTTCATCTGTGCCGGCATTTCCCGCGCCGTCCGCAGACTTTCCGGATCCTCCGGCATTTCCCGTTCCGCCCGCAGAATTTCCGGCTTTGCCGGCTGTCTCCGCCCCCGCCGAATCTGCTGCGGCATTTTCCTCAACAGCTGCATCGGATGCGCCGCCGGATTCTTCCCAGGCCGCCTCATCATCGTCCGCATTGTTATCGAGCACCAGCCCGATGTACCGGTCACTGTAGAAGACACTCTCGATCTCTTCATTTACCTTGACTTCCTGCTTCTTTTCAGGAACGGTATCGCCTTCAAAGATCACAAATCCATTATCACGGAATGCGACTGCCGTCGTACCGCTCAGGTACTCAATTTCCGGCACCAGAATGTCCTCCATCTCAAACTGACCGACCCGGTTGTCCATCTGATTCTGTCCGATGTCATCAAAATTGTAGAAACGGATCAGACTCTTCATGGTGTTATCAGCATAGGAAAGATAAGAAACCGCCAGAAGCATGCCGTCTTCGGAAAGCGCGATGTCCATCGGGTAGCCCGGTTCGTTGATGGATGTCTTAATCGACGCAATCTCTTCGCCGTTCGTCTTGT
This sequence comes from Eubacterium sp., assembly GCA_017459675.1. Lineage (GTDB taxonomy): Bacteria > Bacillota > Clostridia > Lachnospirales > Lachnospiraceae > CADBRN01. Next base: position 5,192 of record JAFUCM010000188.1, read on the forward strand.
AGTAACGCAGGAAATTGCTGTTGCTTCCGGTATCTCCGAGCAGCGCTGCAACCGTGCCCGAAGACGAGACATCTGCCCGGACAATCGGCATATCCGTGCTGATCGTTCCAAGTTCCCCCGTCTCATTGCAGATCACAATGGTAGATCCGTCACTGTCAAATACCGCTGCCGTTGTTCCGCTGACGGAAACCTTCGGTGCATCCATCCGGTAATTGATTTCCCAGATCATGTTCTGGCTGCGGCTGATCAGCGAGGCGCCGTCCGTTCCGTACCGCAGAACATTTCCCCCGAGGCTGCAGTACTCGCTGGAAATCGCATTATCCACCGTCTGCTCCGCGACCACCTTGTAAGAATGATACGCCCAGTGCCGCACAATGGTCATACCGATCAGAACAGCTGCAATAACAGCTGCCGCAATGATTCCCCAGACCACAAGTCTCTGCCGGTAGGGCGCCAGAAAATGAAAGTACCGCAGAATTCCCGGCTTTCTGCTGCCTGATTCTGCCTGCGCCGAAGGCTCCTCCGGCTGTACATCCTCTGCTGCCGCGCCATTTGCAGCCGCATCATTTGCAGCCGTACGCCGGGCAGACCGGCCTGACGGCTGAACGGATCTGCTTTTCTGCCTGCTGCCCGACGCCTTCTCTTGCTCCGCAATCACTTCCTCCGGCGGGATGATCTCAATATTCAGTTCATCTTCATCTCTGTATTTTGCCATACTATATTCTTATCTCGCTAAATCGGGGTTTGTCGGGGTAATTGTTTTCTTAAATACGCGTCCGTTCACATGATGCCATTTTCTAAAGCAGCGAATTCTACCTGAGCTGCGTAGAAAACGGCATTCTGATAAACAGGCGCGTACTCGACAAACCCCATTTTCACAGATCCACGCGGCCTTCCAGGGCGCGCAGCAATGTCACTTCGTCGATGTACTCGAGGTCCCCGCCGACAGGAACGCCGCTGGCGATGCGGCTCACGCGGATTCCGGTGGGCTTCACCAGCTTGCTGATGTACATGGCGGTTGTCTCGCCCTCCAGGCTGGAATTGGTGGCAATGATCACTTCGTCCACATCACCTTCCAGGCGGCGCATCAGTTCTTTGAGCCGGATTTCATCCGGTCCGATCCCGAGCATCGGGGAGATCGCTCCCTGCAGCACGTGGTAGACACCGTCAAATTTCTGTGTCTTCTCATAAGCAGCGAGATCACGTGAATTTTCCACAACCATGATCTGCCTGTGGTTCCGGTTCGGATTGGCGCAGATCGGGCAGATTTCCTGATCGGTCAGTGTGCAGCAGGAACTGCAGTAACGCACGTTATCCCTGGCATCCTTCAGGACGTCCGCGAGACGGTGCACCTGATCCTGCGGCATATTTAAGATGTGAAATGCAAGCCGCTGCGCCGACTTCGGTCCGATCCCCGGAAGCCTTCCGAGTTCTTCGATCAGACCGTTGATATGACTGCTGTAATATTCCATCAGAAAGGAAGACCTCCCAGTCCCATTCCGCCGGCCATCTTGCTCATGCTGCTGGAATAAGCCTCTTCGACTTTGCGAAGTGCCTCATTTGCAGCGACCATGATCAGATCCTCCAGCATCTCGATGTCATCCGGATCGACAACTTCTTCCGCGAGTTTGATCTTTGTGATCTCACGTTTTCCGGTGACTGTCACCTCGACCGCACCGCCGCCTGCTGTCGCTGAAAACTCGGATTCCTCCAGCGCCTTCTGGCTCTCTTCCATCTGGCGCTGCATCCGCTGTGCCTGCTTCATCAGATTGTTCATGTTGCCGGGCATTCCGCCGCCCGGAAATCCGCCTCTTTTTGCCATTGTTTTTCTCCTTCTTTACTGTATTTAACATTATATTTTAAAAGAAATCATCCTCCGGCCCGTCATCTTCTTCGGTTTCAATCGGCATGTTGATCCGCTGCTGCAGTTCTTCTTCCGAGAGAATCTCTGCAAAATGACTTCTTCCGCCTGCTGTCTCGCATACCGGTTCGAAGGCCGCCTGTTTTCCGATAACCGTCTGGATCGCTTTCTGCAGCTCCTCCCGGTGCTCGCTGTTGTCCGGCGTATCCTCAAAAAAGAGTTTTGCATTTGGATCCGTAAAGCACAGGAACAGCTTTGATTCATCCGCAGCCGGATCGTATTTCGGCACCGCCATGCTCAGAAATCCTCTGACAAGTCCGCCGGTCTGGCCGACGATTCTCCGCCAGTTTTCACGGATCCGCTTCAGATCCTCCGGCGCCGCACGCGGCGGTTTCGGCGCTGTAGCATTTCCGCCCGGAAATACACCTGCTCCGCTGCGTCCTGCAGCACCGGTGCCTGCCATACTCCCGGCTCCGTCTGCCCCATACATCCCGCTGCCCGGTCCGCCGGCAATTCCGCCCATCCCGGCGATACCATTTCCCCGGGCCGCCAGAACCGCACCGGGATTTGCGGCGAGTGTGTGCAAAAATTCACTTTCTTCCGCTGTAAAATTCGCCGTCTCCGCCTGTTTTTCCAGATTCCGGATGCGCTGCAGAATCGCCTCGCGGTTTGTGTTCATCTCCGGCCTGCAGAGACGGATCAGCGTCGTCTCAACCAGCACGCGCCGCTGCGTCACCTGCCGCAGTGTTCCGGAAAGTTCCGAGAGGACACGGATATACCGCATCAGTGCGGCCGGTTCAATCATCTCACTCTCTTCACGCAGCTGTGCAAGGTTCTCCGTAGAAACATCCAGCACATCCTCAAGTTCCGAATCACTCTGCAGCAGCATCAGGTTGCGCAGATACCAGGTGAAATCGCTGACAAACTGCCCCATCTCCTTGCCCTGCTGCACCAGTTCTTCCAGAATCCGGATGCTGCCCGCCGCATCACGCGCGATAATCATGCGCAGCAGCCGGCTGAATACATCCGTATCGATCGTGCCGAGCACATTGAGGACGCGGTCAAATGTCAGTTTCTCGCCCAGATGAAACGCAATACACTGGTCCAGCAGACTCAGTGCGTCTCGCATGGAGCCGTCCGCCTTGCGCGCGATGTAGCGGATTGCCCGCGGTTCACTCTCGATCTTCTCCTGCTCCAGGAGGCTTTTGATCTGATCCGCAATTGTCTCGACTGCGATCCGCCGGAAATCATACCGCTGGCATCTCGAGAGAATCGTAACCGGAATCTTATTTGCTTCCGTCGTCGCCAGAATAAACATCACATATTCGGGCGGTTCCTCCAGCGTCTTCAGAAGTGCATTGAAGGCACCTGTCGAGAGCATGTGGACCTCGTCAATAATATAAACCTTGAAGCGGCCTGATGTCGGCCGGTAGGCCACTTCCTCACGAATCTCGCGGATATTATCCACACCGTTATTGGAAGCCGCATCGATCTCAATCACATTGGTCGATGTCCCGTTCAGAATCGCCTGACAGGTACTGCATGCATTGCACGGTCCGTTCTCCGTCGGGTGCTCGCAGTTCACGGCGCGCGCAAGAATCTTCGCGATCGTTGTCTTGCCGGTTCCCCGCGTCCCGCAGAACAGATAGGCATGCCCGATCCGGTCCGCTTTCAGCTGGTTCTTTAAAGTTGTAACAATCGCATCCTGCCCCCGCACCTCATCAAACCGCTGCGGGCGGAATTTGCGATACAGAGCCGTATAGCCCATAGTTCCGCTCCTGAAGTTCTGCGTAATTCTTCTGTCACATCAGTGATTTTTGCATAGGTATCCAGTATCATCCGATTATACAATGAATGCGGAATCTCCGCAAGCACTGCAGGAGACAGGAGAATTCCAACAAAGCAAGAGACGGATATATGTTTCCCGGCGAATTCCACCTGAGCCGGGAAACATATATCCGTCTCTATAAATACAGAATCAAAAAACTTACTAACGCTTACGGACGATAATCAGTCACCGAAACTGATTCCGATCCGTTTTGCCTGCTCGACTTCCTGGCACTTCGGATCTACGATCTTGAGCTGGCCCGCAACATCGCCGAGCGGAACCTTCTTGCACTTGCCGTCTACGATACCGACCATGTAACCGAATTTCTTCTCCATGATCAGACGTGCCGCCTCGGATCCCAGACGTGTTGTCAGTACACGGTCGTACGGGCACGGGCTTCCGCCGCGCTGTGTGTGACCTGGTACGGTTACACGCACTTCTGTGCCGATACGCTCAGCAATGTCAGCTGCGATCTTGTAGGAAATCGACTGGTATTTCTCGCCGATTTCTGCAAGCGCTTTCTTGCGTTCCTTCTTGCCGAGTTTTGCGATTTCCTTCGGAATTGCACCTTCCGCCGCCGCAATGATTGTAAATCCACTGCCGCGTTTGTTGCGCGCCTCAATTGCGCCGACTACTTTATCGATATCATACGGAATTTCCGGAAGCAGAATAATATCCGCGCCGCCTGCGATACCGGAATACAGTGTCGGCCAGCCGACCTTGTGTCCCATAATCTCTACGATAAATACACGGCGGTGTGAAGATGCCGTCGTATGGATGCAGTCGATTGCGTCAGTTGCGATATTCACCGCACTGTAGAAACCAAACGTCATATCGGTTCCGAAAATATCATTGTCGATGGTCTTCGGCAGATGGATGATGTTCAGTCCTTCTTCGCGAAGCAGGTTTGCTGTCTTCTGTGTGCCGTTGCCGCCGAGAATTACAAGGCAGTCCAGACGAAGCTTGTAATAATTCTGCTTCATCTCTTCAACCTTATTGACCCCGTTAACACCCGGGCTGCGCATCTCTTTAAAAGGCTCGCGGGATGTGCCCAGAATCGTGCCGCCCTGCGTCAGAATTCCGGAGAAATCCCTTGCGGTAAGCATCCGGTAATCACCGTAAATCAGGCCCTTATAGCCATTAAAAAATCCATATACTTCCAGTTCATCCACATTGTTTGCCAGACCTTTTACGACGCCGCGCATAGCCGCGTTCAGAGCCTGACAGTCGCCGCCGCTCGTCAAAAGTCCGATTCTAAGCATGTTTGCTGCCCTCCATTTCTGTTTTCCTTAACACCTTCTCATTATGCCGGCAATTCAACCCCCGCCGACATTTTTTCTATAACCTCTTTCCAGTATAAACTATTTGTCAGAACAGAACAAGAAGCACAGTATTCTTTTTAGTCAAATCTTATGATAAAAGGCACCGTCAAACCGGAATTCTCCAGAACCGCTTCCTTATGGATGAGCTCCGTCAGCTTTCTGTACTGCGGGATCAATGTGTCGCTGCTAAGCCGCATCATGCCGCCGAAATAATAATCGTGCAGTGCCACGCTGGTAAAACCGGTTATAATCGCACCGACGCCGCCTTTTGCCACTTCCTCATAGATTGCATATGCTTCCTCTGTCACGCTGCCGTCCTGCTCTGCAATCCCCTCCCAGGTTGCTGACCGCACCAGACGGTTTCTCAGGTGCAGCTTTCCGATTGATACCGGTTCAAATACCTTCTTCATTTCTGCTGTCCTCACATGCGCCCCTGCGCCTTAATCTAACCGCTTCAAAACAACCATGATCCTTTAAATGCATCCTTTACAAATCTTCTGCGCTTTATTTTAATAATCAGCATCCAAAAAACAAGAAGGCAGTTATTTCTTTGCCGCTATATTTTATATAGTAATGCGTAGTTTCTATCACAAAAAGACGAGGAGACCCCGCCATGAAAAAAATTCTTCCTATGGATGAAAATATCTATGATACCGAATGCCCCATTTTGTATGCTATGGAACTGATCGGTCAGAAATGGAAGCTCCCGATCCTCTGGTATCTCGCTGACGCCGAAAATCAGACACTGCGTTATCGGGAACTCGAAAGAAAAGTTGTCGGCATCACCGCCACCATGCTGACGAAATGCCTCAGAGAACTGCAGGCAGATAAGCTGATCACCCGCACGCAATATAATACAATTCCGCCCACCGTAGAGTATTCCCTTGCCGAGCGGGGAAGATCGCTCATCCCGGCGCTGGAATCCGTCTATCAGTGGGCGGAAAAACAAATGGCAGATACAGAGTAAAGCTGCGCGCGATGCTTCAGCTCTCTTTCGCCCAGATCTCTCCGGCATTTCCTGGCAGCATGCAGTGCAGTTTTCCGTTTTCTGCCGCTGCCTGCGTCCCGGTCAGCAGACCTTTATAAGATCCGTTCTGTGCCGGAATATACATTTCCGCGTCCTGTTCATCATTATTGACTGCCGTAATCACTTCCTCACCATCGTGAACGCGCGCAAATGCAAACTGCCGGTTGGAAAGCATCAGCTCCCGGTACTCGCCATAGCACAGTGCCCTGCTCTCCTGGCGGATCCGGCCCAGCTTTGCGATCAGCTGTGTCAGCGCATTCTGCTCCACTTCATCCGCATAGTCTTCCAGCTTCAGGGCGGGACGCAGTGACCAGTCCGATCCGTATTCCTTCTTTCCTTCAATGCCAAACTCAGAGCCATAGTAAATGGACGGAATGCCCGGCAGGGTATACAGCAGCGTATACACCGGCGCAAGCTGACGCCGGTCATTCAGCTTGTTGACAATCCGCTCCACGTCATGGTTGTCGACAAAATCATACAGCTTCGGCCGGCCCGGACGGTTCAGTCCCATATCGTTGTAAATCCGTTTTACCGTGTGGGCGATCTCGAAATAATTGTGATCATTATGGCCGGAATAAAGCGCCTTGTGCAGCGAATAATCCGTGACCGAATGCAGCATGCCGTCGTTGACCCAGCGGATATACTCTCCGTGAATGACCTCGCCCATCAGCCAGAATTCCGGCTTCACGTCATTGGCCAGTCCGCGCAGATTCCCCATAAACCCAAAATCCAGCACATCTGCCGCATCCAGCCGCAGACCGTCGATGTCAAATTCTGACACCCAGAAGCGGATCACATCGCACAGATAACCGCAGACCTCCGGGTTCTGCTGATTCAGTTTTACCAGCTGATTGTGGCCGCCCCAGTTGTCGTAAGAAAATCCATCATTATATTCATTGTTGTTCCAGAAATTCAGATTGCAGAACCATTCGGTATATCTGGAATTCTCACGGTTCTGCTTCACATCCTGAAATGCGAAAAAATCACGCCCGACATGATTGAACACACCGTCCAGAATCACACGGATTCCTTTTTCATGGCAGGTCTGCACAAACAGTTTCAGATCCTCGTTCGTCCCAAGCCGGCTGTCCAGCTTATAATAATCTGTCGTATCGTAGCCGTGGCTGACAGACTCAAACAGCGGTCCGATATAGATGGCATTGCATCCGATTTCCTTTACATGGTCAATCCACGGGAGCATTTCCCGGAGCCGGTGCACCGGTTCCTCATACGCATTTTCATGCGGTGCATCTGCCAATCCCAGCGGATAAATGTGATAAAAAACAGCCTCGTCATACCATGCCATGTTGTATTCCTCCTAATAATAAAAAAAGTCGCGCGCCTCACCTTGAACCTCCGACCAGGACGTTACTCCTGCAGTTAACTCAGCCCAGGCACCCTCACGGCACACGAAAGATTCCACTTAGTGCTGCTGCATTCCTGCCCTGACACGGTTCATGGAGTTCCGTTGCGCGAGACCCAGACGTCAACGCCACTTACAGAAGGCAGCTCCCATTCGAAAGGCCCTCAGATCGGCATCACCCCTGCTGTAGCGGATTGCAGGTACAGGGCACCGCTATCTCCCCGGCTGCGCGACCTCATGAGTATACCTGTTTTGTCCGAAAAAGTCAACTAAAGCAGGCATCCTGCGCCCTCCCGCAAAGCCCCTTTCCGCAGCTCTCCCGCGGCCGCCGCACGCGTTGTCACATGAGCCGGTTCTATGGAACCTGTCTGGAGATTTGCCGAAAACCAGCCGTCCGTTTTGGATGTTTATCCATAGCGTCCAAAGCGAAGTCGTTTTAAGATAAGAAACCAGAAAACAACAGTAGGAGGAACGAAAACATGTCCAGCTTATCACTTGAACACATTTACAAAACATACCCGAACGGTTTTGAAGCCGTTAAGGATTTCAACCTTGAAATTGAAGACAAGGAATTTATTATTTTCGTAGGTCCGTCCGGATGCGGCAAGTCCACCACACTCCGCATGATCGCCGGCCTGGAGGATATCTCAACAGGTACCCTGAAAATCGATGACAAGGTCATGAACGACGTTGAGCCGAAGGACCGCGACATTGCAATGGTCTTCCAGAACTATGCACTGTATCCGCATATGACCGTTTATGACAACATGGCATTCGGCCTGAAGCTCCGCAAGGTTCCGAAGGATGAAATCGACAAGGCAGTCCGCAGCGCTGCTAAGATCCTGGATCTGGAACATCTCCTTGACAGAAAGCCGAAAGCTCTGTCAGGCGGACAGCGTCAGCGTGTCGCAATGGGCCGTGCAAGTGTCAGAAATCCGCGCGTCTTCCTGATGGACGAGCCGCTCTCCAACCTGGACGCAAAGCTCCGTGTCCAGATGCGTACAGAGATCGCAAAGCTGCATGAGCGCCTGGGCGCAACCATCATTTACGTCACACATGACCAGACTGAGGCCATGACACTGGGAACCCGCATCGTCGTCATGAAAGCCGGCGTTGTCCAGCAGGTTGATACACCGATCAACCTCTACAATGAGCCGTGCAACCTCTTCGTCGCCGGCTTCATCGGCTCTCCGCAGATGAACTTCATGGATGCGGAAGTTGCAAAGGAAAACGGCGCCGTTGTCCTGAAAGTCTCCGGAAAGACCTTCCCGCTTCCGGAAGCAAAAGGAAAAGTTCTTGAGGAGAAGGGCTATGTCGGCAAGACCGTTACCGCAGGCATCCGTCCGGAACATATCGATGACGCAGCTTATACTGACCTGAAGGATCATCGCGCTGCCTTTGAAGCTCCGGTAAATGTTTACGAGCTGATGGGCGCAGAGGTTTATCTGTATTTCGAGTTCGCAGGCACACAGATGACCGCACGCGTAGATCCGCGCACAACTGCAAAGACCGGTTCTGTCGGAAAATTCATCCTTGATCCGGAAAAGATTCACGTATTTGACAAAGATACAGAACTGGCAATCGTACACTAATGTAAAGAACCGGATTTCTGCGGGCAGCTCTGCAGAAATCCGGTCTGTTATTTTTCAGGAATAAAGTATATGATTGAATGACCACAGTCATTCAGGAGGAGAAGAACATGATCCCGGTAAGTATCATGAATCAGATGCTCGAAGATATTCAGCGGATTACAGGCACATCCATGCGCCTGTGCACGCAGGATGAGATTCTTCCGGACGGTTTCCGGTTCTATACATCTGTTCCGGGAAGAGATCTGCTTCTTGAAACATGCGGCGAACGGGCGGAAATGGCGTCGCAGCTCTTTCTTTGCGAGCTCTCTCACCTGGAGCTGGCTGCAAAGTCCAGAAATACGAAAGTATCTTTCCTGAAGGATGTGACACTTGGAAAGATTCCGCCGGAGACGATTGCGTCATCTGCCAGAAAGATGCATGTGACATTTCATGCGCCGCGCGCCGTTTTCCTGGTCAAAGTGCCGGAGGAGGATCTCGATCCCGCACTGAAGATTGCTTCCGCGATCTTCACCTCTGCTTCCGGAAATCATAGTTTTGCAGCTGCACCTGACCGGTTTGTAATCGTGCGGGAACTCTCCGGGACGGATCACGTCAGTGATCTTTCCCATCAGCTGGCAGACACCCTCAGGGCAGAACTCATGGCACCGGTCTGCGTCTCCACCGGCTCTCCCGCAAATCATCTCGGAGAACTGGCGCAGCGTTACCAGGAAGCTGTCACCGCACTGACCATCGCATCGATTTTCAGCCCGGACACCTATGTGTCCTCTTATGACAGACTCGGTCTGGGCCGCCTGATCTACACACTGGATCCGGATGTATGCCGCAAATTCCTGCAGGAGACATTCGGCCCGGAGAATCCGTTAGATGATCTGGAACCCGATCTGTATGAACTGATCACACAGTTTTTCAATCACAACCTGAACATCACGGATACTGCAAGAGCACTGTACCTGCACCGGAATACACTGATCTACCGGCTTGAAAAGATCCGGGAACAGACCGGATTTGATATCCGGCATTTTGACGACGCCATGACCTTCCGAATTGCGATGCTGGTAAACACGCTGCTGAAGCATCTGTAAGCCCCTCCGTCAGAGAACGATCATCTGAATCCGCGGTCACGCACGGCCTTCTGCTGCTCCGGTCGTGTTATTTCACAGGACCGTACAGAAATATTTCGATCCAGCTCATCACAAAAACAGGTATTACTGTTATCAGCACGACAGGTGTCTCTGTCGTGCTAATTATACATAACATGAAGAAGGATTTGGTCGGCAGGCAGCACACATTACCCTATACACGGATCATCTTCCTATAGAGTCTCTCCTTTCTCCCGGATCCCAAAATGACTATTGGTCCCTTTGTATTTCGCCCGGTATTCCGCCACTGTCATCTGCTCCATTTCCCGGAACAGCTGATGAAACTTCCGGGTGGAAGAAATTCCCACCAGATCTGCAGTTTTTTCAATCGAGTAGTCGGTGTCCAGCAGGTAATTCTTAGCATAATTAATCCTGTAGATATTCAGTGTGTTTTTAAAGGATTTGCCGAAATATTTATCGAAAATCCTTCCCACATGCCGCTCGGAGATATGAAATGTTTCGGCGGCATCCCGCACTGTAATATTCCGGCTGTAGTTATCATGCATGAACTGTGTAAGTTCCAGTGCCAGATTTACATTTCCCTGATCCGCAGGATCCTTTCGGGAATATATTTCATGCGAAATATCCAGATTCCGGAAAACGCGAAGCAGATACTGTGTATAAAATGCTCTGATCATTTCTTCCCTGCCCGGCAGCTCCTGATCCATCTCCCGCTCCAGTTCTTCAATAATGTGATGACATCCATACCGGTCAGGAAGTGTGACTGCCTGTTCATCGTTCAGATACTGAATAACCGTTTCCAGATACGAATCCATATTTTCAGAACCATCACATTTGGCTTTCAGCGCACTTTTTACCGGCATTTCAAATACAAAGATAAAGTAGCGCTTCGGACTCTTCGGCTCATACAAGGTGTGATGATATACCCCCGGTTTTAAAACGGTCAGTGTATTTTCCTTCATCTCCACACACACGTCGCCGGCCATCAGATGCATCGTTCCTTCCAGGCAGTAATAGATTTCAAAATCCGTATGCACATGCGAAAATTCCAGACAGCTCTCATCCGTAATCTCTGAATAATTAACTGACACCATATAGTTTCCCATAGAAAGCTGTACAATTCTCGGATTATAGGAGATACTTTCGTGTTTTTTGTATTCCATCTGACTCCCTCCGCTCTAAAGACTTCTCGTCTACTGCAGATGTTTTCCGATTGCCTGAAAGACCGCGTCCTGATTCTTTAAGTAGCGGAGCATAACGTTTCTGTGCCCGTCCCCGGCATTGATATAGATTCCCTGACGCGTGTTATGTATCTGTATTATATCACGGTAGTATAAATTAATCTCTTTTCCTGCCCTTCCATAGATCCTTTTATTTGTAATTAACAGGCAGGCATCCTGCGTATCCACCAGAACACGGGCTGCATCGACCATCATCCACATAGAGATGACATTGGTCAGCAGCATCACTGCGATCTTTCCCGGAAAAACTCTGCCGATAATAAATGATGCAATGGCCGCCGCTACAAACAGAATCAGTCTGGGAATTCCGTTGAATTCCGGAATAAACTCCACTGTTTCGCCTACTTTCTTCTGTTTTTTCAGTTCCGTGACATGTTCATCAAAGCGTTTACTCATTTTGACTTCTCCTGTAAAGATACGCAAAGGCTGAACTGCAGTTTTCCTGCAGTCCAGCACATTTACAGTTTCTCCAATATCTGTATCGGACAATTTTCGGATTATTCGGGAATATCTTCGTTGCATTTGATGAGAATCTTCGGATACTTCCCGGAAAGCTGTGCAGCGAAGGCTTCAACACCATCATCCAGAGAAAATACCTTCTCTGTCAGCGCATCCAGATTCATGCGGGTGAGCATCTGCAGCGCACGCGGGTAAGCATACGGTGCTACAAAGACACCCGTGATTGTCAGTTCTTTAAAGTAGCAGTACTTAGAGATGTTGAACGGCATCTCATATTCATTCGGATACTGCGCACCGTAAATCAGCATACCTGCATTTGCAGTGACATCCGGCAGGTCTCTGACACAGTGAATGGATCCGGAACAGTCGAGAACGACATCATAGCCGAGTCCGTCCGTTATCTCCATACATCTCTCATAAAAATTTTCATGAACCGGATCGATCACGTAGTCTGCACCCACAGAAAGTGCCAGTTCTCTTCTGTTTTCGATCGGCTCACTCATGGTAAGCTTTGTCGCACCGAACATCTTAAATGCCTGGCAGGCCATCTGACCGATCGGGCCGCCGCCGCTGACGAGTACACGCTGGCCGACCTTCATATTTGCCTTGTCGAGCATACGGACGATGATGGACATCGGCTCCAGCAGGCATCCCTTCTTCAGACTGACTTCATCTGGAAGTTTATATACCTGATCCTCATGCCAGACGATTTCCGGAGAGAACCCCGGGCGGTTGTACTCCTGCGCATTGATACAGTACTGCTGCTGTCCGTTCTGACAATAGTAGCAGCCGCCGCAGAAGCGGAGGAAGTTGCCTGCGACACGGTCGCCGACCTTCAGTCCCTTATGATTCGCTTCCGGGCCGAGTTCCACGATCACACCGGAAACCTCATGACCGAGCGGAATCGGATCGGTGGAGCCGACCGGCTCGCCAAAGCATCCGCCTACACAGTGCGGATCTGAACCGCAGATCGCACAGTATGCAACCTTGATTCTGACGTCCTGCGGACCCATCTTCGGTTTCGGAAGATCAACGAGTGCTACCCGTCCTCTGGTCTCCGGATTCGGATCCTTCATATCGCCAACTAATACACCACATAATGTTTTCATGCTTTTCCTCCTGTATATGCCGCGCCGGGACTGTTTACATGGATATCCTCACCGGGACCGTTCACACTTAGTCCTCGCGCAGCGGTACTAAACTCACACTTTCTGTGTTCGTTAAGGACCGGCGCTGCGGATGTCCCTATGAGGATATCCATGCGCGCAGTCCTTACATTGCCGTTACGGTTTGCTGCAGTCCAGCAGAATCTTGCAGTACTTGCTGGTATGGAAAACATCGAAGCTCTCGACCGCCTCTGAAAGCGGCATAATGTGGCCGATGATCTTATCTGTCTGCATACGGTCGATCATGTTAATGGACCGGTGCATGATAGACTGCGTCGTAAATACGGTCTGGATCCGGCCTTCTTTCATGTAGAGACTGTGAAGATTCAGCGGCATTTCATAGGTCGGCGGGAATACTGCGAAATACACCGCTGTTCCACAGCGTGCCAGAATGTCAATCGGGGTCTGGGATGCCTTCGGTGAACCGGACATCTCAAATACCTGGTCGAATCCTTCTCCGTCTGTGATTTCCATTGCGCGTGCCACAACATCCTCATTGAACGGATCGATGACATATTTCGCACCCATTTCCAGCGCCAGCTGCCGTTTCTCCGGAACCGGATCAATTGCAGTAATGTTCGCCGCACCCGAAAGGATAATCTGGTTCAGCATAATGGAACCGATTCCGCCGACGCCTGCGATTGCGACATTTGCGCCGTGTTTAATCGGTGCCAGATCCATTGCGCGCAGGCAGCAGTTTGTGGGCTCCACAATCGAATATTTCATCAGATCCGCGTCATCCGGCAGCTTGTAGATCGTCTTACAGTCAGTGACGACATACTCCGCAAAGCACCCGGTCGCAACCGCGTTGGTGCAGTACTGTGGCTTGCCGTTTTTACAGTTTTCGCACATGCCGCAATGGGATACCGGGAACATTGTTACCTTATCGCCGACTTTATAGCCGGCTTTGGATGCCTCTTCGCCAATCTCAACGATCACGCCGGATCCTTCATGGCCGAGTGGTGCCGGCGGCTGCGCGCCCATGACATTCTGCTCGACCTGATGCACATCACTCGCACAGATTGCCGCATATGCCATTTTCACTTTGACTTCATTTGGTCTCACCTCGGGGATTTCGACAACCTTCAGTTCAATTTCTTTATCGTGTGTCCACCACAGCTGTTTCATTGTAGCCATTTTATACTCTCCTTTTCGTTAGTTTGCCATACCCTTCTGGCGGAGACGTTCAACGATCTCGTTATAGGTCTTCTTATCCAGCTTGTAGCTGAACAGTGCGATTGCAGCAACGATGCAGCACAGGCCGACAAACATATGGGAACCGAAGTTCATTGTGAACAAAACGGTTGAGGACTGCTCACCGCCCGGCACATAGCCGACCTTGTCCAGAATCAGAGCTGCGCCGGAAATCGATACTGCCTGTCCGACCTTCAGCATGAAGTTGATAAACGTTGACAGGAACCCTGCTGCATAGACGCCATATCTGTCATAGGTATACTCCGCCGTGTCAGGCATCATGCCGAATACGTTGCCGAGCATCATACCGGTTCCGAGACCGACAATTGCCTGCAGAATATAATAGACAACCTGTGCGCCTGCGTTCTCGATCGGCAGGAAGAAGGAAATAATAGAGGCTGCTGCAATAATTGAAAATGCAATGCCGCCCAGTGTTCCCTTGTTGTTAACTTTCTTTACAAGATAGGATACCGAGAACGCACCTACCATACCCATAATGGACCAGAGTGTCTGTGTATTTGCGTACAGCAGCTCATTCTTTGCGTTGTAGGTGCAGAAATACAGACGGAAGGTCATGCCGCCCTGGATGATTCCCCATGCCAGGTAAGCGATTGCGATCTGGATAACCGGCCAGTTGCCTGCCAGTGTCTTAAACTGTGAAAGAAAGCTGACCTTCTCACTCTTGGAGTCATCGATTTTAACGATTTCCTTAGAGGAAGCAACCGTAATAATGAAGAACGGAACTGCCAGCAGTGAGAAGAAAATGGTAGCATACTGGTAGCCCTTCGCTCCGCCGCCGAAGTAGTTAACAACACGAAGTGTCATGAAGGAAAGGACTGTCATAGCCAGGAATGCGCCGGTCATACGGTAACTGGACAGTGCACTTCTGGTCTCTGTATCACGTGTCATCAGCGCCGGCATAGCGGAATATGTAACGTTAACCATCGTATACAGAAGAACGAGGATAAAGTACATGCCAAGGCCCCACCAGGTGCGGGCTGTCGTTGACCAGGACGGGAATGTCGTGAATGTCAGTACGTTAAAAATCAGCATTGGCACGAATGCAAACATAATCCACGGACGATAACGGCCCCATCTGGTGTTGGTATGATCTGCAAGCGATCCGATCACCGGGTCATTGACTGCATCCCAGAACTTGGAAATAAAGATTACCAGTCCGACAATCGCACCCGGGATCAGGGCGATATCTGTCAGGAAGAATACCAGATAGGATCCGACCAGGGACCAGCTCATGTTGCAGGCAAAGTCACCGCAGGCATATCCGATCTTCTTAGGTGTGTTCAGTTTGGTAAATTCATCTACCTTTGCAACGTTTGTCTGATTGCTCATAAAAACCTCCTCATTTTACAGGGGCCATGAACACAGCACAGAAATGAGGCTGTGTCCATGGTCTTTGTCCCCGGAAATTTCTTTGATCCAAAGGATCAACACATCATTTCGCGGATGCAGGCGGCGATTTCTTTACCGGAATATCCGTATTTCGCCTGCTGTTCATCACCCGCGCCAAAGCCTGCATAAACCTGCGGGATACCAAATCTTCTGAACTGTTTCGGATAGAAGTTGTTATCAACAAAGTAGTCTGCCAGTGAACTTGCGAGACCGCCTGACATCAGATGATCTTCCCAGACGATGATTCCCTTTGTCTCCTGCACTGCTTTTCTGACTGCCGCCTCGTCAAATGGTTTAATCGTATACATATCGATTACGCGGACATCAATGACTTCTTTTTCCAGTTCCGCTGCTACGTCCAGTGCCTCGCCGACCATCTCACCGAGGCAGAGAACAGCGATCTCTTAGCCGTCACGGGCTGTCACGCAGCCGCCGCTCTTAAATTCAATCGTCCCCGGCACATAGAGCGGACGGTCTTTCTTGCCCTGTGCCAGACGGATGTACATCGGTCCTTCGTAATCCATTGAGAGCTTCAGGATATCGCGGATCATATTCGGATCGCCGATTGAAACAACTGTCATGTTTACCATGGACTTCAGAATTGCGATATCCTCCATTGCATTATGTGTGGAGCCGCCGCCTGAGGTCAGACCTCCGCCGGTTCCGATGATGCGAACCGGAAGATTCTGATAGCAGACGTCCGTACGAACCTGCTCACATGCCCGCATGGAAAGGAACGGAAGCATGCCCATAACAACCGGAATATTTCCTTCCAGCGCGATACCTGCTGCGACGCCGATGCAGTTCTGTTCTGCGATACCGACATCAATAAAGCGCTCCGGATAGTTCTCCTTGAACTCGATCAGGTTCATCGCCACATCCGGTGTGCAGACAAATAATTTTTCATTCTCCGCGCCGATCTCGTTCAGGGTTGCGCCGATGACGCTGCGGGCGGAAATCCATTCTCCGAAATTAAATGATCCAGCCATTATTTTGCCTCCTTCCCATAGATACGCTCGATGCTCGCAATTGCCTTCTCGTAATCTTCCTGGTTCAGGCTTCCTGCGTGCCAACCGATGTTGCGCTCCATGAAATCAACGCCTTTTCCTTTGATTGTCTGCGCGATGATTGCTGTCGGACGGTCAGAATCTGATGCCGGAAGGTTGTCCAGTGCATCAACAATCTCTTCCATGTTGTGTCCGTCAATCTCGATCACATTAAATCCGAATGCACGCCACTTGTCTGCGTACGGATCCAGCACTGTCACCTCTTCTGTGTGACTGCACATCATCTGATGGTTGCGGTCGACGACAACAACGAGATTGCCCAATTCCTGAGAACGTGCAGCAATTGCTGCCTCCCAGATTGTACCCTCACAGGATTCGCCGTCACCCACCATACAGAACACACGGTGAGACTGCTTTCTTGCTTTGGCTGCAAATGCCATGCCGACTGCCATCGGAAGGCCATGTCCGAGTGAGCCGGATGAACACTCCAGCGCCGGCAGCTGAACGCGGCACGGGTGCATGCCATATGCACTGTCAAGTTTTCCATACGTTCTCACAATCTCGTCATAATCGAAAAATCCGCGCAGGCACATTGCAATATACATACAAACCGCACCGTGGCCTTTACTCAGAATAAAGCGGTCACGCTCCGGCATACGGATGTCATCCGGATTGACATTCATTCCATGATGAAATAATCCAATCAGCAGATCTGTCATGGACAGATCACCGCCGATATGTACCGATCCCTCATACTGCACACAGAGATCCAGCAGTTTTTTCCGCATTTCAAAAGCCAGATCTTCCAGGCGAACAACTTCTTGTCTGTCAGCCATTCAAGCCACCTCCTTATGTTTCATGACGGATATTCATCGTTCTCTCCGTCAGCCGTTTGATTATGATAATATGTTATTTTTTTTCAAATTGTCTGTCGATTGCGTTTCGAGACGCCGTTTTTCAGATGGAAGTCCTTTTTTGTGCACTTCGTTAATTTCATGTCATTGCGCAAATTTTGCTTTGTGCTATTTGCATAATTTTCTTTCACAGAATTTGTTGAATTTAACTTTAACGGACAGAAATCACAAAAACCTGTCCGAAATCTTTTATATCTTTCTGGTAACATGAAATTACAGGAAAAACCCATCGGTAAAAGTAGAAAGGAGCTTCACATGATCAAAATCAGAGCAGCCGTAACAAACGCAAAGAGTGAACCGTTCAAGATTCAGGAAGTAAACCTTGATGCGCCGAAAGGCCACGAAATTCTGATAAAAATGGTGGCCAGCGGCGTCTGCCACACGGACGCAGCTGTCCAGCATCAGTTTATTCCTGTGCCGCTTCCGGCCGTACTCGGGCATGAAGGTGCGGGAATTGTAGAAGAAGTGGGTCCGGAAGTAACCGAATTCAAACCCGGTGATCATGTCGGCGTCTCCTTCGGTTTCTGCGGTGTCTGCAAAAACTGCCGTTCCGGACATCCGGCAGCATGCATTAATCTGAATAAAATAAACTTCGGCGGCATTCAGCCGGACGGAACTACCAGAATATCTCTTCCGGACGGACAGAAACTCTCCACGTTCTTCGGCCAGTCTTCTTTCTCGAGCCATATCGTAGTCAATGAAGCTGCGGCAATCAAAGTAGAAGACAAGGACATTGATCTGGGACTGGTTGCACCGATCGGCTGCGGCATTCAAACCGGTGCGGGCGCCGTTCTCAATGTTCTTCGCCCTGCTTTCGGATCTGCCATCGCAGTTTTCGGCTGCGGCACGGTCGGTATGAGTGCCATTATGGCTGCAAAAATCGCGGGCTGCGAAAAGATTATTGCTGTCGGCGGAAATTCGAAGAGTCTGGAGCTGGCGCTGGAACTCGGTGCGACACATACAGTCAATCGCAAAGAATGTGATGATATCGTCGGCACAATTCATGAGATAACCGACGGCGGATGTGATTACGCAATTGATACATCCGGAAATCCGGATTTTGTCAAGAAGATGCTCGGAAGCGTCGGTTTCCTCGGAAAAGGTGTGATCCTCGGCGCTACCGGCGAAGTGACATTTGATATTCAGAATGAACTGATGGGTGATTTTAAATCACTGCTCGGCGTTGTCGAAGGCGATGCCATCCCGAAGCTGTTTATCCCGAAACTGATTGAATACTACAAGCAGGGACGCTTCCCGATCGACAAGCTGGTGAAATTCTATCCGTTTGAAGAGATCAATGAGGCACTCGAAGCATCCAGCCGCGGCGAATGCATTAAGGCTGTGGTACGCATGGACTGATCTGACTATTATCATTCTCAAAAGCCTATATCACTATCCCCCTTACCTCAAGAAGGCTGACGCACATACTATGCGTCAGCCTTCTGCCTTTTTAGGAGCACTTACCTTACAATCGCCGGTTTCTCCTTCGCAGACGCACCAGGAAGATCACACCGCGGAACACAAGCTCCAGCCCCACTGCAGCCCAGCTGCCTTTCAGTCCAAAATGTACCGCGCACCATGCTGACGCGGGTATTCTGACGCCCCACATACTGATCAGAGTCATGATGCTTGGGACCAGTGTGTCACCGCGTCCGCGGAATACACCGTTGGTCACGACCGCTGCAGCATAGAACGGTTCTTCGAACGCAATGATCCGAAGCAGTGCCGTGCCGAGTGCCCGGATTTCCGGGTCCGGCGAGAGCATCCCGATCATCTGCGGCGCAAACAGGAACAGAAGCGTGGAACATCCGATCATGATCACAATGCCCACTCCGACAACCAGACGACTCAGCCGGACATTCATATCTTTCCGTCCCGCACCGACCGTCTGGCCGATGATTGTCGTAGCGGCCTGACTGATGCCGAATGCCGGCATATAGCAGACGCTTTCCGCCGTAGCCGCAAAGGAATTTGCCGCGATGGCTACCGTTCCAAGCGGCGCGATGATCTTTGTGTACATGACATATCCCATGCCCATGACAACCGCTTCAAAGCCGACCGGAAGGGAGATTTTTCCTGCTGTTCGCAGCTCCTGTTTCAGTGATCCGGCTGCTTTTTCGCGCCGCAGCCGCAGCATCGGCGAGCGGAACAGCAGAATCAGCAGCATGACCAGTGTGCAGACAACCTCCGCCATGGCTGTTCCAAGCGCGGCACCTGTCACGTGCAGTCCTGCGCCGGGCATTGTAAATGCTGTAGTTCCGATCTGAATCTCTCTTGTCGGAAAGATAAACAGAAAATTGAACACAACATCCAGAAAACACATCAGAATATTCAGCATGCTCGGCACTTTCATGTTGCCGCTGGCCCCAAGCATTCCGGACGCCGCGTAATTTATTGCCAGCGCCGGGATCGCGAAGGCATATACCCGAAAATACCGTGTCGCATCAGGCCGGATATCCGCCGCTCCGCCGAGCATTCCCGGCAGCTGTCCCGAAAGGACCACACATCCTGCAGAAAGCACTGCGGCGAGCAGCAGGATAAACAATAAACCGTGCCGGACGGCGCTCCTGGCAAGATCATTTCTGCCCGCACCGATCTGCTGCGCCACCTGAACCGTAAAACCGATGGCCATCGCCTGGCAGACATTTCCGATCAGCCAGGTGGTCGACGCGACCAGTCCGATGGAGGCAGATGCGTTCGCACCAAGCTGCCCGACCATGGACGCATCGATATACTGCATGATAACCGATGAAATCTGGGCCAGAATTGCCGGGATGCTCAAAGAAAGAATCATGCTGAGCTGCTGTCCGCGTGTCAGTTCCTTTCCTGCGCGTAATTGTCCGAGATAATCCTTCCGTGCCATCACAATTTCTCCAGCATCATTCGTCTTAATAAGATACCCGGTCCGGTGTTTCATCCTCGCGCCGAGCATCTTTCATTAACTTCTCTCCATACTGCTATTATACAATCCTTACGCATTATCTCAGATCAGTATTTCTCATTTATTTTACAGAATCTCAGACAGAAGGACAGCCGGGATGATCACTTCTGATCCTTCCCGGCTGCTCCGTTTTTTTTATTGTCTCTGTCACTACTTCTTCAGGAACCGGATCCGTCCTGCTGTCTGCTGCTCTACCTGCTTCCACAGGGAATGCAGCTGCTTTTTGTGTGTACACAGTTTTTCCGTACAGTTCTGACACTTCAGATAGTCATTCGTCTGCTCCGAGAACCGTTCCGGATGTCTGTAAAAAGTAATTTCCCACCGGATCAGAAGCGCAAATGACAATGCCAGCAGCCCCCATGCGTAATACCGTCTGACAAAAAACAAAGGGGTAAACATCATCGCATAATCCCAGTTATAGATTCTGCACGTACTGCAGCACTTGTTTTTCATAAACCAGGATTGAAACGGACAGAAAAACAGGATGCAGATCATATCGCAGACAGAGTAGGCACCGCACAGAAGAATCATGATCCCGTCGTCAAAAATCCCTGCCATCCGCAGTGCGCCGAAGATCAGGTTAAACGTAATCCAGAGCAGCAAAACCAGAACCGTCGCGTTATTATCCTGAATCACGATCTCTGTCTTACCGGATTTGATATAATTCTGCCGGAACTGCTTCTGGCATCCCGGACTCTCAAACCTTGACGGAAAGAAACGCAGAATCATTTCAAAAACAAACACGCCGCAGGTAATGTATAACGGCACCGGGTTTTCTTCCAGCGATACGGTGATCTCCGGACCGGCACGGAACCGGAAAACAAAATACTCGATCAGGAGTAAAATCAGTAAAATTGAACGGTAAACAAGACGCACATAGTGCAGCGTGGATACCGCAGTCAGTTTCCGTTTCATCGGAATTCATCCTCCTGAAGCATAATTTCAAGGCTGACACAGGTCCCTTCATACACAGGGAGCAGAGTCCCGGGATCCAGTCCATGTTCTCTGCTCCTTCTGCCGTATTATATTTAATTATGATCAGTACGGATATACAAACTCTTCTTTAATCTTTGCCACTGTCTCTTCGCCGTGCAGCACACGGATCAGTTCAAATGCGAAATCAGTCGCAGCGCCCGGGCCGTGACCTGTTGTAACATTACCGTCTGTAACAGCGGGAACCTGTTGTACATCAGCGCCGATCAGACGATCTTCCAGTCCCGGATAGACAACTGCCTTTTTCCCCTGCAGGAATCCCAGTTCCCCGAGGTAACGCGGAGCGGCACAGATCGCTGCGATATGCTTTCCTGCCTCAAACTTCTCAACCAGAAGAGATTTCAGCGCATCATGCGCTTCGATATTCTCTGTTCCGACACCGCCGCCCGGCAGAATGAACACATCACCGTCTGAAAAATCAACCTTTGCAAACTTCTTGTCGGCCTTGATTTTCACATCATGTCCGCCAATGACTGTTTTCTTGTCCATAATGGAAACCGTTGTTACAGTGTCTCCTGCTCTGCGCAGCAGATCAATCGGTGTAAGTGCCTCAACCTCTTCCAGGCCGTCTGCCAGAAATACAAATACGTTAGCCATTTTAAAGCTCCTTTCTCTCCAACCTCTCATAAGTCCGCCCGCATACGAATCAATGTTTTACACGGGCGGGTGCCATGTGCACTGTAACTATTTTAACATGATTTCTTTCATGTTTCTACGAAAACGTCTTTCTGCTTCTTTCTCTGTTCCTTAATGAAACATCTTTTGCTTTTTTGGATCAGAGCTTCTTTGCTTTCTCTGATGCTGCAATCAGCGCATCCATAACGGCGCCGCGCATGCCTTTTTCCTCAAGAACGCGAAGTCCTTCGATCGTTGTCCCGCCCGGTGTCATGAGCATATCCCTCAGTTTTCCGATATGCAGTCCGGAATCCAGCACCATTTTCGCGCTGCCGAGAACCGTCTGCGCGGCAAACTTATATGCAGTCTCCCGCTCCATTCCCTGATGAACCGCGGCGTCCGCCATCGACTCAATAAACATAAACACGTATTCCGGTGCGCTGCCGCTGACGGCAGTGACTGCAGGCATCAGATCCTCCGGCACTACCTCCGCGCGGCCAAAACAGTTAAAAATGCGGGAAACCTTTTCCAGATCTTCCACCGTAACATTTTTATTGGGGCAAAGCGCCGTCATGCCTTCGCCGACAAGTGCCGGTGTATTCGGCATGGCACGCGTGATTTTCTGCTGGTCTCCCAATACCTCCGCAAGATAAGACAATTCTCTTCCGGCAGCAATCGACACGATTACAGTGTCCGGTCTGACAATCCCTCGGATCTCTTCCGCAACAACACCGACCACATTCGGCTTTACCGCGAGCACAAGAACATCCGCAAACTCCGCCACCATCCTGCTTTCCAGACTCGTGCGGACATGAAAACTGTCCGCAGCGCGCTGCAGCGTAGCCTTTGTCTTCGCCGAAACCATAATGTTATCCGCCGGAACCAGCTGATTCTTTAAAATGCCTCCAATAATTGCCGACGCCATATTTCCACATCCGATAAATCCGATTTTCATTGCTTTCTCCTTATCATACAGGAATCTGTTATTTGTTCTGTTTTGTTTGTAATCTCTTGTTCAATTTATCATAAGATTTCTTCACTTTCAACTCAGGCAGACAGCCTGACCTATACCTGACCTTCGGCAAATCCGCATAAACTGACCGAATCCTGACTTGAAACACACAAAGCTGCATACTATGGTAACGTTATATAATTATATCCTGCTGCTCCGCAGATATTTCACACACAAAAGGAGGGGTTCTCATGGTTAACAAATTACCACAACGTAAAATAAGACACTGCATGCTTCTTCTGTTGCTGTTCCTGGCCTGCATGTTCATCAGTGCTTCAACTGCGGCACCGGTTCAGGCAAAAGCAAAGGTATATAAAATCAAATCCGCAAAAGACTGGAAGAACATCTCGAAAAAGAAGGGCGGTAAATTTAAACTCACAAAGAATATTACATTAAAAAATACCAAACAGTATCTTACGATCAAAAAGAACAAGAAATATACCATCGACCTCAATGGTCACAAAATCACGGACTGGGGAACCGGATCAGAATCCAGTCCGCTGACCATCAACAAAGGAACGGTTATCCTTAAGAACTCAAAGAAAAAGGGCGGAGTTATCTATTCAAAAGAATGGATGGGAATCAAGGTTAACGGCAAAGCTAAACTCTATATGAAAAACAATGCCTCCATCGTAAATGACCCCACCGAATTTAGAACAGGTCTTGCCTCCGCCATCTACCTGACCGGATCCGCGCAGTGCTATCTGCAGGGAACAAACGTCGTACAGGGGATTAATAACGGTGTCGCGATGCTGGGCAGTTCAAAACTCTTCCTGACCGGCAGACCCAGAATCCGCGCCGGCGCACTTAATTCGACAATGAATTTTACACATTACGGAAGCGGCATCAATATACTGGAGTCCGGCTGCAGGGTATCATTAAAAGGCGGAAGCATCGGAACAAAGGCTACGCCAGATACCACAATGAACGGACTCGTATTCACCGGCTCCGGAAGCTATCCGGTACTTGACCGCATGGGAAAGAGCCTGACGCTGGATCCCGGATATAAGTACCAGGACTTCAAAGGAAACGCAGTAGGCATTACAGGAAGCAATGTGGATGCACTTTTCCAGCGTATTACCGGTTCAACCGGCTCCTCCGGCCTGCCCGGCGAGAAAAAGCTGACGACAGCTGTGCAGGACCCGGAAGGATATTACACAGTCTTTATTGTTAAGAAATAAACCGCCTAGTTCTCTCCTTCCGTCTCTTTTATTCACCAGACTGCACCGCCGCCTGCCAATGTGCGGTTTCTAAAAAAACAGGGTTGCTGCGTCAAACAACATGTTTAACGCGGCAGCCCTGTATATGTATTTAAAAGAATTACACGGTTTCTGCAGCCTGTTTTCTGCAGAAGGTTGTGAATATGAAATTTTACAGTACTTTCCGAGATGGAGAGCACTTCTGCAATCTCCTGGTTGTTCTTTTCCTGCAGAATCAGCATCAGCACCTCACGCTCTCTTGCGGACAATTCATACTGTGCTGAAAAACGGCTGAATTTTTCCTGTTCCGTTTCCTGTCCGGGGTACTGAGACAGCCAGATTCTCTGATAAAGCACAAAAAACAGGATAACCGCCGCAGCAAACAGAGCGGCAAGCGCTGCAATTAAGATCAGGACATGCCCTGCAAGTAGCAGCGTAATTATTTCTCCGAATGCGTCACCCAGACGTCCTGCCAGCAATCCGAACCCGGAAACGGCAAACAGCTTCTTTTCTCCGGCCATATCTGAAAATATAAGGATCCGGAAGACCGTAAAAAATCCAAACGTGAAATAACTCAGCGCCCACAGAATCAGAAAAGAAACAGATACCCCTCGCATCGCAAGCATGATGAACGGTACCACAAGAGCTGTCATCGCCAGAATTCCCCCGTATCTGCGATCTCTGTCATTTACGATTCCAGCAATCAGAAGTCCGGCCGCGTAGAAAATCCGTGAAAATTCTACACTGATCCCTTTACTGAGGTCTGCTGAAGGAAATCCGAATCCACAACTGTTAATGATGCTGAAAAGAAGCACAAGCATGCTGACTGCAAGCAGATCCCTTCTGAATAACTGATTATCCGATAATGCCCGCAGCGGCATCGGTTCCGGCAGGCTGCTGCCGGTATTTCTGCGCGCTTTCCTTTCGTTTTCAGCCAGGCATATAATTGCCGCAGACAGGCAAAAACATACTGCAAACATTCCTAAATGTCCCGGATCCACTTGTTTACGAATTAGAGACACCAGCCAGGAAACAATAATTGAAACGCTGTATCCGATTCCAAGTGTGCATCCCCGCTTTTCTGAACTGACGGCCAGACTCAGCTGATAAAGATAATAACCGCAGATCACACCGCACAGAACATTCATCACGAAGCCTGACGCCAGTGACAAAACGGCTGAATTGCTGTACGACGCAGGCAGCATGCAGACCAGATGCAGCAGAAGTGTGATATACAGGATTTCTTCTTTTTTCCGCCGCAGCAGACATGCGGAAACAGCGATGCCGGCTGCCTGAAACCCATATCCTGCCGCGAGTGTTATGAAATCTGCTTTTGCCGGCGATACCATACCGATTATATGATAAGTCCACTCCAGATATGCGGTCGATGTCAGCAGAAAACACAGACAAATGAGTACTGCTGTGCGCACCGGCCCATGCCGTTCAAGGTGTCGTATCTTCATTCTTATATCCTTCTTGCAAAGAATTATATTTTCTGATTCCGATAAAATTATTATACACAACCGGCCTGCAAAGTAAACTGTCTCCATTTTTCATATCTTTTGCATTCATTCGCCTGCGATCGAAAAACAGGATATAAGCTTTACTCACAATAAATTGAAGATTGAATGGCAGGTACCCCTGTGATAAACTAACTTTTATGAAAGAACAAATATTACTATTTGAACTGAATGATGAAAAACAGAAACTGTATCTCCGCCAGGCACTGATGCCGCTTCGGATCAGACTGAAAACAGTTTCACGCGCGCAGTATCAGCTGACAATCGGTGAGCTCACAGTTGCGGAACCGGCAAACACCCCTGCATCCAGCCAGAATAATCAGAAAACAGATACTTCTTCAGCAGATGATGCTGCAAAGGATGAAACTGCTATTCCCGTACCGATGCTCGTGTTTTGCGGACTGTCTTCTGACCGTCTTGATGCCGTGCTCGCCGCACTGCGCCGCAAAGGTGTGCGGATTCCGCACAAGGCAGTTCTCACACCGCATAATGCTGCATGGACGCCGGTGCAGCTGTTTTCAGAACTGGATGAAGAACACAGACGGTTTCAGTCAAACGATAAATAAGACATAGATATCTCGATAGAAATATTAATATTGACAGAGATACTGATCGATATACTGATGAGGAAGCACAGGTATGGATAATATAGATACACGCCCTAAGAAAACAGTGGCAGATTCCAAGACAGAAACAACAAGAACCATCCTGTATAAGGATATCAACGGCAGCAACCGCCTGTTCGGCGGCCGCCTGATGGAATGGATTGATGAGACCTCCGGCATTACAGCCATGCGGCACTGCGGCGGTTTCGTTACTTCTGCATCTGTAGATAACCTTCGATTCCGCAGAGGTGCCAATCTCTATGATGTGATTACACTGGTCGGACGCGTCACCTACGTCGGCCGGACTTCCATGGAGGTCCGCACCGATGTCTACGTGGAGGACCCCAAAACCGGCATGCGCCACATGATCAACACTGCCTACATGACGCAGGTCTGTATCGATGACGAAGGCAAGCCGAAGGTAATTCCTTACGGACTGGAAATCAGCGGCCCCTCTGAACAAGCCGAATGGGAAGGTGCGCTGAAGCGAATTGAACTGCGCAAAAAAAGAAGACTGGAAGGATATTGAATTCTTCCAGTCTTTTCATTTCTCAGGTGCTAATATCACCTTGTTGCTGCATAATTAATAAAAAACGAAGTGGTTTCCCACTTCGTTTTTTTCGCTCCCCGAGTAGGGTTTGAACCTACGACCCTTCGGTTAACAGCCGAATGCTCTACCGCTGAGCTATCGAGGATTATTATGATGCCATGCACCTTCAAAACTACATATACAAAATCATCGAAGTTCTTTTAGAGTAAGCCCTCGGTCTATTAGTAGCAGTCAGCTCCATGCATTACTGCACTTCCACCTCTGCCCTATCTACCTGATCGTCTCTCAGGGACCTTACTTCATAAGAATGGGATATCTTATCTTGAGGGGGGCTTCACGCTTAGATGCCTTCAGCGTTTATCCCGTCCAGGCTCAGCTACCCGGCGATGCATCTGGCGATGCAACCGGTACACCGGCGGCCTGTCCATCCCGGTCCTCTCGTACTAAGGACAGCTCCTC
>JAFUCM010000189.1 GCA_017459675.1 Eubacterium sp.
CTTTGTCAATGCGGCTGCTTACAGTGTCAAACTGAAGTAAATAGCAGCCGTTAGTACTTACAGCAGTCGTGTAAGCGCCTGTAACAGGATGCCTTTTCTAAAGCAGCGAATTCCATCTGAGCTGCGTAGAAAATGGCATCCTGCGAAACAGGCGCGTACTCGACAAACCCCAATTTACAGGATAGAAAGGAATCGATTCCTTGGACTATATAAAAGAGTTGCAACAATATAACAGCACGCTCCCTTCGGTGGTGACGCTCGGCAAGTTTGATGGTGTGCATGAGGGACATCATCTGCTGATGGACGAGGTGCGCCGGCGCGGCCGGGAGGATGGTCTGCGGACGGTCGTTTTCACATTTGATGTCTCACCGCAGAATCGTCTCGGCAAGTCGCATGTGAAGTCGATCATGACGAACCGCGAGCGTTTTCTGTGTCTGGAGGAAATGGGGCTGGATACGCTGATCGAGTGTCCTTTCACGAAGGAGATCCAGACCATGGAAGCGGAGGTTTTCGTGCGGAAAATCCTGCTGGAGAAATTGCATGCGGCCGCCATTGTGGTCGGGGATGATTTCCGGTTCGGGCGCGGGCGCGCGGGAGATGCTGCATTTCTGCAGAAAATGGCAGAAGAGAGCAGCGGCGCAGATGCATTTTCTGTCTGCATCATCGGGAAGAAGAAGGATCAGAAGACAGGCAGAGAGATCAGCAGCACATGGATCCGGGAGGAGATTCAGGCCGGAAGGATTGAGGCAGCGGAGAAACTGCTCGGCAGACCGTATTTTCTGCTGGGCGAAGTGGTTCACGGGCGCCAGCTCGGGCGGACCCTGCAGATTCCGACGATTAACCAGATTCCGCCGCAGGAGAAACTCCTGCCGCCGAATGGTGTCTATTTCAGCCGCACCCATATAGAAGAAAAGGTGTGGAACGGCATCACCAATATCGGTACGAAGCCGACAGTTGACGGAGGTCAGGTGACAGCCGAAACACATCTGTTTGACTGTTCGGAAAATCTGTATGGCAAAGAAGCCAGAGTGGAACTGCTGCATTATCACAGACCGGAGCGCCGCTTCGGGTCTGTCGAGGAACTGAAAGCGCACATGGAGGCGGATATCCGGGCATCACAGGATTTCTTGACGGTAAAACTTTAATGTGTTAAAATCTGAAACAGATATGCAGTACTTTTTGCGTAACGGATCAGAAATCACATCACAGGAGAAATCATGGGAAAAGATATTCATACGGACGCTGTGAATCAGCTGTTCCGCGCGATTCTGACGCTGGAGTCGGTAGAGGAGTGCTACACATTCTTTGAAGATGCGTGTACGATTAATGAACTGCTCTCGCTGTCACAGCGCTTTGAAGTGGCAAGAATGCTGAAGCAGAAGAAAACTTATCTTGAAATTTCCAAGAAAACAGGCGCATCAACCGCAACGATCAGCCGGGTCAACCGGTCGCTGATTTACGGAAACGACGGCTATGATCTTGTCCTGAAACGAATGGGAGAAGAACTGCCGGAGTAATGATGCAAATAAAGGGCAGTGTGCGGTCAGGAAGATCACTTTGCTTTGTGATTTCGCCCGCGCGCGAAGAGTGCGCAGGCGCACTCTTTTTTACTTACAGGAGAAACGGTCATGATAGCAATCATTGATTACGATGCCGGAAATATCAGAAGTGTAGAGAAAGCGATGCGGCATCTCGGAGAGGAAGTTGTTCTGACAAGGGATCCCGCAATTCTGAAAGAGGCAGACGGCGTAATCCTGCCGGGTGTCGGAAGTTTCGGGGACGCCATGGAGCATCTGCATGCTTTTGGTCTTGTGCCGGTGATCCGGGAGATCACGGATGCCGGAACGCCGTTTCTCGGCATTTGTCTCGGGCTGCAGCTGCTTTTTGAAGAGAGCGAAGAGAGTCCGGGTGTACAGGGACTTGGCATCCTGAAGGGAAAGATCCGGCGCATTCCGGATACGCCGGGCCTGAAGATTCCGCATATGGGATGGAATGCGCTTCATCTGCAGAATGACGGAAGACTGTTCCGGGGAATCCCGGAGGATACATACGTCTATTTTGTTCACTCCTATTATCTGGAGGCGGAGAATCCGTCCATCGTGAAAGCGACGACGCAGTATGGAACAGAGATTCATGCATCGGTCGAGGATGGAAATGTATTTGCCTGCCAGTATCATCCGGAGAAAAGCTCGGACCGCGGTCTGGAGATGCTCCGCAATTTTGCGGCGATCTGCAGAGCCGGCAGATAACCGGGAAACGGCAGAAGAGGCCAGGCACAGCCGGCAGATAACCGGGAAACGGCAGAAAGAGAACCACCACAGCCGGCACATGCAGCCGGACGGAGAATTATACATGGAAACAAAATTTACAAAACGAATCATTCCCTGCCTTGATGTACATGCAGGCCGCGTTGTCAAAGGTGTCAACTTTGTCAATCTCCGCGACGCCGGGGATCCGGTTGAAATTGCGAAGGCGTATGACAAAGCCGGCGCGGACGAAGTGACATTCCTTGATATCACTGCATCCAGCGACAACCGCGCGACGGTTGTGGATATGGTGCGTCAGGTGGCGGCCAATGTGTTTATTCCGTTCACGGTCGGCGGCGGGATCCGCACAGTCGATGATTTCCGGCTGCTGCTGCGGGAGGGTGCTGATAAAATCTCGGTCAACTCCGCGGCGATTATGAATCCGACTCTTATCAGTGAGGCGGCGGATAAATTCGGCAGCCAGTGTGTCGTCGTGGCAATCGATGCAAGAAGACGCACCGACGGAGCCGGCTGGACCGTCTACAAAAACGGCGGACGTGTCGACATGGGACTTGACGCAGTCGAATGGGCTGCAAAAGCCGAACAGCTCGGTGCCGGCGAGATCCTGCTGACCAGTATGGACTGTGACGGAACCAAGAACGGCTATGACATCGAACTGACCCGCGCGATCTCAGACGCGGTCGGCATTCCGGTCATTGCCTCCGGCGGTGCCGGAACGATGGAGCATTTCCGGGAGGCACTGACAGACGGCGGTGCCGACGCGGCACTCGCGGCTTCGCTGTTCCATTATAAGGAACTGGAGATCCGCGAGGTGAAGGAATATCTGCGGGATCACGGCGTGGCGGTGCGGCTGTGAGTCGCGAACACCGCGTCCGGAAGTTGTGACTTATCGACAGGAGCAAGCTTCACAAACCCCGATTTGTATGAATAGAACAGGAGGCGACAGGATGCCACCGATTACAGGTGCGTGGGAGGCGGCGCTCCGCCCGGAGTTCCGCAAGCCATATTACAGAACATTATTCGAGACGGTCAGGAGAGAGTACCGTTCGACGGTCGTCTATCCGCCGGCGGATGAAATCTTCAATGCATTTCATTTTACGCCGCTGGAGAAGGTGAAGGTTGTCATCCTCGGGCAGGATCCGTATCACGAGCCGGGGCAGGCCGAGGGACTCTGCTTCTCGGTAAAGCCCGGTGTGCAGATCCCGCCGTCTCTTGTGAATATTTATCAGGAGCTTCATGATGATCTCGGCTGCACGATTCCCAACCACGGGAGTCTGGTTAAATGGGCAGAGCAGGGCGTTTTGCTGCTGAATACGGTTCTGACTGTGCGTGCACATCAGGCGAATTCGCACAGGGACATCGGCTGGGAACAGTTTACCGATGCGGCAATCCGGGTGCTGGCAGAACAGCCGCAGCCGATTGTATTTATTCTCTGGGGCAGGCCGGCGCAGCGCAAGGCGCCGATGATTACCAGCCCCGATCATCTGGTTCTGCAGGCGCCGCATCCGAGTCCGCTGTCTGCGTACCGCGGATTTTTCGGCAGCAGACCATTTTCCAGGACCAATCAGTTCCTGCAGGAAAAGGGACTGGAACCGGTCGACTGGCAGATTGAGAATATCTGAGTCAGGCAGTACTATGGTTATGAATCAATCCCGGTGGAAAATCCCCCCGCGAAAGGCGGCGGGCAGCAAATAAATCTCAGTGACGGATTTCTATGGCTAAGAAAAATAATCTTGTAAAAAATGCGTCGATTCTGATGGCTGCCACCATCATATCCCGCATCATAGGGCTGATCTACCGCCGCCCGCTCGGTGCGGTTCTGGGCGCAGTGGGTCTGGGTTATTACGGATTTGCGAGCAGTCTTTACAGCATTCTGCTCCTGATTTCTTCCTACAGCATCCCGATGGCTGTCTCCAAGATTGTCTCGGAACGGCTGGCACTCGGACAGTACAGGAATGCGCAGAAGGTATTCCGCGGCGCGCTGCTGTATGCGGTGATGGTCGGCGGAATTACGGCTTTGATTGCCTTCTTCGGCGGCGGATTTCTGCTGCCGGCCAACCAGCAGAATGCCCTGCCGGCACTGCGTGTGCTGGCACCGACGATTTTCCTCTCGGCGATTCTGGGTGTGCTGCGCGGCTATTTTCAGGCGCATCATACGATGACGCCGACTTCCATTTCCCAGATCGCAGAACAGATCGTCAACGCGGTGGTCAGCGTACTTGCGGCCTGGCTTCTGATCCGGCATTTTGCGCCGGGCGGCGGCGTGCAGGCGGCAATCTACGGATCCATGGGCGGAACCATGGGTACCGGTGCAGGTGTTCTGACGGGGCTTCTGTTTATGCTGCTGGTCTATTTCCTGAACAGAAAATACTTCGCGCGCGAGAGAAGGCGTGACCCGCACGGCGGTGAGGAAACCTATGGAGAAGTGTTCCGCGTCATCGCCCTGATGATTACGCCGGTCATTTTCACCACATTTGTCAACAATGCCAGCACATATCTGGACAGCTATCTGTTCTCCAGCCTGCAGGGCGTGCGGGGAATTGCGTCTGAGACCATATCCGCCGCATACGGCGAATACAGCAACTATTATCTTCCGGTGATCAACATCCCGCTGGCCCTCGCTTCGGCAAGCGCTTCCGCGATGATGCCGGAGGTTTCCGGGGACTACGCAGTCGGAGATCTCGACCGCGCAAACCACCAGATTTCCCAGACAATCCGGCTGACGATGTTTCTCTGCATTCCGTCCATGATCGGAATGACAGTCCTGGCATATCCCATTATGGGCGTGCTGTTCCCGTCTGCCACTGCGCTTGCGGCGCGGCTTCTGCTGACCGGATCCCTGTTTGTTCTGTTCGGCGCACTTTCCACGATCACAGCAAGCGTGCTGCAGTCCATCGGCAAACAGCGGACGGCACTGATCAATGCCGCGGTATCACTGGTTCTGAATCTGGTAATCCTTGCAGTGATTCTTCTGATTTACCCGGCGGGCGGCATTTACTGGGTGATGCTGGCAAACCTGCTGTTCGCAGTATTTTACACCGTTCTGAACGGTTTCATGCTGCACAAATATCTGCGCTTCCGCAACGAACTGCGGCAGACCTATCTGTTCCCGCTGCTTGCGTCCGCGATCATGGGTGCGGCCGCATTCGGAATCTACCAGCTGCTGTTCCGTCTGACGCGCAGACCGTCCATCGCCGTAATCATTGCAATCCTGATCGCAATTCCGCTTTACCTGATCGCATACGTGATCACGTCAGGGACCACCCGGGATGAAATGCTTCACTATCCGATGGGAACAAAGATCGTGCGCGTGCTGGAACTGCTCCGCGTATATCGTTGAAGATACTGCCTTTGTACAAAACAAAAAAATACTTTCAAACCCCACATCCATGTGCTATACTGTACACGTTAATGACAAGGAAAGAAGGAGCGATGAATCTGTTAACGTCTGTGCAGCAGACGTGTTACATATTCACGCATCCGACAATCGCAGATATCTGTGAAAGAATTACTACGAGGAGGACATCCTAATGAAACATATTAAGACACTGAATACAAAGAGCCTTCAGAGTACTGTTAAGAAGGGCGGCTGCGGCGAGTGCCAGACATCCTGCCAGTCCGCATGCAAGACTTCCTGCACCGTCGGCAATCAGGTTTGTGAGCAGGAAAAGAAAGACTGAGAACAGCAGTAGAGTTGAATGACGCATAAGCGAGGTGTTTCAGGTGCTGTCGGAAGACACACCTGAGCACCTTTTGTTTTGCGTTATAAACGGTACTTGAATTGGAGGAACGCGTGGTACATTTATTTAAAAATAATGGATACAATATTGCGCTGGATGTCTGCAGCAGCGCAGTTCATGTGATCGATGATGTCGTGTACGATGTGCTGGATGTTCTGAACAAAGTGACGGCAGATGATGCTGCGGCAGAGACATCAGAGCCGGCAAAAACAGACCCGGCAAAATCAGTTCCGGCAGAAGCAGACCCGGTAAAATCAGAACCGGCAGAAGCAGATCCGGCAGCTGCACAGAGCTGTATGGACGGCTGCGGCGAAAATGCAGATGCCTGCGGAGACGCAGCTTCCTGCGGCGGCAGCGGAACCATCGCCGGCCTGCAGACAAAACTGGATTCAAATGAAATGATTGCCCGGGTGCAGGCGGAGCTTCACGGAAAATACGCCGCAGAAGAGATCCGCACGGCCTGTGAGGAATGTGAGGAACTGCGGGCAGCCGGCATGCTGTACACAGAAGATGCATACCGCCCCGCAATTGAGGAATTTGCCGGACGCCAGACGGTCGTCAAGGCACTGTGTCTGCATGTGGCACATGACTGCAACCTGGCGTGCCGCTACTGCTTTGCGGAAGAAGGCGAGTATCACGGCCGGCGTGCACTGATGTCACTGGAGACCGGCAAACAGGCGCTGGATTTTCTGGTGGCAAATTCCGGGAACCGCCGTAATCTGGAGGTGGATTTCTTCGGCGGTGAGCCGACCCTGAACTGGAACGTTGTAAAAGAACTGGTTGCTTACGGACGTTCCATTGAACAGGAACACAATAAAAACTTCCGTTTTACGCTTACGACAAACGGCGTGCTGCTCAATGATGAGATCATGGAATTCTGCAACCGGGAGATGGGCAATGTCGTGCTTTCCATCGACGGCCGTCCGGAGACCAACGACCGGATGCGTCCGTTCCGCGGCGGACAGAGCAGCTATGGCCTGATTGTCCCGAAGTTTATGAAATTTGCGGAACTGCGCAATCAGAACAATTACTATGTGCGCGGCACATTTACACACTTCAATCTGGATTTTGCGGCAGATGTTCTGCATCTGGCAGATCTTGGATTTAAGCAGATTTCCGTCGAGCCGGTGGTTGCACCGCCGGAGATGGATTACGCGATCCGTGAGGAGGATCTTCCGGTTATTATGGAGCAGTACGATCTGCTCGCGAAGGAAATCATCCGGCGCGAGAAGGAGGGCAGAGGCTTTAACTTCTTCCACTTTATGATCGATCTGGAGGGAGGACCCTGTGTCTATAAACGGCTTTCCGGCTGCGGTTCCGGAACGGAATATCTGGCCGTCACCCCGTGGGGCGATCTGTATCCGTGTCATCAGTTTGTGGGAATTGATGAATTTTGTATGGGAAATGTCAGAGACGGCATCAGCCGGACGGATCTGGTGCAGCATTTCAAGAGCTGCAACGTCTACGCAAAGCCGGAATGCAGCAATTGCTTCTCGCGGTTCTTCTGCAGCGGCGGCTGCGCGGCAAATGCCCATCATTTCACCGGAGATATTCTCGGCAATTATGAGATCGGCTGTGCCATGCAGAAAAAGCGCGTGGAATGTGCGCTGATGATCAAGGCGGCACTGGCGGACGGCTGAATTTGAACGAAAAACCACAGAATTCTGCAAAAAACAGTTGAGATTGTGTAAAAATTCGTTTAATATAACTTAGTTGGACACGAACAATTTACAGGAGATGACAATGTCATGAAGAAGAGTAAAAGTATTATTGTACTGGTGATTATGCTGGTACTGACGGTACTGCTGGGGTATACCGTCGGCTTCGGCTGGGGTGAAAATCATACCGGCAGCGCGCGGCATATCCACACAGGTCTGGATCTGTCCGGCGGTGTCAGCATCACATACGAGGCGACAGAAGGGAATCCTTCCATGGAAGACATGGATGATACCGTATTCAAGCTGCAGCAGCGTGTTGACCAGTACAGCACTGAGGCACAGGTTTATAAGCAGGGACTGAACCGGATCGCGGTTGAGATTCCGGGCGTCAGTGATGCCAATGCGATTCTGGAAGAGCTGGGAAAACCGGGTTCTCTGGAATTTCAGGATGAGGACGGCAACGTTGTTCTGGCAGGTACTGATATCGCAGGCGCAGAGGGCGTTGCGACACAGAACCAGACCACAGGCGAGCATCAGTATGTCGTTGAACTGACGCTGACAACCGACGGCGCTGACAAGTTTGCAGAGGCAACCGGCAACAATGTCGGCAAGCGTATTGCGATCGTCTATGACGGCGAGGTCATCAGCAATCCGACCGTTCAGACGAAGATTACCGGCGGCAAGGCTGAGATTACAGGTATGGAATCCATCGAGGAGGCGCGCAATCTTGCCTCCAACATCCGTATCGGTTCGCTGTCACTGGAACTGCAGGAGGTTTACTCCAATGTCGTCGGCGCACAGCTTGGCCAGGATGCACTTGCCACCAGTGTCAAGGCGGGTATCATCGGTATCTGCATTGTCATCCTGCTGATGATTGTGCTGTTCCGTATTTCCGGTCTGGCTGCAGGCTGGGCTCTGATCCTCTTTGCACTTCTCGACATTGCGATGATCAATGCATTTGAGATCACACTGACCCTGCCGGGTATCGCAGGTCTGATCCTGACCATCGGTATGGCCGTAGACGCAAATGTCATCATTTATACAAGAACCAAAGAGGAGATCGGCAACGGCAATACGATCCGCGGCGCCATCCGTGCCGGTTACAGCAAGGCATTTTCCGCAATTCTGGACGGCAACGTCACAACCCTGATTGCGGCAGCCGTGCTCGCATTCCTCGGCACCGGCACCATCAAAGGATTTGCATATACACTGGCACTTGGTGTCATTATCTCCATGTTCAGTGCGCTGGTTCTCTCCAGACTGCTGATCAATACATTCTACGGACTGGGCGCGAAGGACGAGAAGTTCTACGGCAAGATCGAGCCGCGCAAAGCCCGCAACATCCTCGGCAAGCGCGCCATTGCATTTACCATCTCGATCGTTCTGATCGCACTCGGACCGATCGGCATGGCAGTGAACAATGCACGCGACGGCCGCGCAATCAACTTCAGTCTGGACTTCATCGGCGGAACAGCCACCACGGTTGATTTCGGCGAAGACATCAGCCTGGAGGATCTGGATACAAAGGTAGAGCCGGTTGTACAGGAAGTCACCGGCGATGCAAATATCCAGTTCCAGAAAGTGACCTCATCCAATCAGGTTATTATCAAGACGCGCGAGCTGTCTGTCGACGAGCGTGAACAGCTCAATACGGCACTGGCCGACAACTTTGATAAGGTAGATGCAGAGAACATCACGGCAGAGAACATTTCCTCCATTATCAGCGGAGAGATGCGCTCCAACGCGATCCGCGCCGTGGTCATCGCGATCATTCTGATGCTGGTATATATCTGGATCAGATTCCGCGATCTCCGGTTTGCGACGGCAGCGGTCATTGCACTGGCACATGATATTCTGATTGTATTCATGTTCTATGTTGTGTCCCGCTCCTCTGTCGGCAGTACATTTATTGCGGTTATGCTGACAATCCTCGGTTACTCCATCAATGCGACCATCGTCGTATTTGACCGTATCCGCGAGGCAATGTCGGTGAAGGGAAGAACCCTGTCACAGGGTGTCAACCAGGCAGTCACGGACACCATGACACGAAGCCTGTATACATCCCTGACTACATTGATCACAATCTTTGTGCTGTATCTGATGGGTGTACCTTCGGTTAAGGAATTCTCACTTCCGATTATCGTCGGTATCATTGCAGGTACCTATTCATCCATTCTGCTGGCATCACCGGTCTGGTATCTCTTCAAGACGAAGATCGGCAAGAACCGTGTGATTGATACACCGGTAAAAGAAGCAGCAGCCGCAGCAGCACAGGCATCCGGCACGGCTGCAGGTGCAGCAGGCAAGGCAGCGGCTTCTGCAGGCAGCGCTGCAAAGCAGGGCGGAAAGAAGCAGAAGAAAGACCGGAGTGAGCTGCAGAGCATCAAACCGAAACGCGGACGCAACCGCCGCGGCTGAATATCGAAAGGTATGATTGATACCCGGGAGGCTATGCCTTCCGGGTATTTGTGAATCGGGGTTTGTCGGGGTGATTGTTTCATAAAGGTTCGCGTCCGTTCACATGATGCCATTTTCTACGCGGCTCAGGTGGAATTCGCCGCTTTAGAAAAGGCATCATGTGAACGGACGCTTACTGTATCGCAGGCGAAAACTGTTCACCTCGACTGCACTTATCATAGCGGCTGCAGTATACTGCAGTTTCTCAATGTGAGCAGCCGCATTGCCAAAGTGTTAGCGACGCAGTGATGCATGCGATCTGCACGCGACTTGACAAAGAAAACGTCTGAGCGTAAAGAGCGCATCATCATCTGCGGAGCGTACAAGGAAACAAACAGCGCTACACACCCCGATTTGAGAGCGAGGAGTCAACATGAAAGAAAACTGGGTGGTGGCCGCCAAGCGCGCTGATTTTCATGCGATCGCGCAGCAGTTTCACATTGATCCCGTGATTGCGCGTTTGATCCGCAACCGGGATGTTATCGGAGACGCGGCGATTGACAAATATTTGCATGGCACGCAGGCAGATCTGTATGATCCGGCCCTGCTGAAGGATCTCCCGGAGGCGGTCGGATTTCTGACGGAGGCAGTCCGGGCGGGCAGGAAGATCCGGATCATCGGTGATTATGATATTGACGGGATCATGGCTTCTTATATTTTGCTGCGCGGCTTGTCGAGGCTCGGGGCTGATGTGGATGTGCGGATTCCGGAGCGGATCCGCGACGGATACGGACTGAATGTGCGTCTGGTGGAGTCTGCGCATAAGGACGGCCGGGAAGTTCTGGTCACATGTGACAATGGGATTGCCGCGGCGGCGGAACTGGAGCTGGCCTATGCGTACGGCATGCAGGCCGTTGTGACGGATCACCATGAGGTGCCGAAGATCACGGAAGCAGACGGCACGGAGAAGATGCAGCTTCCGCGGGCGGAGGCGGTCATTGACCCGAAACGCACAGACTGCAGCTATCCGTATACGGGGCTCTGCGGGGCGGCGGTTGCCTGGAAACTGATCACCGGGCTCTTCCGGCAGGCGGGGATTTCCGAAGCGGAGGCGATGGCATTTCTGGAATATGCGGCGTTCGCAACCATCGGCGACGTCATGGACCTGACCGATGAAAACCGGATCATTGTCCGGGAGGGACTCAAAATGCTCCGGCGGACGGAAAATCCGGGGCTGGCGGAGCTGATCCGGCAGAACGGGATTGAGCCGTCGGCAATTGGTGTGTATCATGTCGGATTTGTACTCGGCCCCTGCCTGAATGCCAGCGGACGTCTGGATACGGCCGGGCATGCACTGGAGTTGCTGACTGCGGAAAATGAGACGGAGGCGGCCCGCCTGGCAGGGGATCTGATCGCGCTCAATACCAGCCGCAAATCCATGACGGTGCAGAGTGAGGAAAATGCACTGCAGCTGATCCGCGAGACAGGACTGGATCAGGACCGCGTCATGGTGGTTTATCTGCCGGACTGCCACGAATCGCTGGCGGGAATTGTCGCGGGCAGGATCCGTGAACAGTATCACCGGCCGGTATTTGTTCTGACGCAGGCAGCTGACGGCGTCAAGGGATCCGGAAGATCCATCGATGCCTATGATATGTATGCGGGCCTCTGCACCTGCAGTGAGCTGCTCACGAAATTCGGGGGCCACCGGCTTGCCGCGGGCCTTTCGCTGGAAGAGGATCAGATCGAGGCCTTCCGGCGGCAGATCAACCGGTCGTGCCGGCTGACCGATGAAGATCTCATCCCCAAAACGGTCATTGATGTGCCGATGCCGGTTTCCTACGTGACACCACAGCTGGTGGATCAGATTGAATATCTCAGGCCATTTGGCAAAGGAAACAGCAAGCCGGTATTTGCAGACCGGGATCTTCAGGTCGTGCAGCCGCGTATTTTCGGAAAGAGCGGAAATGTCGTCAAATGCCGTCTGAAAAATCCGGCAGGCCTGACCATTGACGCCGTGTATTTCGGCGACGGGGCGCAATTTGTATCCGACACAGGTGAAGGCGTGCATATCGATGTCATCTACTATCCCGGAATTGATACGTTCCGCGGGAGAAATACACTGCAGGTCACAATCACAAATTATCGGCGCAGAGCGCTTTGATTGCTTTGATTCTGCGGGAAATATTGAATCTCAACCCTGATAATGCTATACTTAATTTTATTTACAATTCCTGCATAAAACGGCCTGTACGGACCTGCTGCGGGAATCTGACACAACCGATGATCCGGCTGATCACAAGGAGGAATACATGAAAAAACTTGAAGAATATGTTGTAAGTATCCCGGACTTTCCGGAAAAAGGAATTATTTTCAGAGATGTCACCAGCATCCTGCAGGATGCAGACGGCCTTCAGCTTTCGATTGATTCTCTGCAGAAGTTTCTGGAAGGTGTCGAATTTGATGTGATCGCCGGAACCGAGTCCAGAGGATTCATTTTCGGTGTTCCGGTTGCCTACAATATGCACAAGCCGTTCATCCCGGTCCGTAAGAAAGGCAAACTGCCGCGGGAAACCGTTTCCAAGAAATACGACCTGGAGTACGGCACAGCTGAGATCGAGATTCACAAGGATGCGATTCAGCCTGGACAGAAGGTTGTCATTATCGACGATCTGATCGCGACCGGCGGAACCGTCAAGGCAGCTGCAGAACTCTTCGAAGAACTCGGCGGCGAAGTCGTCAAGATGGTCTTCGTTATGGAACTGGCCGGCCTCAAGGGCAGAGAAAAACTGGCAGAATATGACATCGATTCTGCGATTATTTACGAGGGAAAATAACCGGAAATCTTTCTGAATACGAAGGAAAAAACCGGAAATCTTTCTGAAGA
This sequence comes from Eubacterium sp., assembly GCA_017459675.1. Classification (GTDB taxonomy): domain Bacteria; phylum Bacillota; class Clostridia; order Lachnospirales; family Lachnospiraceae; genus CADBRN01. Next base: position 12,950 of record JAFUCM010000189.1, read on the forward strand.
GGACAGATCGGAGGTGTTCATGCGCGAAATTACCAATATTCAGGACAAAGAACAACTGAAGAGAGAAATTGCCGCTGTGGATGCCAACGTGAAGTCCATGGAGGATTTCACGACGCCGGAAGAGCTCTATGAGGAGCTTCTCCGCCTGATCCGCAGCTATTACCCGGAGGGGACCATCGAGATCGTCGAGAAGGCCTATGAGATTGCGCGGATTGCACATGACGGGCAGCTGCGCAAGTCAGGCGAGCCGTACATCATCCATCCATTATGCGTTGCGATCATACTGGCAGATCTGGAGATGGACTGCGAATCTCTTGTGGCGGCACTGCTGCACGATGTCGTGGAAGACACGATCATGACAAATGAGGAGCTGACCGAGCAGTTCGGACCGGATGTCGCGATGATCGTCGACGGTGTCACCAAACTGAGTCAGCTGTCTTATAAAGCGGACAAGCTTGAGGAGCAGGCAGAGAATCTGCGCAAGCTGTTCCTGGCAATGGCCAAGGATATCCGCGTCATTCTGGTAAAGCTGGCCGACCGCCTGCACAATATGCGGACCCTTCAGTATATGAAGCCGGTGAAGCAGCACGATAAATCCCGTGAGACGCTGGATATCTATTCGCCGATCGCAGGCCGTCTCGGTCTCGCAAAGATCAAGAACGAGCTCGAGGATCTGGCACTGAAATACCTCTATCCGGAGGAATACCAGAATCTGGTCGAGCAGATTGACCAGAAGAAGGAAGTCCGCGAGGCATTTGTCGAGAAGATTGTCGCAGATGTGCGAAGGCAGATTGAGACGGCGGGCATTCAGGCAGAAATTACCGGCCGCGTCAAGCACATGTTCAGCATCTACAAGAAGATGGTCAATCAGAACAAGACGCTGGACCAGATCTACGATGTGTTTGCGGTGCGTATTATTGTTCCGACGGTCAGAGACTGTTATGCGGCGCTCGGCGTCATTCACGAGCTGTATACGCCGATCCCGGGACGGTTCAAGGATTACATTGCCATGCCGAAGCCGAATATGTATCAGTCGCTGCACACGACGCTGATCAGTGCAACCGGCAGGCCGTTTGAGATTCAGATCCGGACATTTGCAATGCACCGGGTCGCTGAATACGGTATTGCGGCACACTGGCGCTATAAGTCGGGTGAAGAAATGCCGCGCCGCCGCGGGGATATCGACGAAGAGGAGAAACTCAACTGGCTTCGTCAGATCCTGGAGTGGCAGCAGGATTCCTCTGACAACAAGGAGTTCATGAGTCTGCTCAAGAGCGACCTGGATCTGTTTACCGAGAATGTATATGTCTTCTCGCCGGCCGGTGATCTGAAGGCACTGCCGAGCGGATCCTGTACCATCGATTTTGCCTATGCCGTACACTCGGCTGTCGGCAACCGGATGGTCGGCGCCCGCATCAACGGCAAGCTTGTGCCGATCGAGACCGTTCTGCAGAACGGCGACCGGATTGAGATTATTACCTCACAGAATTCGCGCGGACCGAGCCGCGACTGGCTGAAGGTTGTCAAGAGCACGACCGCGCGCAACCGGATCAACCGCTGGTTCCGCGAGGAGAAGAAGGAAGATAATATTCTGAAGGGCCGCGACGCGCTGAATGCGTACGCGAAGCGCAAGGAGCAGCCGCTCTCTGAATATCTGAAACCGGCCTATATGGAACGTGTCATGCACCGTTACGGATTCAATGACTGGGAATCCGTTCTGGCAGCAATCGGACACGGCGGCCTGAAAGAGGGGCAGGTTCTGAACCGTCTGAAGAGTGCGTGGGAGGCCGATCAGGCATCGCGCATTACGGACCAGCAGGTTCTGGAAGCCGTACAGGGACAGGACAGCACATCCCATCTCACGGAAAATGAGCGTCATAAAGGCGGAATCACAGTCCGCGGCATCACCGATGTTTCGGTTCGTTTTTCGAAATGCTGCAGCCCGATCCCGGGCGACGAGATTGTCGGATTTGTCACACGCGGACGCGGCATCACCATTCACCGGACGGACTGCGTCAATATCATGACACTGCCCGAATCCGAGCGCGACCGGCTGATCGACGCCGAGTGGGCACCGGAGCAGGACGGCAGACAGAGTTACACGGTCGAGATCAAAGTATTTGCACAGAACCGGACCGGCTTGCTGGTTGACATTTCCCGCGTCTTCTCGGACCGCGGCGTTGACATGAGTGCGATCAATGTGCGGCTGAACAAGCAGAATGTTGCCACGATGGAGATTACATTTGATGTTTCCAGCAGAGATGAACTGATGCAGATTATGCAGAAGATCCGTCAGGTGGAGAGCGTCACGGATGTCAGCCGTACGGTGGGATAAAAGGATCATATGTTATGAATAAATTAGAGATAAAAAGTTTGCTGCTCGGCAATATCATGACGAACTGCTATCTGCTGATGAACAAAGAGACCCATGAGATGCTCATTGTTGATCCGGCAGACCAGGCGTTCGGCATCCAGAAACGCGTCGAGGCGATGGAGGCAAAGCCGGTGGCAATTCTGCTGACACACGGGCATTTCGATCACATGCTCGCGGCAGACGAACTCCGCAGAAAATACGGGTGTGAGATCTATGCGCACGTGAAAGAAAAAGCCGTTCTGGAAGATCCGATGCTGAATCTTTCCGGTGTCTGGGAGACGGGAACAGCCCTCAGGGCCGACCGGTATGTCACAGAAGGTGATCAGCTGGAGCTTGCCGGATTCCGTATTCAGGTATTATTTACACCGGGACATACGCAGGGAAGCTGCTGTTTTTACATCCCGGAAGAGCGCGTTCTGATCTCCGGGGATACCCTGTTTCAGGGTTCCTGCGGGCGCACGGATTTTCCGACCTCCAGTGTGCAGGACATGATGAAAAGTCTGAAGCGTCTGACAGATGAACTGCCGGATGACACGGCCGTTTATCCGGGCCACAATGCACCGACAACCATTGCAGATGAGAAACGGTGGAATCCGTTTATTCCGCGATGAAGATACTGCTGATCTTTAACGAAAAGAAATTCGAATATGATATATTTAATCTGATCCGCGCATTCTATCCGGACGCAGAGATGGAGATCCGGTATGAAAAGACGGATCAACTGCTGTCCGGAGAAGCAGAGCAGGGGCTGTCCGGAGCGGCAGATCTTATCTGGCGGTTTGTTTACGGGCGCGAACAGATTACTGTCGAAATGCTGCGCGCAGCGGTCTGCAATACAGGCGGCTGCGGACAGGCAGTCTGGCGGGAAATCCTGCAGCTGACAGCACCGGATGACAGGAAAGAGACGAAAAACCAGCTGAAAAGGCTGGTTTATTCAGGCCTTGTAAAACAGTGCGGCCATCCGCTTCCCTGGGGGGATCTCTCAGGAATCCGGCCGGTCCGGCTGGTGACGGGCATGCTCGAGGATGAGCACATGACGCAGGATGAAGCAGTCCTTGCGATACAGGAACGCTATTGTGTCAGCCCGGCCAAGGCAGAACTGGCGGCAGCGGTTGCATCACGCGAACAGACACTTCTGCAGACGTTCGATTACCGGACAGGGTACAGCCTCTATGTGGATATTCCATTCTGTCCGTCCATCTGCCTCTACTGCACATTTGGCTCGCATCCGCTGCATGCATGGAAGGATTTCGTCGAACCGTATCTGGCGGCGCTGACACGTGAGCTGGAGATGACCGCACAGCTGATGCAAAATACGCGGCTTGACACGATATACATCGGGGGCGGAACACCGACATCCCTCTCGCCGGAACAGATGGATGCGCTGCTGACCCGTATGGAGCGGCTGTTCAATTATTCGGATCTGCGGGAATTTACGGTAGAAGCAGGGCGCCCGGATACGATTACAGAAGAAATGCTGACGGTGCTGGCATCGCACCCGGTAACACGTATTTCCATTAATCCGCAGACCATGCATCAGAAAACGCTGGACCTGATCGGCCGGCGGCATACCGTAGAAGAGACAGAACAGGCATTTCATCTGGCGCGCCGGATGGGATTTGATCATATCAATATGGACATGATTGTCGGACTGCCCGGTGAAGGCGCTGCAGAGGCAGCGGCCTCCATGGCCGCAATTGAGCAGCTTGCACCGGATGCATTTACCGTCCATTCACTTGCCCTGAAGCGGGCGGCGCGGATGAACCAGTTCCGCGATATCTGGCGGCCGGTATCGTTTGAAAACTCGATCGAGATCATGGATGCCGTCGCAGATGGTGCTGCGCGGATGGAGATGTCACCCTACTATCTCTACCGGCAGAAAAATATGGCCGGTAATTTTGAAAATGTCGGCTACGCGAAGGAGGGGAAGGCCTGCCTGTACAATATTCTCATCATGGAAGAAAAGCAGACGATCGTGGGGACCGGCTGCGGCGCCGCCACCAAGCTGATCCTGCCGGACGGCAGCAAGGGCGGGCGCGCGGGCAACGTCAAGAGCCTGACGGAGTATCTCGCCCGGACGGATGAGATGATGGAGCGAAAGCGGGAACTGATACAACAATTTGGATAAATCCATCTCAGGCACGCTCTCGCTGCCTCATCCTCGCAGCGGTACTAGCTTCACAAGACGCTGTCTTGTGAAGCAAGGACCGGCGGGATTCGAAGCACCTGAGATTGGATTATGCAAATTGTTGATATAAGTTCAAGGAAAAGGAGAGAAAAATGAGTATGAAGAAGAAACCCGTAACAGGAATGAAGGACATTCTGCCGCGGGAGATGGAGATCCGTGACTATGTGATCGGATTGATTAAGCAGACGTATGCGACGTTCGGGTTTACGTCGATGGAGACGCCCTGTGTCGAGCATATTGAGAATCTGAACAGCAAACAGGGCGGGGAAAATGAGAAGCTGATCTTCAAGATCCTGAAGCGCGGCGAGAAGCTCCGTCTTGCAGAGGCAAAAGAGGAGGCGGATCTGGTAGACGGCGGTCTCCGCTACGATCTGACCGTGCCGCTGTCCAGGTATTACGCGAACAATGCCGCGGAGCTGCCGGCTCCGTTTAAGGCACTGCAGATGGGAAATGTCTGGCGTGCGGACCGTCCGCAGCGCGGGCGCTACCGCCAGTTTATGCAGTGTGATATTGATATTCTGGGTGAGGTGACCAATCTCGCGGAGATCGAGCTGATTCTGGCGACAACCACCCTGCTGGGCAAGCTGGATTTCTCGAATTTCACAATCCGGATCAATGACCGGCGGATCCTCCGGGCCATGGCGGCATACAGTGGTTTTCCGGCAGATTCCTATGATACCGTTTTCATCATTCTGGACAAGATGGATAAAATCGGTCTTGACGGCGTCGCAGAGGAACTGGCGAAGGAAGGATATCCGCAGGATGCCATTGACCGCTATCTGGAACTCTTCCGTGTGATCACACCGGATGCAGCCGGTGTCCAGACTGCAAAGGAAAAACTGGAAGGCTATCTGGATCCCAAGGATGCAGATGCACTCGCAGAAGTCATTGAGACAGTGGATGCGATCAAGCGTGCGGACTTCCGGATCGTATTTGATCCGACACTGGTGCGCGGCATGTCCTACTACACCGGACCGATCTTCGAGATCGCGATGGACGAGTACGGCGGCTCTGTCGGCGGCGGCGGACGCTACGATGAGATGATCGGAAAATTCACCGGCCAGAACGTGCCGGCCTGCGGTTTCTCCATCGGCTTCGAGCGCATCGTCATGCTTCTGCTGGAACGTGATTTCCAGGTGCCGACCCGCCCGCAGAAGAAGGCATATCTGCTGGATAAGCGGCTCTCACCGGAGCAGGTGAAGCAGGCGACCATCCGCGCGATGCAGGAGCGCGAAGAAGGCAAGGCAGTCAATGTGCTTCTGATGAAAAAGAACAAGAAGTTCCAGAAGCAGCAGCTGACAGATGAAGGTTATACCGAGATTGAAGAGGTTTTTGCGGATTGAGTTGAAGGGGGCTTTGAGTTAGTTCTGTGAGGAGCAGGGGACAAATATATGTTCCCTGGCTCAGGTGGGATTCGCCATTGAACATATATTTGTCCCCTGCTCCGCGAAGGTGGAATTTGCCGTTAGACATATTTGCATCCACGGCCCCGCGAAGTGTTTTTAAGCCCCATTTTAGGGAGAAATCATTCATAATAAAGATAAAGGAGAAAAAAATGGCTGAGAGTATGCAGGGACTTCGGCGGACATGCAGATGCGCCGAAGTCACAGAAAATATGATTGGAAGCACGGTTACCCTGATGGGCTGGGTGCAGAAGAGCCGCAACAAGGGCGGTATTGTGTTTGTGGATCTGCGCGACCGCTCGGGTCTGATGCAGGTGATTTTTGAGGACGGACCGATTGATTCGGAGGGATTTGCCCGCGCTGCTTCTCTGCGCAGTGAGTTTGTCATCGCCGTGACCGGTACGGTGCAGAAGCGCGCAGGCGCGGTGAATGAGAAGCTCACAACGGGTACGATTGAAGTGCAGGCAAATGCACTGCGCATTCTTTCGGAGGCGGAGACACCGCCGTTCCCGATCGAGGAGAACAGCAAGACCCGCGATGAGGTGCGTCTGAAAAACCGCTATCTGGATCTGCGCCGTCCGGACCTGCAGCGCAATCTGATGCTGCGCTCCAAAGTGGCGCATCTGACACGTGAGTTTTTCTACAAGGAAGGATTCCTGGAGATTGAGACGCCGATGCTCGGCAAGAGCACGCCGGAAGGCGCGCGCGATTATCTCGTCCCGAGCCGCGTGCATCCGGGAAGCTTCTATGCGCTGCCGCAGTCTCCGCAGCTTTTCAAGCAGCTGCTGATGTGCTCCGGCTACGACCGTTACATCCAGATCGCACGCTGCTTCCGCGATGAAGATCTGCGTGCGGACCGTCAGCCGGAATTCACCCAGATCGATATGGAGCTTTCGTTTGTCGATGTCGAAGATGTTCTGGATGTCAATGAGCGTTACCTGAAATATCTGTTCAAAGAAGCGCTGGGCGTTGATGTTCAGACACCGATCCGCAGAATGCCGTGGCAGGAGGCGATGGACCGGTTTGGTTCTGACAAGCCGGATCTGCGTTTCGGCATGGAACTGGTGGATGTTTCCGACGTTGTGCGCGACACGGATTTTGCAGGATGTAAAAATGCACTGGAGAAGCGCGACGGATCTGTCCGCGGCATCAATGCAAAAGGACAGGGCGGCATGGCGCGCAAGAAGATTGACAAACTTGTCGAATTCGCAAAAGGCTGCGGTGCCGGCGGCCTCGCCTACATCGCACTGCAGGAGGACGGAAATAGAAAATCCTCCTTCGCGAAATTCTTCAATGATGAGCAGATGCAGAAGCTGATCGACGCCATGCAGGGTGAGCCGGGCGACCTGCTCCTGTTTGCGGCAGACCGCAACAAGATCGTCTGGAACGTACTCGGTGCGCTTCGTCTGCAGTTTGCGGAGAACCTCGGCCTGCTGGATCCGCAGGATTATCAGTTTGTCTGGATTACAGATTTCCCGCTGCTCGAGTGGTCGGATGAAGAAGAGCGCTTTGTCGCAATGCATCATCCATTCACCATGCCGCAGGATGAGGACTGGGCAAAGATCGATACCGATCCCGGCAGTGTCCGCGCGAAAGCCTATGATATTGTCCTGAACGGAAATGAGATCGGCGGCGGTTCTGTGCGAATTCACCAGAATGATATTCAGGAGAAGATGTTTGAAGTACTCGGATTCTCCAAAGAAGAGGCCTATGAACAGTTCAGCTTCCTGCTGAATGCATTTAAATACGGTGTGCCGCCGCACGCAGGACTTGCCTATGGTCTGGACCGTCTGGTTATGCTTATGGCCGGCGCGGACTCCATCCGTGACGTCATTGCATTCCCGAAGGTAAAAGATGCGTCCTGCCTGATGACTGAGGCGCCGGCGCCGGTCGCAGAGAAGCAGCTTGCCGAGCTGGGCATTGAAGTCGCGGCGGATGCGGAAGCAGAGCCGGCTGAATAAAGTGGAGAGGGGAGTCTTTTCCGGAATAAGAAAGAATGACAGCGGATGATTTCTTCTGCTCAGGAGGAATTCGCAGAAGAAAAGCATCCGCTGTGTGAAGGATTTGTGCTTGCACATGAGATAGAGAATCCCGGTGATACGCCAGATGAACGGAGAACAGGCATGACGAAAGAAGAATTTATCTATACATCAAGAGACGGAGCGACGGGGATCCATGCGATTTCCTGGGCGCCGGACGGTGAGGTCCGGGGGGTACTCCAGATCATTCACGGTATGATCGAATTTATAGACCGTTATGACCGGTTTGCGCAGTTCATGGCGGAAAATGGATTCTATGTTGTGGGAAATGACCATCTCGGTCATGGAAAATCCGTAATTGACGCGGATGCATACGGGTATTTTGCGTATCCCAAAGGGAATGAGTGCGTCATCAGTGATATCCGCAATCTTCACCGCAGAACTGCAGAAAAGTATCCTGACGTTCCGTATTTCATGCTGGGACACAGCATGGGATCTTTTCTGGTGCGGCAGTATATGACGCTGTTCGGCGCTGAACTCTCCGGTGTGATTGTAATGGGCACCGGCTCACAGCCCGGCGCCGTACTGAAGCTCGGCAAACTGCTGGCACGCGCCAGCGCAAAGCGCCACGGCTGGCATTACCGGAGCGCGGCTCTGCAGAATATGGCTCTCGGTTCCAACAACAAGCCATTTGAGCCGGCACGGACACCGGCGGACTGGCTGACCAAGGACGAGGCAATCGTTGACGCCTATCTGGCCAATCCGTGGAATACATTCATGTTCACGGTCAACGGTTACTACGAGATGTTCCGCGGGATTGAGTGGGCGCAGAACCGCGCTTATCTGCGCAAGATTCCGAAAGAACTGCCGGTTCTCTTCGTGTCCGGCCAGAACGACCCGGTCGGAGACATGGGCAAAGGCGTGCAGAAGGCGTTCCGTGAGCTCAGCCGCTGCGGCATCCGTGATCTTCAGATGAAACTTTATCCGGATGACCGCCACGAACTGCTCAACGAGACTGATCATGAAGTCGTCGACGCAGATCTGCTGAGCTGGATCGAGGCACGGCTGTGAATTGGGGTTTGTCGGGTTCGCGTGCGATACAGTAAGCGTCCGGAGCAGGATACATTTCCTAAGCAGCGAATTCCATCTGAGCTGCGTGGAAATTGTATCCTGCGAACGGACGCGTATTTAAAAACAATCGCCCCGACAAA
>JAFUCM010000190.1 GCA_017459675.1 Eubacterium sp.
GATGCGCTCCTTGCCGGAACACTCGTATACGAGACGGATCCGGACAAGCTGAAATGTGAAGATGAAAGTAAAGATGACGCCGAAGCATAATCGCTGAATGCTTTCCGACGCCCATGGCGGATGCTGCCGGAAGAATAAACAGGCAGCCTGCGGGAGTGAAGGCACTGAAACAGGTAGATTATAACAGCAATCAAATAACGAAGAATATCTTATGGACTGCGCTGCCGATGCTGGTGGCGCAGTTATTTCAGCTGCTCTACAACATCGTGGACCACATCTTTATTGCGCGAATTCCGGGCGTCGGGACGGCGGCGCTGGGCGGTGTCGGACTGTGTTTTCCGGTCATTACGATGATTACGGCATTCACCAACCTGTACGGATCCGGCGGCATGCCGCTTTTTGCGATCCGGCGCGGAATGGGTGAGGATGAAGAGGCCGGAAGGTTAATGGATACTTCTTTTTCACTCCTGTTATTTACAGCTGGGATTTTGATGATCATCGGCTGGATTTTCGGTGAGCCGATTCTCCGGCTGCTTGGGGCATCAGATGCTGCGCTGACTTACAGCCTTCCCTATCTTCGTATTTATCTGATCGGAACGGCATTTACCATGCTGGCATCCGGGATGAACCCGTTTATTACAGCCCAGGGATTTCCGGGCATCGGGATGATGACAGTCGTGATCGGTGCCGTCGGCAATCTAATTCTGGATCCGCTGTTTATCTTCACGCTTGGACTCGGAATCCGCGGTGCAGCTATCGCGACCGTGATTGCGCAGGGACTGTCTGCTGCATTTGTTCTCTGGTTTCTGTTTGGAAGAAGAATTGCGATCCGGGTACATTTATTTTCACTGACTGCATTCTTCCATAACTGGAAGCGTGCCTGGAATATCGTAAGCCTCGGACTCTCTTCCTTCGTCATGATGTTTACCAACAGTCTGGTGCAGATCAGCTGTAATAATGTGCTTGCTTCGACTGGCGGAGATGTGTACGTATCCGTCATGGCAATTGTCTCATCCATCCGGCAAATGGTGGAACTTCCGGTCCTGGCCTTCGCAGAGGGCGCAACACCGACCATCAGTTACAATTACGGCGCGCGGCGCCCGCAGAATGTCAAAAAGGCCATGAAGGTCATGGCTGCCATGGGTGTAATTTATACACTCGCAGCCTGGGGCATCATCAGCTGGCAGACGCACGCATTTATCCGGATCTTCACTTCGGATCACACCATTCTGGAAGATACGGCACGCGGCGTGCGGCTGTATTTCTTTGCTTTTCCGTTCATGACATTTCAGTACTGCGGCCAGACGACATTCAAGGCACTTAACAAGAAAAAGCGGGCGATCTTTTTTTCGCTGTTCCGTAAGGTTGTTATCGTGGTGCCGCTGACTTACATGCTGCCGTATGTATTTCATATGGGAACAGACGGCGTCTTTCTGGCGGAGCCGGTATCCAACGTAATCGGCGGAACAGCCTGCTTTGTGACGATGCTGCTGACGATCCTGCCGGAACTGAAAAGGATGGAATAAAAGAAATGGTCAATTTATGATATAAAGACGAAATGAATAATACCTGAGAATCCTCCGAATTATTTTCGGGGGATTTGTTTATTTTGGCTCTTTAGAGAATGAAATCTGGCGCTTGTTTTGTTTCGGTATGTCTGTTAGAATGAAGCAGATTCGGTTAGGTAATATAAACTATAAAGGATTGAAAGATGAAAGTCCGTTTTTTGAAAAGAATTATCGCATTGAGCGTAACAGTAGTAACGCTGGCGCTTGTCGGCTGTGGAAATACAGCGGGATCAGCATCAGGCAGTAGTGCAGCAGAAGCAACTTCAGATAATAGTAAGGAAAAAACAAATGAAGACAGCAGCACTGATTCATCTAATGCTGCTTCAGCAGATGCCAGCGCAGAAGATGCAGAAGAAACAAGTACATTTTCGGAGAATTACGAGCTCCTCACCCGCGAGGTCTTTGCCATGGATACTTACATGACATTCAGCGCCTATGGTGAAGATGCAGAGGCGGCGCTTGACGAGGCGGAGGAGGAAATCCTCCGGCTGGATCAACTGCTGGCGGCAGAGTCGGAAGACAGCGAGGTGGCACTGCTCAACGAAAACGGCGGTGGCCGGCTTTCGGATGACACAGCGTACCTGATTGAGCGGTCGATTGCCCTGAATCAGGAAACGGACGGCGCATTTGAAATCACAGTCTATCCGGTGAAGCAGGCGTGGGCTTCACAGATGAAAATTACCGGATTCCCTCAGACGAAGAACTGGCGGAACTTCTCCCGTTGGTCGGCTCTGATCAGCTGGATCTGGATGTTGAGAACAAGACGGTTACCTACAAAAAAGATGGTATGAAAATTGATCTCGGCGGCATTACAAAAGGCTATGCTTCCAGCCGCCTGACAGATATTTTTATGAAGCACGATGTGCAGGGAATGATCAATCTCGGTGGAAACGTACAGGTATGCGGCCCGAAACCGGACGGGTCCGACTGGCGTGTCGCGATCCAGGCGCCGGAACGGACAGAGGAGAACACCTTGCCATGGCTCTCACAGGCGGCGTCCGGGAGTGCATCACTTGCAGGACTGGACTACATCGGCGTGCTGGAGACGAACGATCAGGCGGTCATCACTTCCGGCGGCTATGAACGCTATTTTGAAAAAGACGGCGTCTATTACCACCACATTATTGACCCGAAGACCGGATATCCGTCCGATGCAGATCTCGTATCTGTCACCATTGTCAGTGAGGACGGTACACTTGCGGACGGTCTCTCTACGTCCATGTTTGTATTAGGGCTGGACAAGGCGTCGGAAATCTGGCGTGCACACAGCGATGAATTTGATATGATCCTGATGGATACAGACGGAAAAATGTATGCGACAGAGGGGATTAAAGATCAGTTGACCAGTGATCTGGAGATCCACTGGATCGAGTAATTTCAACGCAGAGGGGGGCGCATGACGTCCAGTGGACGTCTTGTTCTGCGCCAACCGAAGCGGAGCGTAGACATCGCGATTGAACAGGTGTGAGCCGGAGCCCGAAAAAATGTACGTGAAAAAAGATCACAAAAAATGCAAAAAAAACTTGACTGAGAGGCGTTAGTTAATATAAACTACCTCTGGTAGCAAAATAACTGCAGATAGCTATGCGAAATCAAGAAAGCAGATTCCGCGAAAGGAGACGAGGGCAACCTCGTCCTGCTTTTTCTTCAGAGTTAGTCTTAACTACCTGCGAATTTTTTGCAAATTCGTGATTAATATTCACAAAAAGAAGGAGAGATGAATCGCAAACGGCTGTGACAACAGAAGTGTAACCGATTCACGTATCCGGCAAACCGAGAAACCCTGTAATAATATGAAACGAGGAGAAGTGAGA
>JAFUCM010000191.1 GCA_017459675.1 Eubacterium sp.
CGCCTGTATCAGGATGCCTGTTCTAAAGCGGCGAAGTCCACCTGAGCCGCGTAGAAAATGGCATCCTGTAAAACAGGCGCGTACCCGACAAACTCCGATTTATAGCATAATCGAAAGAACCGGATCACTTCAAAAGTGATCCGGTTCTTTAAATTGTTCATTATCAGACTGGTTTCGCCTCAGACCGGATAAGATTTGGTCTCGGCATCCCCTTTTGTCGCATCGATGCCGGTGTTCTGTGCATCACGATACTTGAAGAAGTCCATTGCCACCTGCGGGAACAGTGCGTAGCTGAGTACGTCTTCGTCCTGCTGCATGTATGGCGCGATCTCCTTGCGGAGTGTATCGAGCTCCGGCTCCAGATCATCCGCGAAACGGTGTGTGATCGGCTGTTCGCCGGTCTCTTCCACAACGCGGTCCTGCAGTGCCTTGTCAACCGGATTGGTGGTCTGACCATAACGGCCGAGCAGGATATCCTTGGTCTCTTTTGTGATCATCTTGTAGCGCTCACCAAAGATAACGTTGAAGACAGCCTGTGTGCCGACGATCTGTGAAGACGGTGTGACGAGCGGCGGATCACCGAGATCCTTACGGACGCGCGGTACTTCCTCCAGAACATCATAGAACTTGTCTTCTGCGTGCTGTTCTGCCAGCTGGCTGGTCAGGTTGGACAGCATGCCGCCCGGTACCTGATACAGCAGGGTCTTGATGTTAACGCCCATGTTCTTCGGGTTCAGCAGACCGTTCTCAAGGCACTCGTCTCTGTAAGGACGGAAGTAGTCGGCGATCTCTGCCAGCTGCTTCTGATCCAGACCGGTGTCATACGGTGTTCCCTTAAATGCCTCAACCATAACCTCTGTTGCCGGCTGGGAAGTACCCAGTGCAAACGGAGACATCGCACAGTCGATGATATCAACACCCGCCTCAACTGCTTTCATGTATGTCATGGCAGCTTCACCGGATGTGTAATGTGTGTGCAGATCGATCGGAAGATTTGTAACTTCCTTGAGTGCTGTGACGAGTTCTGTCGCAGCTGTCGGAATCAGCAGGCCGGCCATGTCCTTGATGCAGATGGAATCAGCACCCATCTCCTCAATTGCCTTCGCCTTGCTGGTCCAGTAATCCAGTGTATACGCATCACCCAGTGTATAGGAAAGTGCGATCTGCGCATGTGCACCTTCTTTGTTTGCCGCCTTGACGCAGGTCTCCAGATTGCGGAGATCATTCAGGCAGTCAAAAATACGGATGATATCAATTCCGTTGGCAACGGATTTCTGTACAAAATACTCTACAACATCGTCTGCATACGGTCTGTATCCGAGGATGTTCTGTCCGCGGAACAGCATCTGCAGCTTTGTGTTCTTAAATCCGTCACGCAGTTTACGAAGTCTCTCCCACGGATCCTCATGCAGGAAACGCAGGCAGGAATCAAATGTCGCGCCGCCCCAGCACTCAACAGCGTGGTAGCCGATCTTGTCCATTTTATCAACAATCGGGAGCATCACTTCGGTCGGCATACGTGTCGCAATCAGCGACTGATGCGCATCACGAAGGATTGTCTCCATGATTTTTACTGGCTTTTTATTCTGTTCAGCCATTCTATACCTCCTGTATGAATCAGCAGAAACTAAGCCGCTTTTTAAGCGCGGATCAGATATTTTCCCGGATCCTCACGGCATATTTCCGCTTCGAATTTTCAATCCTTCATCAAACTCCAAAGATCGCCATAAACGTACCGGCCGCAACCGCCGTTCCGATAACACCGGCTACGTTCGGTCCCATCGCGTGCATCAGCAGGAAGTTTGTAGGATCTGCCTCTGCACCGACCTTCTGTGAAACGCGGGCCGCCATTGGAACCGCAGACACACCGGCCGAACCAATCAGCGGATTGATCCTTCCGTTTGTCAGCTTGCACAACAGCTTGCCCAGAAGGACACCTCCCGTCGTACCAAACATAAATGCAATCAGTCCGAGTGCAACGATTTTCAGTGTTGTAACATTCAGGAATGCCTCTGCACTGGTCGTTGCGCCGACAGATGTACCGAGCAGAATAACGACAATATACATCATTGCATTTGACGCGGTCTCTGTCAGCTGGTGTACGACACCACTCTCACGGAACAGATTGCCGAGCATCAGCATACCGACCAGCGGAGCTGTTGACGGAAGCAGCAGACATACAACGATGGAAATCACGATCGGGAAGAGGATCTTCTCGAGTTTGGATACCGGCCGAAGCTGTGACATCTTAATCTTCCGCTCTTCTTCTGTTGTGAAAAGCTTCATGATCGGCGGCTGGATGATCGGAACGAGTGACATATAAGAATATGCCGCCACGGCGATCGGACCCATCAGAGATGTCTGACCCAGTTTACCACAGAGGAAAATAGAAGTCGGACCGTCGGCTCCGCCGATGATGGAAATTGCTGCTGCCGCCTTGCCGTTGAATCCGAAAAGGATTGCCAGGAAGTATGCAACGTAAATACCGAGCTGTGCTGCAGCGCCCATGATGAAGCTGATCGGATTGGCAATCAGCGGACCGAAGTCCGTCATGGCGCCGACACCCATGAAGATCAGGGATGGCAGCAGGCTCCACTCATCAAGTGTAAAGAAATAATGTAATAATCCGCCGGCATGCTCGATTCCCGCCGAATCCACATACGGTTCTGCCATAATATCCGGATAGATATTAACCAGAAGCATACCGAATGCAATCGGAACCAGAAGCAGCGGCTCAAACCCGTGCTTGATCGCCAGATAAAGGAAAACGAGTGCGACAATAATCATAAGATAGTTGCCGACCTTCAGATTCATAAATGCGGTCTGATCAAGCAGGTTTCCCAATGTCTGTGTTATACCTGACATGTCTACCTCCAGAGAATCAATTCATGGTTGCGAGAACATCACCTGACTCAACTGCATCGCCGACAGAGACATTGACAGACGCAATGGTTCCGCCCTGCGGCGCAACGACCGGAATCTCCATCTTCATCGCTTCAAGTGTGAGCACGGTATCGCCGGAAGCCACTTCTGTGCCGGCCGGTGCGTCGATCTTCAGAACCTTGCCCGGAACAGATGCGGAAATCTCTACGCCGCCTGCGGAGGCTGCCGGTGCTGCTGCCGGTGCAGGAGCTGCTGCCGGTGCTGCCGCCGGTGCTGCTGCCGGTGCTGCTGCAGCCGGCATTGCTGCCGGTGCGCCTGCAGCGCCTTCTTCAACTGTTACATCATATACTTTGCCGTTAACTGTAATTCTATATGTTTTCATGGATGCTCCTCCTAAGCTCTTTTCCAGTTTCTGCCGGACGCACGTCTCTTAATGGAACGCACATAATAACCTTCTGCTGACGGCATATCTGCCTCGGCTGCTGCAATCGCTGCCGCAATTACCGCCGCAATCTCGTCTTCTTCATCGACTGCCGCAGCAACTGCAGCTGCTGTAGCTGCATTATTTGCAATTTTCTTTCTTGCAAGTCTCTCTGCTGCCGCCGGACTTAATACGCTGATCTCATCATCATCACTGACTGCTGCTTTTTTCTTTCTGGTCTCCGGATTCACATATTTAAACAGTGAAATCACGAATGCGAGGAAAAACAGAACAACGAAGACGACCAGAAGACCTGTAATCGTATTCTGACCCGCCTGTGCCATACGCGTGCTCAGCGGATAATCGACGTTCATGACGAAATTCATCGGTACATAGGAACGTGTTGAATCGTCATAGTCAAAATAAACGATCGTCTCGACATCATATTTTTCAAATACAACATTTGATGTAGCCGCCACCTGATCGCCGCTGTCGTCGATCGCTACCGGACCGACTTCCTTAAACGCGCCGATCTCATCGCGGTTATCCCGGATGGCATCCACCAAAACTTCATAAAATCCGCCCTGTTCACGCACCTGATCAAGCGTCGCGTCATCATAATTGAAAATCTCCGAAAGGAAACTATCGACGTTCGCCTGATAGGCCGTCTTCTCATCATCTGTCATCGGCCTGACAGCCGCAAATGCAGATAATGCAGTGCCGGCCAGAAGCAGCACACTCAGGATCAGTGCCGCCAGGACGGTTCCTGTTCTCTTTCTGCTATTCATGGCGCCTCCTTACCTTAGACCGTTCCGTGCTTTTTGTCCGGGCGGAACTCACGCTTTGTAAAGAGCATCTCAATTGCACCGATCAGATATTTTCTTGTTTCCTCCGGTGCAATGACTGTGTCAACATATCCTCTTGCAGCAGCTGCTTCCACACTGTTCTGCAGTGCATCATACGCTTTGGTCTGCTCAGCAATTACATCGCCGCCGGCACCTTCATACATGATCTTGGCTGCAGAAGCTGCATCCATCATGCCGCACTTCGCATCCGTCCATGCATAGACCAGATCAGCACCCAGAGAACGGCTGTTCATAACCAGACCTGCGCTGCCGAATGCCTCGCCTGTGATCACATTGATCTTCGGCGTTGTCGCGCTGGTGAATGCATACGCAAGTTCAGCAGCCGCCTTTGCGATGTGTGTCTCCGAACACTGTGTCGCTTTGAAATGATTTGCATTGGTCAGTGTCACAACCGGGATGCCGAACGCATCACAGAACTTCACGAAGGAAGCCGCTTTGCGCGCACCGCGTGCACTGATCTCACCGTCAAATGACTCTGCCACAGAACCTTCTGCATCGTAGAGTGATGTGCGGTTTGCGACTGCACCGACCGTGTTTCCGCCGAGGCGGAACAGTGCCGTAACCATGTCTTTGCCGTAATCCGGCTTTGACTCGAAATAAACACCGCTGTCAGCCAGACGCGGCAGGAGAAGTGCCGGATCTGCCTTGCATGCAGCAGCATCTGCGACGAGACGGTTCAGATCATCTGCAAAGGAGGCATCGTAAGCATCATCCTCGTTGTTTGCAGGCAGCACTGTAAAGAGCGCACGCATACATGCGAGAATCTCAGCCTCTGTGCCGACCACATCGACCATACCCGCCTCACTGCTCTGGAAAGCAGCCGAATCTGTATCATTTTTACCTGCGTAATTTTCCGGGATTGCATTCGGAGAATTGACAAAGAGTTTTGCCTGATCTGCTTCCATAAAGACAAAATCAGAAAGGGCCGGAACAAGTGCCATGCCGCCGCCGCAGGAACCGAAAATACCGGTTGCCATCGGGACAACACCGGATGCATTGCTCATCGCCATATAGATACCGCCGAAAGCCTGAAGTGCATCAGAAGCTTCTTCCAGACGCATGCCCGCACTGTCAATCAGCCCGATCACCGGCGCGCCCATCTTAACCGCCATATCGATAATACGGACGATCTTTTTGGCATGCATCTCACCGATTGTTCCTTTCATCACAGAGAAATCCTGGCTGTAAACATACACCAGACTATCGTTGATCAGTCCGTAACCTGTGATGACTCCGTCCGATGGCTGTTTCTTATCAGACAGATTGAAATCTGTACTGCGCGCCGTGACGGCTGCACCGATCTCAACAAAACTGCCCGGATCCAGCAGCGCTTCAATTCTCGCTGCAGCCGGACTTCCCACCATGCTGCTCATTCTCTTACCTCCATAAATGATATTACTGTTGCCATTTAATGACAATTTTTCGCCAATACTATTCTACCTGTTTCATTTCTATATTTCAACCGTTTTTGTATTAATTCAGGTACAATTTACCGCATCTCGGATTTTTTCGCATACCTGTTTGAAAAAACATGTCCAACTTTTTGTAAATAATCCTGTAGATTATTAACTGTATACAAAAAAAATCACACGTCTACCCGGATCTGCTCTGCCGCGGCAGCCGTCTCGCCTGCTGCCAGTTCCGCTTCCGCCTCCATGCGGAAATCCTCTTTCTCAACAGCTGAGAGTTCCGGCAGATCCGCACTGGAACTGATTCCGAAATTCCGGAGAAACTGGTCGGTCGTCCCGAACAGAATCGGTCTTCCCGGTGCATCCAGACGGCCGACTTCCCGCACCAGATCATATTCGATCAGCTTGTTGACGGCATGATCAGACTTGACGCCTCTGATCCGTTCGATCTCCGCCTTGGTCACCGGCTGTTTATAGGCGATGATGGAAAGCGTCTCCATCACAACCTCCGTCAGATGCGGTTTCGGCGGATGGCTGGCAATCTGAATCAGCGTTTCAAAATACTGCTGCTTAGTGCAGAGCTGCCAGCTGTTTTCCAGCTCCAGCAGCATGATGCCGGATTCTTCTGCTGCATACCGCTGCTGCATATGCTCCAGAATCCGTTTGGCCGCTGCCGGTGTGCAGCCTGTCACGGCTGCCAGACGGTCCAGCGATACAGGGTCTCCGGCCGAAAACAGGACGGCCTCGATTGCGCCGGCTTCTGTCCACCCTTCCGGATGCTGCACCGCTTCCTCCGGATCCGGTTCATCTGTATGTGGTTCATCCGCCCGCAGTTCCTCTGTCTGCAGTTCGTCCGTCCGCAGTTCCTCTGTCTGCAGTTCATCCGCCCGGATCTCATCCGCTTTGTATTCAGCCGGCTGCCTCTGTTCTTCCATCTGCCGCTCCTTCTATATACAAATCCGCATGATCTCCTGCATTTTCCCGGTCAGCTTCTGCCGGATCAGAAAGATCTGCGCCCTCTACTGCATTGATTTCGATCTCACCGAACAGTTCATTCTGTGAAATTCTGATCTGACCGGTCTTCATCAGTTCCAGAACTGCAAGAAATGTCATAATTGTCTGCATCTTGCTGTTCTGCGCCTCGAGAAGTCCCCGGAAGGTCATGTGCCGTTTCTTCCTGGCTGCTTTCTTGACAAATGCGATCTTCTCCGGCAGTGTCACATCTTCCTTCTCAATGTGGCCGAACCGGCTGCGGATCGGATCGATCTTGTTTTCCTGCCGTTTCAGGACAAAGCGGAATATTTCCTCCAGCTTCTGCATCGTGACATCTGCGAGCAGTTCTTCTGTATCAACAGGCGGACGCCATGCCAGCACTTCCTTGGGAAACTGCTGGTCTCTGGTCACGCGGTTGCCGGTTTCTTCCATGTACACCCGGAGTTTCTCGGCCATACAGCGATACTGCTTATGTTCCAGAAGTGCACGGACAAGCTCTTCTCTGGGATCTTCCTCTTCCCCTTCTTCATTGACCTCTTTTGGCAGCAGCATACGGCACTTAATGTCAATCAGCGTCGCAGCCATCACCATGAATTCACTGGTGACATCCATGTCCTCATGATCCATGGCCTGCACATATTCCAGATACTGATCCGTTATTTCAGAGATCGGTATATCATAAATATCAATTTTGTTTTTATCGATCAGGTGCAGGAGCAGGTCCAGCGGTCCCTCAAATTTTTCCAGTTTTACATCGATCGCCATAACGGTTTTTCATTCCTGTTTCTTTCTGTCCTGTTCCCGGCAGTTTGTTCCTCTGCATCAGTCTGCTGTTCCTCCGGGGCATTCTGCTGTTCCGATATATCATTCTTGTTCCGGTGCATTTACCAGAAGATCAATCACGACAAGTTCACGCGGGTTGTTGATGCGCGTTGGAACGGTATGCTCACCGATCCCGGCACTGATCACAACGTGTCTCTGCTTCTTCACAATCATTCCGTGTGCATTGCGCGGGAACAGACGAAAATCAGGTCCCACCAGAGACCGTCCGCCCGAGAGCTGCATAATACCGCCGTGATAATGTCCACAGCAGGTCAGATCAGCGCCCCATTTCAGATACGCATAAATCTGCGCCGGATTGTGCGCGAGCAGAATGGTGACTTCATCCGGATCCGGCCGGCCGAACCGGCTGTTCAGAATCGAAACAGGCATCCTGCTTCTGTGAAACCGGCTGTAATAGCGGCGCGGCAAGTCGAATCCACAGATCCGCACCGGCACATTCCCGCATTTAACCGCTGCACTTTGATTCTCCAGAAAGATCACACCTGCTTCCTGCAGCGGATATTTGTACTGTGCATACATGGTCCCGTACTGTTCCGGATAAATCTTCGCGCGGTACTCATGATTTCCTGTGCCGCACCAGACAGTGTGCCGTCCGGCAAGTTCTTTCATAAACCGCACAGCAGGCGCCACCGGGATTCCGGGCCGTGCGATAAACATATCGCCGCCGCAAAGCACCAGATCCGGTTCTGCCGCATCGATCAGGTCCATAACCGCTTGCGTTTCCGCCGGATCCGCCGCGTTGTGCAGATCTGTCAGAAACACTGCGCGGATCTGCTGACATGACAGAGACTTCCTGTTAATACGGACGGTATACTGTGTCTGAACAACTTCTTTCATATACACCCCCGGGTGTCTCCACATAACAAGAGCTCTGACTGTCGTCAGAGCTCCCTTATGCATTAATTGTATTTGCGCTTTCTAGCTGCTTCGGATTTTTTCTTGCGGCGAACGCTCGGCTTCTCGTAGTGCTCTCTCTTACGGATTTCCTGCTGAATACCAGCCTTCGCGCAGCTGCGCTTAAATC
>JAFUCM010000192.1 GCA_017459675.1 Eubacterium sp.
GCAAAAAGGAATTGCGCAGCTTGCAGAGGGCGCAGCCTCTCTGCAGCAGGGTGTCAAAGCATATACAGACGGTGTCGCAGAACTGGCAGACGGAACAAAACAGCTGTCAGACGGCGCCGGGAAGCTTTCTTCCTCCGGCTCACAGCTCCTGTCCGGCTATGATAAGATGCGGGACGGAATCGGAGAACTTGCAGACGGCATCAAAGACATGAATCAGGACGGCATGCAGAAGATCGGGAATGCCGCAGAACATGAACTGACCGATACACTGAATCAGTTCCGCGCGATGATTCTCGCAGACCGCGGACATACCGCACTGGGTGTCTATGATGGAGAGGAAGGGACTGTCCGGTATATCGTGGAGACGGATGAGGTGTCGTGAGAGGATTTTTCATTCGGTTTGTAATTCACTCCGGCCATAATCAGATCGTTAGTGGACTTATTTTATCAGTTCTGCTTTTTCATCCACTAATTTGTAATTTACAATGATCGTACAGCTTTGATATAACTCACACCTTCGCGGGGCCGGGGATGCATAGATGTCTAATGGCGAATTCTATCTGAGCCATTAGACATCTATGCATCCCCGGCCCCTCACAAAACTAATTAAAAGCCACCTTTAAGTCGTGATTTACAGCCGCGAGTACCTCTGTAAGCGGCATGGAACCGCCGAAGAGATCGAGCGCGCTGCCGATGGTGACGTTCAGCCGGTCTCTGCCGGCGGTTTTTAAGATGTCAAGATCTGCAAAGCTGCCGACACCGCCGGCGTAGGTTATCGGGAAGTTTTCAAGCTGTGAAAGGATGGAGATCAGTTCTGCGTCGACGCCGCCCTGTTTTCCTTCTACGTCTGCAGCATGAATCAGAAATTCATCGCAGTATGCGGACAGTTCACGAAGTGTATCAGGGGTAACTTCCGTATCCGTGAACTTCTGCCAGCGGTCGGTTACGACATAATAGCTGTTTTTTAGTGTGTACGCAGAGCCAGACGGGCAATCGACAGGAGCAGCAGATGAAGGCCGATATTTCCGGCAGGACAGATCCAGTACCAGATGTTCCCGCCCGACCGTTTCAACCATCCGGTTCAGCCGCGCATAGTCAATGCTGCCATCCCGGAATACATAGGAAGTTACAATTACATGACTTGCGCCTGCGTCCAGAAAGTCCGCGGCGTTCTCCGGTGTGATGCCGCCGCCGGCCTGAAGGCCGCCGGGCCAGGCCTGCAGTGCGGAAAAGGCCTGGGATTTTGTCGCTTCGTAGTATTCAGATGAAACCGGATTCAGGAGAATCACATGTCCGCCGCGGATCCCGAGCTTCTGATATAGACGCGCATAAAATGCAGCATCCTGTTCGGATACGAAGTTTTCTTTTGCGGTATCGCCGGCATCCCTCAGCGAGCCGCCGACAATCTGCTTTACGGCACCGTTGTGTATGTCAATACAGGGTCTGAATTCCATTTCTTGATACTCCAAATCGGGGGTTGCCGGGTTTCAGTGGCTGTCGAGATCGTCGCAGGGCGCATCGATGCTCTCAAAATCCACATCGTCCGGGTGGACGCCCGGGACCGGCATCCCCTGGTGCTGGTTAACGCTCTCGCCCATGATCACACGGCTCTTCAGCCGGCATTTTTCCACGAGATCAGAGAGGTTCTCTTTCACCTCAAAAGAATTCTTAATGTTTTTGATATCAAAATTTTTCATCGTCTGGTCGGCAGAATCGCAGTGAATGGTGCCGGTTCCGATGATGCGCTGCCACAGGGAGCGCGTCAGTGTGAGGTCTGTAATGCGGTAAAGTCTTACATCGTCCTCACGCTGGTTCAGAAAACCGGTATCAATGAAGAGGCGGTCCTCTGTCAGCGCGTATTTTGTAAAGGTCCAGGGAAGTCCCAGGAAATTGCGTTTGCGGTCCTGCCAGATCAGTTCTGTGTGTTTCATTTTAATACCTCTTTTGATGCTCTATACCAGATACTTTATGGTCTCCAGAACACTGATGATGTGATATTTCACAATATAGGCCAGATCGCTGTATTCCGGATATTCATATTTCATCCATTTCAGGAGCGGGAGGATAAATTCCTCCGTTTCGGTGATGTAGGACAGTATTTTCTGCGGCTTAAAGCTGCCGGCCATGGTTGAGACGTTGTTGCAGCGGTCCAGCACCTTGACAACACAGGCCTTTTTATTTTTGCTGATCGCGCGGTAGTAGCGGTCCTTTGCATCATGCCATGTCTCGCCCGGCAGCTGCTCAAATGTCAGGCAGCGGACGATTTCGCGCACTTCATCCGAGAACGGGAGTTCCTCCACCGTGATTCCGGTATCCTCGACAACATCATGAAGGAGGATGCCGGCCAGTGTCGCGTCATCCCGGATTTTCATGGCGTGCGCGTGGCAGGCCATCATCAGCGGATGGATGATGTAGGCGATCTTCGCGGTCGAATAGCGGATCTCCTTCCGGAACTGGCCGCTGTGCTGTTTGCGCATAAAGGAGACGGCCCGGTAGGTTTCCGTCAGATTTTCTTCCGCCGCAAATGTCTGGACCCGCGTGTACATTTTCTCCTCATGAAAAAGACGCCCGCGGAATGTGAAGGGAAGCGATTCTTCTCCCTCGTGCTCCAGAAAGGAATAGGGGTGTATTTTCAGCGCTTCGGAGAGCTGGAGAACATTTTCCAGATCGGGCAGTGATGCGCCGGTTTCCCATTTACTGACTGTCTGCGGGGCAACACCGATCTTATCTGCCAGCTGTGCCTGTGTGAGTCCTACGTTTTTGCGTCTGCCTGCAATCATTTTTCCCAGTCTTTGTCTGTCCATAGATGTCCCTCATGCCTGTCTGTTGTAGATACTGGTCTCTTTGCAAGTGTTTTTGGTTATGTATTAATTATATCGCAACCGGAGAGGGATGGGTAGAAGAAGATTATTCAGCAGAAGGAGCAGAAAGCGCCCGGAAAGCATCCGCGAGCGTGGGGTAGATTCCCGTGCAAAGCCTTCGCAGATCATCATTCGGCTCAGTCAGATCGGGAATCATGATGACTTTGCAGCCCGCAGCATGGCCGGCTTTGATGCCGTTGGTGCTGTCTTCAAATACATAGCACGCCGCCGGTTCGAGACCAAGGCGGTCAGCTGCGGCAAGGAATACGTCCGGTGCCGGCTTGCCCGCTGGAACATCCACGCCGCTGACGATGACATCAAAATAATCTGTGATGCCGGCGTTGTCCAGATTGCGGCGGATTGCAGGAACCGGATTGCTGCTCGCGACAGCCATGCGGACGCCGCAGCTGCGCATGCCTTCCAGAATCTCGAACAGGCCGGGTTTGCAGGGTACTTCTCTTTCAAGCTGCGCATCTACGCGCTGCAGACATTCCTGCTGAAAATGAACCGGATCTACTTCCGGATAATAGGTACGGATAATATTCAGCATGTGCTCGCCGCTCGATCCGCAGACAGCCTTTGGGAATGCAGGATCCGGTGTCAGACCGGCTTCTTCGGCGAGGATTATCCATGTGTCTCTGTAAAGACGTTCTGTATCAAAGAGCAGACCGTCCATGTCAAAAATGCAGCCTTTCAGCATTGTTGCCTCCTGAAAAAAATGCGGGATTTTCTATTTGAGTTGATTACTGATTATAGCAAAATGACAAATGAATGAAAAGTGTGGTAAAGTCTAAAGAGGAAAGCGAACCGCAAAAGAGATGTGATGAAAATGACAGGGAGAGAAAATGGGAAAATACGAAGCTTCGGAGATGATACATGTAAACGGTGTGGATATGCATTATGCAGTTGCGGGATCCGGTAAACCTGTGATCCTGATCCACGGAAATGGTGAAGACCACAATCTTTTCGAAATACAGATGGATCAGCTGACAGCGGCCGGATACCGGGTGTATGCGCCGGATTCCAGAGGGCACGGAGCCAACGCGCCGCTGACAGAGTATCACTATGCAGATATGGCGGAGGACGTCTATCAGTTTATCTGTGCACTGGATCTGGACAGGCCGCTTTATTACGGACACAGCGACGGCGGCATCATCGGACTGCTGCTGGAGATCAGTCACCCGGGGACGGTCAGCGGGATGGCCGTCAGCGGAACGAATCTGTCCCCGGCCGGGCTTGAAAAATCTTTTGTTGATAAGTATGCGGCAATCAATGCGAAAGCGCCGGATCCGCTGCTCACACTGATGCTGGAGGAGCCGCACATTGATCCGGAAGAACTGGAACAGATTGATATTCCGGTTCTGGTCACAGCGGGGAGCAGCGATCTCATTCTCCCGGAGGAGACCAGACGCAT
Organism: Eubacterium sp.; assembly: GCA_017459675.1. GTDB lineage: Bacteria > Bacillota > Clostridia > Lachnospirales > Lachnospiraceae > CADBRN01. Next base: position 4,276 of record JAFUCM010000192.1, read on the forward strand.
CGCGGCGCATCTGCCGCACGCAAAGCTTGTTATTGTGGAAGGCGCGGACCACGGAAGCTATATTGTCGGAAGTGAGATCATGGGAAAACTGCTGCTTGATTTCTTTGGGAAAATACAATAAAGCTGATCTCGGGATTTGCGGAAGGAAAGCGGGCCGGATTTTCCGGGCAGAGGAAGCGGAAGGAAAGCGGGCCGGATTTTCCGGGCAGAGGAAATCGTATGAACTGGATCTTCAAAAATGAACATGAGAAGCACAAATTTTTCACCCGGATGACTGAGGATCAGAAGCTGGATGCATTCCGGAAGATTCTGTCAGATTCGAAATGCGTCGTTTTTCTGGGCGGCGCGGGCGTTTCCACCGAGAGCGGCATTCCAGATTTCCGGAGCAAGGACGGTCTTTATAATAAAGCCGGGAAAAAATACCGGAAATACCGGCCGGAATATCTTCTGAGCAATGACTGTCTGCGGCGGGACACAAAACTGTTTTTCGAATATTACCGGGAAAAACTGGACGCGCGGGATGTGGCGCCGAATGCCGCCCATTATGCGCTGGCAAAGATGGAGGCGGACGGCAGGCTGGAAGGTGTAATCACACAGAATATCGACGGCCTGCACCAGAAGGCCGGCAGCATCAACGTGCAGGAAATCCACGGAACGACGCTGCGGAATCACTGCGTCTTCTGCAGAAAAGAATACGACGCGGATTATATTTTTGACAGCCCGGATCCGGTTCCGAAATGCACAGAATGCGGGGAAATGGTGCGTCCGGATGTGACACTTTACGGGGAAATGCTGCCGTCGCCGGCCTATGACAATGCGCTGGATCTGGTGAACCGCGCCGACTGTCTGATCATCGGCGGGACGTCTCTGGAAGTGGGATCAGCCGCGCAGCTCGCGCACAAATTTCACGGGAACTATCTGGTTATCATCAACAAAGGGAAAACCCGGCTTGCCGGAAAAGCAGACCTGGTATTCCGTGACAGCATCGGGAAAGTGCTGGGAGACCTGGCGTAAAAACAGTCGGCGCTGCGCCGTTGTGTGGTCAGGAACCATGAGGCAGAACCAATCGCGGCTGACGAAGGGAGAAACACCATGACACACATCATTCATCCGATCCCGCCGTTTTACCGGCCCGATTCCAGAATTCTGATTCTGGGAAGCTTTCCGTCTGTCAAATCCAGGGAGAGCCGTTTTTTCTACGGGCATCCGCAGAACCGCTTCTGGAAACTGATGGTGCGGCTGTTTGACGAAGAAACGCTGCCGGCCACGATCGAGGAGAAGGCGGCGCTTCTGGAGCGGAACCATATTGCAGCCTGGGATTCCATTCATTCCTGCGATATCGAGGGTTCCAGCGACAGTTCGATCCGCAATGTGGAGCCGAATGATTTCCGCGGAATCTTTGCGGCGGCAGACATTCGGCAGGTATTCACCAACGGGAAAAAGTCACATGAAATCTACACGAAATACTGTCTGCCGCAGACCGGCCGGGAGGCAATCTGCCTGCCGTCTACTTCGCCTGCCAATGCGGCGTGGAACATGGACCGGCTGACAGAGGCGTGGCGTGTGATTCTGGAATACGTGAGCAGTTAATAACCGGTTAGAGAAATATTGTAAATCGCGATCGCTGATCGCGCACGAACTGCGCAGTGTACCTTGTGCTATCTATTGTGCAGTTCTGCAGAAAGGGAGAAAAATATGCCGCAGGAAAAGAAATTGATTCGCTGGGGAATTACCGGAACAGGAAAAATCGCAGATATTTATGCCAATATGATCCGCTCGCTGCCGGATATGGAAGTTTCCGGGGTTGCTGCAAGAGATGCGGCCAAAACAGAACGATTTCGTTCTGAACACGATATCCGGAAAGCATATGCGTCGCTGGAGGAAATGATTGCTGACGGGCAGATTGACTGTGTCTTTGTCGGGACACCGCATTCGGTTCACAAAGAACAGGTGAAGCAGCTGATGGATGCCGGCATCCCGGTACTGTGCACAAAGCCCATGTCTCTTTCTCTGGAAGAGGTGGAAGGTCTGTTTCAATACGCAGCAGAAAAGGGCGTTATGCTCTGGGAAAGCGCGTGGCATCTCTTCAAACCGACGATGATCCAGGCCAGAAAACTGCTCAAAGAGGGAGCGGTCGGCACCGTTTTGAAGACGGAGATTCACTGCAGTTTTATAGCGGAATATGATCCGAAAAACAGACTGTTTGATAAGAAACTGGGCGGCGGATCCTTGCTGGATGTTGGTATTTACGGTGTCAGCGTATGTCATTTTCTGATGTGCCGGAAACCTGCCGCAATCAAGGCTGCCGCGCGGATCGGAAGCACCGGATGTGATGAAATCATGGAGATTCTGCTGCAATATCCTGATGGCGCGCTGGCCTGTCTGGAATCCGGACTGGTTGACGAAGACCGTCAGGAGATTCGAGTTGTGGGATCGGAAGGGACACTGTTCATTGATGATTTCTGGTATGCTGATCATCTGACCATTCGCCGGCGCGATGGATCGGAAACCGTCGTGGCGACAGAGGATCACACAGAAACCTGGACAAGCGAACGTCATGATTATCAGCTTCTTCAGTTTGCTGAATGTGTAAGAGATCCATCTAAAAGGCAGGAAATCTGGCGTGCAGAGGATTCAGCAGCCGTTCATGAGATAATGGGAGAGGCATTCAGACAGACGGGCATCAGCTATTCGCCGGATCAGAATACCTTCTAAAATGAGAAATACAGACGCATACATCGCAGATGGTGATGATGATTAGAGCAAGAATAAAAGGAAAATATGTAATAAACAGCAAGCGTTAGGGTTGACAAACTATTTAGAATGTGTAAAATATTAGACATAGCTAACCGGCTTCGAAAGAGGCCGGTTCTAAAAAGGGAAGAGGTTAGCATTAACTAATAACTTTAGCGCGGTACAAATGCGTCGCAATAAAATGCGATGCGGATGAATGGAAAGGAGGTCAGAGATGAGCTGTGTCATTATCGGCGGCAACGAATGTATGGAGCGAAAATATGCGGAACTCTGTAAACGGCACGGTTACAAGGCCAAAATCTTCTGCAAGCCGTGCGGAGATATGAAGAACCGCATCGGCAATCCGGATCTTCTGATTTTATTTACCCATACGGTTTCTCATAAGATGGTGCAGTGCGCGCTGACCAATATACAGGACTCTACAAGAGTTGTACGGTCGCATAAAAGTTCCATGGCGTCTCTGACAGAGATTCTGGAGGGTGCGGCAGCCTGAAGAATATTAAGAAGGAGGTGCAGTCCGATGCCGGATCAATTCATTATTGAACACTGTTCCCCGACACTGGCAGGCCTGAAGACGGGCAATTTGTTTTCTGTCAGGATCCGGGGAAAGAAGAACAGTTATCGGGAAATCAGAGCATTGAATAAGATTCTGACAAAGCACGGGCTGCGCGCGATTCCCGTACGGTGCACAGAGGAGATGACCCTGGTCTATGTCTACCGGCCGGATTATCTCTCCAGAGACCTGAGTGATCCGGAGGCGATTGAGATCCTGAAGCAGATGGGCTATCTGGGCGAAACGGACAGAGAAGGCAGCGCAGTAAACGGGATGCCTGTCCGGCCTGAGAAATGTCTGGTCAGACTTGTGAAGCGCCTGCAGGAAAATGAAGGATTTCCGCATGAGATCGGACTTTTCCTCGGCTACCCGCCGGTTGATGTAAAAGGATTTATCAATCATCCGCGGCAGGGTGTCAAGTGTGTCGGATTCTGGAAAGTGTACGGTGATAAAGAAAAGGCGGAGCGTACATTCAGCAGTTACAGAAAATGCACAGAGACCTATAAACGGGAAATCAGCAGCGGTAAGACGCTGGAGCAGCTGATCGTAAGATCAGTAAAGTTATCAATTCCGGCATGACATCCCCCGAAGTGTGCCGTGATTGAATAGATTGAAACAAACATTAAGAAAGGAATCAAAAGACATGAGCAAAGTAGCAGTTGTATTCTGGAGCGGATCAGGAAACACACAGGCAATGGCAGACGCAGTTGCTGCAGGCGCACAGGAGAAGGGCGCGGATGTTTCCGTATTCGGACCGGCTGATTTTTCCGCAGATATGGTTTCTCAGTTTAACGGGATCGCATTCGGATGCCCGGCAATGGGCGCGGAAGTGCTTGAGGAAGCAGAATTTGACCCGATGTTTACATCCATTGAAGGTTCCCTGATGGGCAAGAAAGTCGGTCTCTTCGGCTCTTACGGCTGGGGCGACGGTCAGTGGATGCGCGACTGGGAAGAGCGTACCAAAGGCGACGGTGCGATGCTGGTTTCTGACGGCGTTATGGCAAATGAGGCGCCGGACGATGCTGCACTCGCAGAATGCAAAGCACTTGGTGCAGCACTGGCATAAAAATACCCATCTTTCATCCTTATCTCTCATATACAGAATGAGCCTCCGGCGGCGCATGACGTCCAGTGGACGTCTGGTTCTGCGCCGACCGAAGCGGAGCGTAGACATCGCAGAGCTGCGCAGAAGAAGACGCACTTCGTGCGTTGCGCAGCTCGCGCGCGATCGGCGATCGAGATTCATTCAGGCAGAAGTCCTCTGTACAAAAAAGTGCCCATTTGCACTGCATTTGTACAGGGGATTTTGTCTTTTTATATGGAGCAATTCGTGGTATCATATATAAATCAGGGTCAAAACGGGAGTTCAATTGCGATCTCCGATCACACGCGAGTTGACCGAAATACAGGAAGGGACGAAGGAGAACATGATCAAACGAACTGGACCATATTACATGACGACAGCGATTGCCTATGCATCGGGCAAGCCGCATATCGGAAATACATATGAAATCGTACTCGCAGACGCGATTGCCCGCTACAGAAGACAGCAGGGCTACGACGTCTTCTTCCAGACCGGAACAGACGAGCACGGTATTAAGATTGAAAACAAGGCAAATGAAGCCGGCGTGACCCCGAAGGAATACGTCGACAATGTTGCCGGCGAGATTAAGCGTATCTGGGATCTGATGAATACTTCCTATGATAAATTTATCCGTACGACGGATGCAGATCATGAGAAGCAGGTTGCGAAAATGTTCACAAAGATGTACGAGCAGGGTGACATTTATAAGGACACCTATGAAGGCTGGTACTGCACACCTTGTGAATCCTTCTGGACAGAATCCCAGCTGGTGGACGGAAAATGTCCGGACTGCGGACGTCCGGTTACCCGCGAGAAGGAAGAGACTTATTTCTTCAAGATGAGTAAATATGCGGACCGTCTGATCGAGCATATCAACACCCATCCGGAATTTATTCAGCCGGTCTCCCGCAAGAACGAGATGATGAACAACTTCCTGCTGCCGGGCCTGAAGGACCTGTGTGTGTCAAGAAGTACTATCAAGTGGGGCATTCCGGTCGAATTTGACAACAACAACGTCATCTATGTCTGGCTGGACGCACTCACCAACTATATCACCGGCATCGGCTATGATGCAGACGGAAACAGCACGGAGCAGTACAAGAAGCTGTGGCCGGCGGACCTGCATCTGATCGGAAAGGATATCATCCGGTTCCATACCATTTACTGGCCGATCTTCCTGATGTCACTTGGCGAGCCGCTTCCGAAGCAGGTATTCGGACATCCGTGGCTGCTGCGCGCAGACGACAAGATGAGCAAATCCCGCGGAAATGTCATTTACGCAGATGACCTGGTTGATCTGTTCGGCGTTGACGCGGTCAGATATTTCGTTCTGCATGAGATGCCGTTTGAAAATGACGGTGTTATCAGCTGGGAGCTGATGGTAGAACGCACGAATTCCGATCTGGCAAATACTCTCGGCAACCTGGTCAACCGTACCATCGCCATGACGAACAAGTACTTCGGCGGTGTGGTCCGCGATGCAGGTGCGGCAGAGCCGGTAGACGATGATCTGAAGGCAAAGGTAACAGGAACTGCAGCAGCGGTTGACGCGAAGATGGAGGAACTCCGGATCGCGGATGCCCTGACAGAGATCTTCTCTCTGTTCAAACGCTGCAACAAATACATCGACGAGACAGAGCCGTGGATCCTCGCAAAGGATGAGGCAAAGCAGGATCGTCTTGCAACAGTCCTTTACAATCTTGTTGAGAGTATCACGATCGGTGCATCCCTGCTGCAGGCCTATATGCCGGAAACAGCAGAGCGTATCTTCGCACAGCTTAATACAGAACTGCGTGACTTCGAACAGTTGGATCAGTTCGGTCTGTATCCGTCCGGCAATCATGTAACAGAGAAGCCGGAGATCCTGTTTGCACGTATGGATCTGAAAGAGGTCATGGAAAAGGTTGCCGTTATCGAAGCAGCCCAGGCAGCGGCGGCCGGCGCGGCATCCGGTGATGCTGCAGACGATGCCGATACGGAAGAAACAGACGATGTTCATGTCGAGCTGAAGGACGAAATCGAATATGGTGATTTCGCGAAGCTGCAGTTTGTCGTCGGTGAAGTCATTTCCTGTGAGGAAGTCAAGAAGTCCAAAAAACTGCTGCTCTTCCAGGTGAAGGTCGGCGACCAGACGCGTCAGATCGTGTCCGGCATCAAGAAATGGTACAAGCCGGAAGAACTGGTCGGCAAGAAGGTCATGGTGCTCCTGAACCTGAAGCCGGCGAAGCTGGCAGGCCTGATGTCAGAGGGCATGCTCCTCTCGGCTGAGGATCCGGACGGAAACGTCCGCCTGATCCATCCGTCGGATGAGATGCCGGCAGGATCCGAGATCTGCTGATTACGAATGAACAAGATGAGTCAGAGGGGACGTTTCTCTCTGACTCATCTTTCTATGTCTGCTTTAAAACCTGCAGAGAGGAGAAAGAATTGGAAGAGGAAAAAAAATCACAATCAGTAACGAAACAAAATTCCCTGATTCAGCGATATATACTTTTTATCATCGGTCTGTTTATCGCCGCGCTGGGCGTAGCATTCTCGACAAAAGCCGGGCTGGGGACGTCGCCGGTGGCATCGGTTCCGTACTCGGTTTCGCTGATCAGCGGTCTCTTGACATTCGGCGGCTGGCTGAATCTCTGGAGCGTCATCCAGATCGGCGTTCAGATCGCACTGCTGCGTAAAAAATGCAATCCGGTTGAAATCGTGATTCAGACGGTTCTCGCATTTGCCTACGGGTACATGACGAACTTTTCCTGCAGACTGATTGACGGCCTTGTTGTTGACACATATCCGATGCAGTTTCTGTGTATGATTATCAGCTGCTTTATTCTTGGTCTGGGTATCTGGATCCAGTTTAAGGGAAATGTGGCAATGCTGCCCGGAGAGGCCATGAACCGCGCGATCAGTACCGTGTCGGGATGGCGGTATGAGAATATTAAAATATTTTTTGACGTGCTGTACATCGTGATTTCCGCTGTGCTGGGTCTGCTGTTCCTGGGCGGACTGAAGGGCGTGCGGGAAGGAAGTATTATCGCGGCTGTGCTGATCGGGAATATCATTAAACTATACAGCCGGATCTGGGATCGGATCAGAAAATGAGTCAGAGAGAAACGTCTCCATGAGATAATATGAAGTGACCTCACATTTGTAGCAACGTGGATTTACCTGTATACTTATGATCGTCGAAACCATTGGTAACAGGGATTACCGCATACAAAAGGAGGTCACCTATGTATAGAATAATCAAAATCGGAATGGA
>JAFUCM010000193.1 GCA_017459675.1 Eubacterium sp.
CCTCGCGCGAACTTATTAAAGCCCTCTTCAGAGATGTTTTCCGGCCTGGAAGAACGCCTTTGTCTCGTGTGCCACAACACCTGAGAGGGCAAACAGCGCGATCATGTTCGGGATCGCCATCAGTCCATTAAAGATATCGGCGATCGTCCAGACTTCGCTGACGGTCATGTACGGCCCCATAAAGACGGCGATGATATAGAGCCAGCGGAAAACCATAACGGAACGTTTCTTTCCGCCGGAGAGGTATTCCAGACAGCGTTCACTGTAATAATCCCATCCGAGAATCGTTGTAAATGCGAAGAAGACAAGGCAGATCATCAGGATAAAGCTGCACACTTGATTCGAGAAGGGCAGACCGTGCTGGAAGGCATAGGTCGTTACCTGCACGCCTTCCAGTCCTTCCACCTGCCAGGCACCGGTCATGACAATTGAGAGACCGGTCATGGTGCAGATGACGATGGTGTCAATAAAGGTTCCTGTCATGCTGACGAGACCCTGCCGTACCGGCTCATGGGTCTGTGCGGCGGCAGCGGCGATCGGCGCACTTCCAAGGCCCGCTTCATTTGAGAAAATACCGCGTGCGACACCTTTTTGCATTGCAACAATCATGCTTCCCACAACACCGCCGGTCACTGCCCGCGGGTTAAACGCACCGGTGACGATGGTGACCACCGCGCCCGGCAGTGCTTTCAGGTTGCACAGGATCAGAATCACAACAGAAAGGACATAGATGACGGCCATGAACGGGACGACAATCTGACTGACACCGGCAATCCGTTTCAGTCCGCCGATCAGTACCAGCGCGACAAACAGCGTCAGAACGAGCGAGGAAATCACGACCGCAATGGAGTATGTACCAAGTCCCGGCAGTGTCACTGCATGGAGTGTATCCGGATCAAAAAAATTCTTGATAGCACTGGAGATGCCGTTTACCTGGCTGAAGGTACCGATTCCGAACAGACCGACGCAGATGCCAAAAAAGGCAAATAGTTTTGCAAGCCATTTCCAGCGCAGTCCCATACCGCGCTCAATATAGTAAAAGGGTCCGCCAAGAGTGTGGCCCTCTTCATCGACGGTTCTGTATTTCACCGCCAGAAGTCCTTCGGCATATTTCGTGGCCATTCCCAAAAATGCAGCCACCAGCATCCAGAAAAGCGCGCCCGGTCCGCCGGCACACACAGCAGTCGCGACGCCGACGATATTTCCGGTTCCGATTGTCGCGGAAAGCGCAGTACACAGGGCTGCAAAGCTGGACACCTCGCCCTTGCCGCCTTCCTCATTCTTAATCATCCATTTCAGAGCAAGTCCCAGCTTATGCGTCTGCATGAGCCGCAGACGTATCGTCAGCAGAATTCCGCCTGCCAGAATCAGAACCATCAGCGGAATACCCCAGACAATGTCATCAATTTTTACCAGAAGATTACTGAACGTGTCGAACATGATGTCACCTCTTTAAAATATAAGCATTTCCTGAACGTATCATTTAATATAAGCAATTCTCGAACGAATCATTTAAGCATTTAAGCAATAAAAAAACCGGACCTGATATCTGGTCCGGAAAATCCTTTAAAACACACAACAACATAAGCTGATTTCACGCTGCACCGCGCAAAATGAGTCTCTTTATGTCTGCAGGTCTCTGTCCTTTTGCCTGAGAGATTCGGCACCGGATCTGATCCGGCGCGTTGCACCTTCGGCACCCGGCTGATCCGGGATTCTCCAGAGCCGCGATCCATCTGCAGTCCTCAACTCTTTTGGTTACCTGAGAGTGTTATTCCTTCGGTGCACATGCCGTGCTTTCCTGCAGACTTCGATTCGCATGTATGAAATTGCCGCAACTTAAGCTGTTGTCAGTTGTCTCAGTTTCCTGAATTAGATTGCGCTGACAACACGTTGTCTATCATATAGGATTACGAAGAATCCGTCAACCCTGAATGGACAGCTGCTTTTCCGTAAGTTGCGCGAAAAATGACTACGTGGTAAAATTCAACACAGAGTGGCTGATTATGGCTTCGTTTATATTAGGGACAGGTTCATTAATATATGATTGCATATTTAAAAGGTACCATTGAAGAAATTGAACAGGATGCACTTTTGATTGACCGCGGCGGCATTGGTTTCCGGGTTTTCGTCCCGGCTACATTGCTGGACGGAAGCGTCCGGACCGGTGATCAGGTCAAGATTCATACGTATCTGAATGTCAAGGAAGATGCGCTGACGTTGTATGGATTTGCAGACAGGGATGATCTGGAAGTGTTCAAACTGCTGACGGGTGTCAGCGGAATTGGGCCGAAAGGTGCCATGGGAATCCTTTCAACGTTATCGGCTGATGATCTCCGGTTTGCGGTCCTCTCTGATGATGTGACATTTATCTCAAAGGCACCTGGTATTGGCAAAAAGACAGCACAGAAAGTGATTCTGGAACTGAAAGATAAGTTCAAACTGGAGGATGCCGTCGAGAAGAAACTGGCGCACGCAGAGGCAGGAGCTGGGAGCTCGCTTTCAGGTGCAGACGGAAGCACTTCACAGCGCGCCCAGAGCGACGCAGTCGAAGCACTGGTTGCACTTGGTTACTCCGGAACAGAGGCGCTGCAGGCGGTGCGTAAGGTCGCGGTCACAGAAGATATGGACTCAGAGGCGATCCTGAAACAGGCGCTGAAAATGTTGTTTTGACAAATCGGAGTTTGTCGGGTACGCGCCTGTTTTACAGGATGCCATTTTCTACGCGGCTCAGGTGGAATTCGCCGCTTTAGAAAAGGCATCCTGATACAGGCGCGAGTTCTACAAACCCCGATTTATAGAGGAATAGAATTATGGCACGACGCATTATACAGACAGATATACAGGAAGAGGATCAGCGGATTGAGCGAACGCTGCGTCCGCAGAGTTTCGACCAGTATATCGGACAGAGTAAGGCGAAGGAAAATTTAAAAATATATATTGAAGCGGCCAGACGGCGCGGGGATGTGCTGGATCATGTCCTGTTTTACGGGCCGCCGGGACTGGGAAAAACGACGCTCGCGGGTATTATTGCAAATGAGATGCAGGTTCATCTGAAGGTTACCTCAGGCCCGGCGATTGAGAAACCGGGTGAGATTGCGGCGATTCTGAACAATCTGCAGGAGGGCGATGTTCTGTTTGTCGATGAGATTCACCGGCTGAACCGGCAGGTGGAAGAGGTACTTTATCCGGCGATGGAGGATTATGCCATCGACATTGTCATCGGCAAGGGCGCAGCTGCCAGATCAATCCGGCTGGAACTGCCGAAGTTTACGCTGGTGGGTGCGACGACCAGGGCAGGGCTTCTGACGGCACCGCTGCGGGACCGGTTCGGCGTGATCCATCATCTGGAATTCTACACAGGCGAAGAATTGATTGAGATTGTGAAGCGGTCGGCTGAAATTCTGGATGTCAGGATTGATGAAGAAGGTGCGGCGGAGATTGCACGGCGGTCCCGCGGAACACCGCGTCTTGCGAACCGTCTGCTCAAGCGGGTCAGGGATTTTGCACAGGTGCAGTACGACGGAGATATCACACAGAAAATTGCCGCGAAGGCACTGGATCTGCTGGAAGTTGACACACTCGGACTGGATATCACGGACAGAAATCTGCTGCGTACGATTATTGAGAAATTCGGCGGCGGCCCCGTCGGACTCAGCACACTTGCAGCGGCGCTGGGGGAAGATACCGGAACCATTGAGGATGTTTATGAGCCGTATCTGATTAAGAACGGTCTTCTGATGAGGACACCGAGCGGCAGAGTTGCAACACAAAAGTCATTTGCGCATTTTGGAATTCCATATACGGAATAAAAATGCCGGAAAAGGAGAAAACATGGCAGAGAAAAATGCAGTCAAGGTGTTGATCGAGGGAAAGACAGTTACCCTTGGCGGATATGAATCCAGTGAATATCTCGAGCAGGTTGCCTACTATATCAATCACAAAATTGCAGAGCTGCGGGACATGCCGGGGTATATGCGGCAGAGTGCGGATATGAAATCCATCCTGCTGGCGCTGAATATCGCAGATGATTACTGCAAGGCAAAAGAGCGCGCAGATGCCCTGGAGCGGGATATGGAATCCAAAGACGGCGAGGGTTATGAGGTCAAGCAGGATCTGGTCAGTGCACGGGTGCGGATCCAGCAGCTCGAGCGGGAACTGGCTGCCTATAAGCAGATGCATGCGCCGGTTCAGATGGGCGTGGATGTCCGGACGGGTGAAATTTCTCCGGATTACCGGACACTGGATCAGCAGATTCCGGCATACCGCGAAGGAATCACAGCGGATCCGGAGGCGGCTTCCGATCCTTCACAGGCGGAGGCGGAATCTGCCCGCAATGAAAAATATGCAAAGAGAAGCAGACGCTATGTCAAGAATCACGGAAACTGAAATGCCGAAAACAGATGCAGTATCAGGTGAATTACGAAGTGAATTAACGGGTAAATTAACAGACGGTTTAACCGGTGCGGAAGCGCAGAACAGAGCGGATGCGGGGCGTCCCGGCCGCCCGGAACTTCTGGCGCCGGCAGGCTCGATCGAAGCAATGCACGCGGCACTGAAAGCCGGCGCAGATGCCGTCTATATCGGCGGAAGCAGATTTGGAGCCAGAGCATATGCGGACAATCCGGACGAACCGGAACTGCTGCGGGCGATTGATCAGGTTCATCTGCTCGGAAAACGCCTGTATCTTACTGTGAATACGCTGTTTAAGAACCGGGAGATTGACGCGGAGCTGTGCAGTTATCTGGAACCGTTTTACCGGCAGGGCCTGGATGGTGTGATCGTGCAGGATCCGGGCGTATTGCGTGTGCTGCACGAAGCATTTCCCGGGCTGGAACTGCATGCAAGTACCCAGATGGCCGTCACAGGGCCGGCAGGTGCACGCCTGCTGCAGCAGAAGGGTGTGTGCCGCGTTGTTCCGGCACGTGAGCTTTCTCTGCAGGAGATTCGCAAAATCTTTGAAGAGACGGGCCTTGATATTGAGTGCTTTATCCATGGTGCAATGTGTTATTCCTATTCCGGAATGTGCCTGATGAGCAGCCTGATCGGCGGCCGTTCCGGCAATCGGGGAAGATGTGCCGGTGTGTGCCGGCTTCCTTTTTCTGCTGGTGAAAACAGCAGGAAACAAAGAAATAAAACAGACAATACCGCCTATCCGCTCAATATGCGTGATATGTGTGCGCTGGAACTGATACCGGAGCTGATTGCAGCCGGATGCTGCTCCTTCAAGATCGAAGGACGCATGAAGCGGCCGGAATATACAGCAGGCGTAACATCTGTTTACAGAGATTATATCGACCGCTGGGCGGAAGACCCGGACCATTATCAGGTGGATCCTGCAGATCTGCAGCGGCTTGCGAGCCTGTTCAACCGGGACGGCCTGTGCAGCGGTTATTACCAGATGCATAACGGCCCTGAGATGATTGCCCTGCATAACCGCAAGCAGGAAGAAAGAGCTGCGAAGCAGCACAGTGCCGAGGCGGCGGCAGAGTATGAACGGATCGCTGCGCATCTGCGTGAAATTCAGTTAAAAACACCCTGTGATGCCGAACTGGTCCTGCGGCTGCATGAACCGGCAGAACTGACGCTTCGGACAGCTGTGCAGCCGGATCGGCCGGATTCGGACAAGACGGAGCAGACCGTATCCATTTCCGGACCTGTTGCAGAACCGGCGGCAAAACAGCCCACAACGCGTGAGCGGATTGCGCAGCAGCTGAACAAAACGGGGGAGAGTCCCTTTGCAGTCCGGCATCTGCACATCTCCATGCCGGAGGAACCCGTATTTCTCCCGGTCAGCCGGCTGAATGCACTGCGAAGAGATGCACTCACGATGCTGGAGGATCAAATTCTCGCAGCGTACCGCAGGGAAAGAGACACGGTTTCGACATATAATTCTGATAAACTGTCAAAGAATCCGGTCAGCCCGTCCGGCACAGAGGCGCAGAAGCAAAACCCGGCTGCTCCGGCAGATTTTGGTTTGCAGACGCAGGCAGCGATACAGAACCCGGCCGGGCGGCAGCGGATCCTCTGGATTCAGACGGACCGTCCGGAAACAGCCGGTCTGGTTATGCAGCTTGCAGCTGAGGTGTTCGCAGAAGGACAGCTTCCGGAAGGTGTGGATCAGATCGGAATCGATCTTCCGGTCGAAGCATACAGACCCGAGCGGATCAGAAAATGCATCCGGGACGGATTCCGGGTGCGGCTGTCGCTCCCTTATGTTGTGCGGGGCCGTGCGGCAGAAAGCCTGCGCGAAAAGATGGATGCCATCAGAAATGCTGATCATACAGAAGCGGTCGACGGCTTTCTTGTGAGAAATCTGGAGGGACTTGGCATTCTGAAGGATCTGGAGCTGGAGCATCTGGCAGCCATGGACGCCGGCCTGTTCACCTGGAATAACCAGGCGCTTGCCTTCTACAGAGAAAGCGGATTTTTCAGGAATACGGTACCGCTCGAACTCAACCGCAGCGAGATCCGGCACCGGGACAACCGTAATGCAGAACTGGTCGTCTACGGACGGGCGCCCATGATGATTTCAGCACAGTGTGTGCGCAAAACACTGGGGAAATGCCTTTTCCCGAAGCGGAAGTGGCCGGTGGAACTGCAGACGGACCTGTCTGCATCCGGCGGGATTCTGACGCTGACGGACCGGAAGGGCGCGGCTTTTCCCGTTGTGAATTACTGCAGTGCATGTTATAACGTTATTTATAACAGCCTGCCGGCCTGTATTCCCGGCAGCTGGAGAAAGGCTGCGGAAGAGGCGGGCATTGCTTCTTTCCGGATTGCATTTACAACAGAGCCGGAGGCACAGATCCGTGAAATCATGCTTGCCGCACGTGACAGAATGGCGGGAGATCTCTTTACGTTTCCGACAACCGGCGGCCACTATAAACGAGGCGTGGAATAATGACAGAAATCCTTGTACAGATTTCCAAATATGTATTACTGCTGTTGATCGTGCTGTTCACGATGAACGCATTTCTTGTCATGCGCGCAAAAGACCCGGATGCAAGAAAGCGGCACACCGGCTCGGAGATTTCCGTGATCATTCTGTTTGACATTGTGGCTTTTCTGATCATGTATCTGAAAACCAGAGAATTCCGCATGCTTGTGATACTCGCCGGACTGCTGTTATACATCGTGCTGATTCAGCTGCTCTACAGGCTGTTTTACAGAAAGGCATCAATTCCGCTGGTTAATACGATGTGTATGCTGCTTTCTGTCGGATTTGTCATTCAGGCGAGACTGGATCTGGATACTGCGTGGAAACAGCTGATCATTACAGCGATTTCTTCACTGTTCTGCCTGATCATACCGGCATTTATCCGGCGCGTGAAGGTCATGCGCAATCTGTCCTGGTTTTATGCGATTCTCGGAATTCTGCTGCTGGGCGGTGTCTTTGCGCTCGGCCGTGTTTATGGCGGCGCAAATCTGAATCTGGAAATCGGCGGCATCAGCTTCCAGTTTTCCGAATTTGTCAAAATCACATTTGTATTCTTCATTGCTTCGATGCTCAAGGAAACGGCAACATTCCGGCAGGTCATCCGGGTTTCTCTGCTGGCGGCGGTCCATGTCGGAATTCTTGTCATATCGCGTGACCTCGGCGCGGCGCTGATTTATTTCGTCGCCTATATGGTCATGGTTTATGTCGCAACGAAGCGGCTTGGATATGTCGCGCTGGGACTTGGCGGAATGGCAGCGGCCTCTGTTGTGGCTTACCGCCTGTTTGCACATATCCGTGTGCGTGTCCAGGTGTGGCGCGATCCGTTTCAGGATTATGAGGGCACCGGCTATCAGATTGTACAGGCGCTTTTCGGCGTGTGTGCCGGCGGGTGGTTTGGAACAGGACTGTTCAATGGCAATCCCGAGATGATTCCGCTTGCCAAGCAGGATTTCACCTATGCTGCGATCTGTGAGGAGTTCGGCATCCTGTTTGGAATCTTTCTGATTTTGATCTGCATGAGTATGTATCTGCAGATTGTTTCTATTTCAACGAAACTGTCCAACCGGTTCTACAGACTGGTCTCGATCGGACTCGGAACGGAATATGCCTTCCAGGTATTTCTGACGGTGGGCGGAACGACAAAGTTCATTCCGATGACCGGCATTACGTTGCCTCTGGTCAGTTACGGCGGCAGTTCTATCATGTGTACAATTATTATGCTCTCAATTATTCAGGGCCTCTATATGATGCGTGAAGATGAAGGGGAGGAGAAAGAACTCCTGCAGGAAATCATCCGCAGACAAAATGAGAAGGAACAGGAAATCAATGCGCGCAGAGCTTCCGGAAGGCGCGGCAGAACGATGGCGGTCAGTCAGAATGCATCTGACAGAGGATCCGAACGAAACAGCAGAAATGCATCTGCAGGACGGAGCGGCAGAGGCACGGCGCCGGTCAGACAGGCATCGCGGTCAGCAGGCACGGCGCCGGTCAGACAGGCATCGCGGTCAGACGGCACGGCGCCGGTCAGTTACGGAAGCCGGGGAACAGCACCGGTCAGCAGTCCCGGCACCCGGAAAACATACAAAGATCCGGGGAGAGAAGCGAGGCTGCGGCAGCCGGACAATCTTCCGGATGCACTTCAGATGACACCGAATGAATTGGAAAGGGAGATGCCTGATTTTGAAGACCTCTCAAGAAAAATCCAGGACGAAACAGAAAAGAGCCTTAACTACTGAGCTCCCGTCCGAAAAACAACAGAAGAAGGCGCTGCGGCCTTACCGGATCGTATCGGTTCTGTCTGTCTTTCTGTTTATCGGTCTGATCTGCTATATGGTGTATTTTCAGACAGCAATGAGTGCAGAACTGCTGAACAGTCCCTATAATAAGCGGACAGAAGCACTTGCGGAGAAGATCGTCCGCGGCAGTATTCTGGCGGCAGACGGAGAGACTGTCCTTGCACAGACCACACTGGACAGTGAGGGCAATGAGACGCGAAATTATCCGTATGGATCGCTGTACGCACATACGGTCGGTTATCTCGATTATGGCTCCAGCGGGCTGGAGCAGTCGCAGAACAGCCGGCTGCTGACTTCGCATGCGGATCTGCAGCAGCAGGTCACCTCGGAACTTTTCGAGGAAAAGAAACCCGGCGATAATGTCGTTACGACACTGGATGCTTCCCTCCAGGAGGCCGCGCGCGATGCGCTCGGATCCTACCATGGCGCCGTATTTGTCATGGACAAAACCACAGGGGATGTTCTTGTGGATTACAGCAATCCTTCCTATGATCCGAATACCATTGTGGATGACTGGGAGTGGCTCACGAGTGAAGAAAATGAATCCAGCGGTGTCTTTATGAACCGCGCGACACAGGGCCTCTATCCGCCGGGATCCACATTTAAAGTCGTAACTGCACTGGCTTATCTGCGCAGTGTCGGCTCGTTCGAGAATTTCCATTACACGTGCACCGGCGAATATGAGCAGAAAGGATTTACCATCCACTGTGCGGGCGGTGCTGCGCATGGAGAGGAGAGCTTTTCGGATGCCATGGCAAATTCCTGCAACTGTGCATTTGCGTATATGGCAACAGAACTGATTAAGCGCGGCGATCTGATCCAGACAGCAGAGGGACTGAAGTTTAACCAGAGTCTGTCGCTGGACATTCCGTCGACAAAGAGCCGGTTCACCCTTGAAAAATCATCGCCGGATCAACTGACGATGCAGACCGGTATCGGACAGGGCAATACGCTGGCGACGCCGATGGAAATGTGCATGATCCTGGACGCTGTTGCAAACGGCGGCAAGATGATGCAGCCGAATTTTATCAAACGTGTGGAAAATGCCCAGGGTGCCGTCGTCCGTACGATCAGCGGCAAATCCGCCGGCAGCGTGATGTCTGCTTCCGAAGCCGCCGCGATTGACGGGACACTGCATGAAGTCGTAAGCCGCGGAACGGCCACGGGGCTTTCTGATCTGTCCTGTGATGTGGCCGGCAAGACCGGAACGGCACAGTATGGCGATGTCAGCCAGGGCAGGGCGCATTCATGGTTTGCAGGTTACTCCAATACCGGAAGTGACGATATCGTCGTTTCGGTTCTGGTTGAGGACGGCGGAACGGACAATCAGTTCCCGGCCTGGCAGGCCGCCCGGCGCATCTTTGCAGCTTATTTTGAATAACTGTATTTGTGGCGAATTGTTTACGTGAATCAAGTGAGTGGTTGCTATGAGATGGTATGATCATATTTATATCGGAACTTATGCTGCAGAGCGTCTGGATGAGATCCGTGAGGATATTGAGCAGGAGGAGTTTCTCTTTCCGCAGCTGTATCTGATTACGCTCGCCTCCAATGGGGTCGATCAGCTGGATCTTTTCCCGGCTGGCAGGCTGGCGTTTCACAAAAGTATGGTCAGATATACCGGCATGCTGGTCGGCGCTGCGATCGGACGGGAGGAAGCCATGGAGGTTCTCCGGAGAATCGCATCCGACACAGTGCTGGCGACTGGCGGATGTGACATGCGGTCCTATCTGATGAAACGGTACCGCACGGATCTTATCCTGCAGATGACGGAAGGAGAAGGGATGTGATGATATGGCAGTTTTGAGCACATTGCTTCATGTTCTTCTGATCATCGGCAAAGTGCTTCTCGTAATCATTCTGGCCGTGCTTGCACTGCTTCTTCTGCTGATTCTTGCACCGTACTGTTATAAGGCACAGATCAAAGCAGACAAAGAACATTTCCGGGCAGAAGGAGGCGTCAGCTGGCTGCTGTTTGTCGCCAGGGTGCGTTTCCGCCTGCTGGATGAGCAGAAAGACTTTGAAGTATATCTTCTCGGAATACCGGTTTTGCGGCTCCTTCGTTTGATCAAAAACCGGAAAAACAGAAGTGCGACGAAACAGACAGAATCTGCCCAGGACAGCCCGGCAGTAATACAGAAAACCGGGACGGCGCAGGGCACTGCAGACAAAACGCAGGCGCAGGCCGCATCCGGTCAGGAGACTGACGGAAGCGGGCCGGAACGAACGCAGCCGTCGCAGGCGGAATCTGCAGGCGGAGCAGAAGTAACGCAGCTGTCGCAGGCGAAATCCGCAGACGGAGCAGAAACGATACAGCCGGCGCGCACGGAATCCTCTGATCTGACGGAAGTGACAGAGCCGGCGCAGGAACGTACGGATGTACAGGATCATCTGTCGGAGAAACAACAGGATCCGGAAAGCGCGCAGAAACAGAGCGGCGCAGAACAGAAGGCAGATGTAAAACGGCAGCGGGATGCTGCGCGGGAGCAGAAGAAAGCTTCGCGGGAACAGAAGAAAGCAGCGCGTGCACAGAAGCTTGAAGCAAGAAAAAATGCACACCGGCAGAAAAAAGCCGGGGGCGGTTCCGGGAAGGAACGCGCGTCCGGAAAGATCCGGGCGATTCTGGAAAAGGTCAGATGGGGCTTCCGTCTGATCCGCACGGAGATGTTCCGGGAGGCATTTACTGCTGTAAAAACCGGCGGCATCCGGGTGCTGAAGCACGTATTGCCGCGCAGGATCAGTGGATTCATCCGGTTCGGTCTGTCAGATCCGGCACGCACCGGACAGATCTGCGGCATTCTGGCCATGCTCTACCCGAAGATGCCGGAGAAGCTGGAAGTGATTCCTGATTTCCGGGAAGCATGTTTTGAGGCGGATACCGTTTTCAAAGGCCGTGTATTTCTGATATATTTCATTATACAGGGCCTGAAAATCATATTGAATAAAAATGTACGCTTGCTGATTAAAGTGGTGCGGCAGAAGGTGCCGCTGGAAAAAGTAATTGCTGCAGAAAACAGAAGATCAGGAGGAAATAAAAATGGCAAATAACGATTTCAATACGACAGTAGACTCTCTCTTGAAGGGACTGGACGGATTTCTCACATCAAAGACCGTGGTCGGTGAACCGATCAAGGTCGGCGAGGATATTCTGCTTCCGCTGGCGGATGTTTCATTTGGAATCGGTGCCGGCGCATTTGCCGGTGACAGGAAGGACAACGGAGCCGGCGGCCTCGGGGCAAAGATGACACCTGCGGCTGTGCTGAAAATCAGCAAGGATGGTTCCACACAGCTGATCAATCTGAAGAGCCAGGATGCGATTTCCAAAATTATTGATATGGCACCGGGAATTGTAAACCGCTTTACCGGCGGCGGAAAGAACGATATTACGGCGGATGATGTTGCAGACAGCTTCGGCGAGTAATGTAGATTTTGCGGTTTTATGCAGGCTTTCCTTACTTGAATCCGATAAGACAAAAAAACAACCGTGACGAAATCGCCACGGTTGTTTTTTTAAAATTCATTCTTTCCAGATTAAGCGCGCTCGACACGGCCACTCTTCAGGCAAGAAGTGCAGACATACATCTTCTTTGCGCCGCCTTCAGTCTTGACACGTACAGACTTAATGTTCGGCTTCCAGATTCTGTTTGATCTTCTATGAGAATGGCTGACATTTGCGCCGAAATGTACGCTCTTGCCGCAGACATTACATTTTGCCATGGTTAACACCTCCCCGGGTTGGAATTCGAATTCAATTGCGATGATCAGTTCGCAACAGTTGTATTCTATCAGAAGAACCTTTTGTTTGCAAGTAAAATGTTTTGTAAAATATTGGAAAGTCAAAATTATATTTCTTTTCTGAAGCAAATAGTCTATACTATATAAATGCACGGGCGATCCGTGCAGTCCGGCAGGGACACCGGTCCCTGACCACAGAAGAAAGAGGAGGCGTTCTCGATGAAGGGCAGAATGGATACCGATCTGGGCGAAGTGATCATTAACCCGGATGTGATAGCAACCTACGCGGGCGGCGTTGCCGTAGAGTGCTTTGGAATTGTCGGCATGGCAGGCCTGAATCTGAAAGATGGCGTCATCAAAGTGCTGCGCCGTGACTTCCTGCGCCGCGGAATCAATGTAACGATTAATCAGAACAGGATTTCACTTGACTTTCATGTGATTATGGCATATGGTGTCAGCATTCAGGCTGTTGTAGAAAACCTGATCAGCAATGTCAGATATAAAATGGAAGAGTTCACCGGTATGGAACTCGAGCGGATCCGCGTATATGTCGAAGGCGTACGCGTGATTGACTGAGCCGGAAGGAGGAACTGCAGTTTTGTCTTACGAAACGATTAATGCAGAAAAGATCTCCCGCATGTTCTGTGCGGGAGCAGCCAATCTTGAAGCAGAAAAAGAACTGATAAATGAATTAAATGTCTTTCCGGTGCCGGACGGGGATACCGGCTCCAATATGACAATGACAATCATGGCAGCTGTCGACGCAGTGCATGCCGTGCCGTCAGACGACATGAAAGAAATTGCCAGAGCGATCTCGGGCGGATCCCTTCGCGGGGCGCGCGGAAATTCGGGCGTAATTCTTTCGCAGCTCTGCCGCGGTTTTACCAAGGTGATCCGTGACTATAAAGAGATTGATGCGGTTCTGGTGGCTGAAGCCGCAGAAAAAGCAGTGGAAACCGCTTATAAGGCTGTCATGAAGCCAAAGGAAGGCACAATTCTCACTGTTGCACGCGGGATTGCCGAGCGTGCGCGGGAACTCGCAAAAGAGTCCGATATGACCGTCGACCTGATGATCCGCGGTGCGCTGGATCACGGTCAGATCGTGCTGGACCAGACACCGGAGATGCTGCCTGTGCTCAAAGAGGCGGGTGTCGTTGACTCCGGCGGAAAAGGGCTTCTGACGATTCTCGAGGGTGCATATGCCGAGCTGATCGGTGAATTTGATCCGAAGATTCTCGCAGAGCAGATGCGTCCCGCAAAGAAGGTGTCCGCAGTTCTTGCAGACGAGTCAGATGCGGAGATCAAATTCGGATATTGTACGGAGTTTATCATCAACCGGCGGGAGCCGCTCCCGCAGCCGGAGGTTGCCGCATTCAAGGAGTTCCTGATGGGGCTCGGCGACTCGCTCGTACTTGTGGCAGATGAGGACATCGTAAAGGTTCATGTGCATACAAATGATCCGGGCGCGGCAATTTCCAAAGCGCTCACATATGGTGCGCTCACAAATATGAAGATCGACAACATGCGTGTGGAGCACCATGAGAAGGTCATCAAGAACGCGGAACGCATGGCAAAGGAACAGCTCGAGGAAGCAGCTGCGCCGGTCGAACTGAAAGAGAACGGATTTATCGCTGTCTGTGCGGGAGAAGGCTTCCGCTCGATCTTCAAGGAACTGAATGTTGATTACGTGATCTCGGGCGGCCAGACCATGAATCCGAGCACCGATGATTTCCTGCATGCGATTGCGGAGGTTCCGGCGAAGAACATTTTCGTCTTCCCGAACAACAGCAATATCATTCTTGCTGCAAATCAGGCGCGTGACCTGACGGAAGACAAGAACATTATCGTAATCCCGACCAAAACCGTGCCGCAGGCAATCACTGCGATGATCAATTTCGTTCCGGACAGTACACCGGAGGAAAATGCGGATGAAATGTGTGAGATGATCAAGCATGTCAAGACCACGCAGATTACCTATTCCATCCGGGATACATCGATCGATAATATTGAGATTCACAAGGATGACATCATGGCAGTCGGCGATGCGGGAATCATCTGTGCAGGCAGCGCAATTCCGGAAGTGGCTGAGAAAGCCGTCGCTGAAATGACGGATGATGACACGGAACTCATCAGTATCTATTACGGAGAAGATATGTCCGAAGAGGACGCTGAAGCACTGGCGGAACGGCTCTCTGAGACCTATCCGGACTGTGATGTAGAAGTCAATGCGGGCGGCCAGCCGGTATACTACTGCATCATTGCGGTTGAGTAAAAATTGTGCGGCTGTTTAGCTGCGTATATGCGTGAATGAAAACACATCACCGGGACCGCTCTCGCTTTGGTTTTCATTCACGCTTTTATTTCGCAAAATAGTGTTAGTGTTATCTCATAGAGGAGAGAGGCGGGGCATGGCGTATCGAAGGCTGCGGGAACTGAAGGGGATCGGAGAAAAGACGGAACAGCTTTTTGAGCGGCTGGGTGTTTTTTCAGTGGATGACCTCGTGCATTATTATCCGCGTGATTATGAAGTATATGACGAACCGGTTCCTTATGATCAGGTGATTCCCGGGCAGAAGAATGTCATCCTTGCTGTTGTGACGAAGACGCCTTCTGTCAGGCGTTTCGGCGGAAATTCGATTACCATGCTGCAGGTGACGGATGGGACGGGCACGCTGCAGCTGAACTGGTTTCATATGCCGTATCTGCGTACGCAGCTCAAACCCGGGATGCGGAAGGTCTTCCGCGGCCTTGTGATCGAGAAGCAGAACCGCCTGGTTATGGAGCACCCGCAGATTTTTGACCAGGAAGTTTATGCCAGGATGCGGGGACAGATGCTGCCGGTCTATGCACTGACGGCAGGGCTTTCCAATCAGATGCTGCGAAAAACGGTCAGGCAGGTGCTTGCAGAGCGCGTACCGGAACGGGATTATCTGCCGGAAAAGATCCGGCAGTCTTTTGCTTTATGGGAGATCAATGAGGCAATTCCGGAGATCCATTTTCCGGAATCGCGCGCGCGTCTTCTCGATGCCAGACACCGGCTGATCTTTGATGAATTTTTCCTGTTTCTGCTCGGCGTATCCATGCTGAAAAAGAATCTGAATGCAGAAAATGAGACTTTCCGGATGCATCCTTCTGACCGGATCCGGCAGGTGACGGCCTCTCTGCCATATGAGATGACAGAAGGACAGAAGACCGTCTGGCAGGAGATTGAGCGGGATCTGACCGGGGGTACGACCATGAACCGCCTGGTGCAGGGAGATGTGGGAAGCGGCAAGACGATTCTGGCATTTCTTGCGATGATTCTTACCATGGAAAACGGACTGCAGAGTGCTCTGATGGTTCCGACCGAAGTTCTGGCACAGCAGCATTATGCCGCGATGTGTCAGCTGCTGCAGGACAACGGGATTGATCCGGAATGTGTCGTTCTGCTCACCGGAAGCTGTACGGCGGCGGAAAAACGCGGGATTTATCAGCGGATCGCAGAAAACAGGATTGCGATGATTATCGGAACCCACGCGCTGTTCCAGGAGAAGGTGACCTATGCAAATCTTGCCCTGGTCATCACGGATGAGCAGCACCGCTTTGGTGTCCGTCAGCGCGGCATGCTCAGTGAAAAAGGCGCGGTATCTGCAGAGGGTTCTCCGGGAGCAATCGCGGACGGGGAATCAGAATCCGATACACAGCAGGGACGAGATGCATCACCGCATGTTCTGGTGATGAGTGCAACGCCGATCCCGCGCACACTGGCGATGATTCTGTACGGGGATCTGGATATTTCCGCACTGCACGAACTTCCGGCAAGAAGAGCCCGGATCAAAAATGCTGTCGTGGACACATCATACCGCCCGGCAGCTTATCAGTTTTTCCGGAAGCAGATCGCGGCAGGCCATCAGGTCTATGTAATCTGTCCGATGGTCGAACCGAATGAGGAAATCCAGGCTGAAAATGTCACGGA
>JAFUCM010000194.1 GCA_017459675.1 Eubacterium sp.
CAGTTCACTACGTTCTGAATAATGTTCCTCAATAAAGGAAAGTGCATTTTTGACAGGCTCCGGGTTTCCGGAGCCTTCTTTTGTTTCCTCAAATAGCAGAATTTCTTCCGCGTTCAGGACACCGAGGAGCTGATAGAGGCAGCTCTGGACGAACCATTCGTATCCCTTTGTGCGGGACTGCAGGCATCTGCACAGATCTCGGGTGATCGCTGCGGCAGCGGTATCCGGGCTAAACAGATTCTGGCGCAGTGTGACCGTGCGGTTGATCAGTCCGTGGATGAGGGGCGCACACAGATGCTGGCTGACCAGAAGCATGCGCGGGTGAAATACGACGCACTCATAATGGCAGTTCTCCGGCGTGCCGCCGTGCAGAATGCCGCCGGGAAGCAGGAGACATGTTCCTTCCTGCATCCTGTAATCCGTTCCGTCAGCCGTGACCAGAAATTTTCCGGCTGTGACATAGATCAGTTCATATTCGTCGTGCCAGTGAAAGGGCATCACATACCGCGGTGCATGCGGATTTTCAGAGTAGTAGGCAATCGGAAAATTGAAATCGCCGTGCTGGCGTTTTTCGCGGTAATCCAGATATTTCATAAGATGGTTTCCTTTCGGTTGAATGATATTATTATATCCGAAAATGTGAATATTGTCCTGTAAGAAGATAATAATAATCCTTGTTTCAGCTGAATATCTTCATATAATGGAAAGAGTAAAGCTGAATATTTTAACATAAGGAGATAATCATGCTGAAAGGAATTCCGAAGATACTTTCGCCTGAGCTGTTAAAAGTACTTGCAGAGATGGGCCACAGCGACCGGATCGTCATCGGTGACGGGAATTTTCCGGCGGAATCGATGGGCAGAGATGCAATTGTGATCCGCATGGACGGTCACGGCGTGCCGGAGATTCTGGATGCCATTTTGCAGCTGTTCCCGCTGGATGCCTATGTGGAGCATCCGGTCAATCTTATGGAAGTCATGCCGGGGGATCCCGTCGAGACACCGATCTGGGATACCTACAAAGAAATCATTGCGAAGTATGATGACCGCGGGGCAGATGCAGTCGGAACGATCGAGCGCTTTGCATTTTACGAAGAGGCGAAAAAGGCGTATGCTGTGATTGCAACCGGAGAATCGGCGCTGTATGCGAATGTGATTTTGCAGAAAGGTACCATCTGAGAACAGAGGAGAGAGCAATATGAAAATGAAAGAAGCACGGGAGCAGATTGTCGCGTATGGAAAGCGGATGATCGCGGACCGGCTGACACAGGGAACATCGGGTAATCTGAGTATTTATGATCCGGCAGAGGGCCTGATGGCGATCAGCCCGTCGGGTGTGGCATATGCCGATACGAAGCCGGAGGATATTGTCATTATGGATCTGAATGGCAATATCGTGGAAGGTGATAAGAAACCATCCAGTGAGCATGAGCTGCACAGCGTTTTTTACCGGAATAAGAAGGATGTCTGTGCGGTTGTACATGCACATTCCATGTACTGCACGACGCTTGCATGTATGGGAAAGCCGCTGCAGTCTGTGCATTATGCGATTGCGGAAGCACTGACAGATACGATTCCGCTGGTGCCGTACTATACGTATGGAACGCAGGAACTGGCAGATGGTGTTGCAGAGGCGATCAAAGGTTCCGAGAGCAGGGGCGTTCTGCTGGCCAACCACGGCATGGTGGCCTGCAGTGAGACGATGCAGAGTGCCTACGGACTGGCACTGACCATGGAATGGTGTGCGGAAGTCGAATGGCGCGCACTTGCGGCCGGCGGCATGAATGTGCTCACATCGGAGCAGATGGCAGAGGTTATGGAGAAGTATAAGACGTACGGACAGGTCCGGGAAGACGGATCCAGACCGCGCGGCTATAATGGATAATCGAGAAGGAGGAGAATCGAAATGGCTGAAAACAGATATATTGGATCGTACCCGGTGATTGGCATCCGTCCGACAATTGACGGAAGAAGAGGCGCACTCGGTGTGCGTGAGTCTCTGGAAGAGCAGACAATGAATATGGCGAAGTCTGCCGCAAAGCTGTTTACGGAGAATCTGAAGTATTCGAATGGTGAGCCGGTGCAGGTTGTGATCTCTGACACGACGATCGGACGCGTTGCCGAGGCGGCTGCCTGTGAGGAGCAGTTTAAGAAAGCCGGCGTGGCCATTACATTAACCGTTACACCATGCTGGTGCTACGGCGCTGAGACGATGGATATGAACCCGCTTACCATTAAGGGTGTCTGGGGATTTAACGGCACGGAGCGTCCGGGCGCGGTTTATCTGGCTTCCGTCCTGGCAACACATGCGCAGAAGGGACTTCCGGCATTCGGTATTTACGGCCATGATGTCTGCGAAGCAGATGACACGGAAATTCCGGCTGACGTGCAGGAAAAACTCCTTCGCTTCGGGCGCGCAGCTGTAGCAGCGGCAACCATGCGTGATAAATCTTATCTGCAGATCGGCTCTGTTACGATGGGAATCGGCGGCTCAATCATCAGCCCGGAATTTATCGAGGAATATCTCGGCATGCGTGTCGAATCCATCGACGAGGTTGAGATCATCCGCAGAATGTCTGAGCACATTTACAATGAGGAAGCGTACCAGAAGGCACTCGCATGGACAAAGAAGTACTGTAAAGAAGGTCTGGACAAGAATCCTGACTTTATCAGAAAGACTCCGGAGCAGAAGGAAAAGGACTGGGAGTTCGTCGTCAAGATGGCCTGTATCATCAAAGACCTCTACAACGGCAATCCGAATTTGCCGAAGGGATGTGAGGAAGAGGCTGTCGGCCACAATGCGATCGCCGGCGGATTCCAGGGACAGCGTCAGTGGACCGATTTCTACCCGAACTGCGACTACCCGGAAGCACTGCTGAACACGTCCTTTGACTGGGAAGGCGCCCGCGAGCCGTACATTCTTGCAACCGAGAACGACGTGCTGAACGGCATCGGTATGCTGTTCATGAAGCTTCTGACCAACCGTCCGCAGATGTTTGCGGATGTCCGGACCTGCTGGAATTCCGCATCTGTCAAGAAGGCGACCGGCTATGATCTGGAAGGAAAGGCAAAAGAGGCCGACGGCCTGATTCATCTGATCAACTCCGGTGCTTGCTGCCTGGATGCATGCGGCGAGCTGCGCGATGAGAATGGAAATCCGGTCATGAAAGAGTGGTACGATGTCACGGATGAAGACATTGAGACCATCATGGCGCACACGGAGTGGTGTGCAGCAGACAACGGTTATTTCCGCGGCGGCGGTTATTCCTCACGTTTCCTGACAAGAGCTGAAATGCCGGCAACCATGATTCGTCTGAATCTGGTCAAGGGACTGGGACCGGTTCTTCAGATCTGTGAAGGCTGGACTGTACAGCTGCCGGATGAAGTTTCCGACAAGATCTGGAAGCGTACCGACTATACATGGCCGTGCACCTGGTTCTCACCGCGCACAGACAGCTCAAAACCGGCATTTAAGACAGCATATGATGTCATGAACAACTGGGGCGCAAACCACGGCGCAATCAGCTACGGTCACATCGGCGCAGATCTGATCACGCTCTGCTCGATCCTGCGCATTCCGGTCTGCATGCACAATGTTCCGGAAGAGGATATCTTCCGTCCGGCGGCATGGAATGCATTCGGTATGGATAAAGAAGGACAGGATTTCCGCGCGTGCCAGGCATACGGACCGCTGTATAAAACAATCCGGTAATTGTCTGATAAGATACATTTCAGAAGGAATAAAGGATGGGAAAAACATATCTTGCGATTGATATCGGCGCGTCCAGCGGCCGGCATATTCTGGGAGCAATCAGGGACGGCCGTCTTGTCCTGGAGGAAATCCACAGGTTTACAAATGGGATGGAGAAGAAGGACGGCTCGCTCTGCTGGGATTATGCGCATCTTCGTGCTGAGATTCTGGAAGGAATCCGCAAAAGCATGCAGCTGCCGTCTGCCCCGGTCAGTCTCGGGATTGATACCTGGGGCGTGGACTATGTGCTGCTCGATGCAGAAAATCAGGCGGTCACGCCAACCTATGGCTACCGCGACCACCGCACCGATGCAATTGACGGGGAAGTTTACAGGATCATTCCGCAGACGGAACTGTATGCGCGGACCGGTATCCTGAAGGCGTCCTACAATACGATTTATCAGCTGATGGCTGATCAGGTAAATACATCGGACCGCATGGACAGGGCAGAAGCACTGCTGATGGTTCCGGACTATCTGAATTATCTGCTGACCGGTGTGAAGGCAAATGAATACACAGAGGCAACGACCAGCCAGCTGGTGGATCCGCAGACCAAAGACTGGGATTACGAACTGATCCGCAGGCTGGGATTTCCGGAAAAAATCTTCGGGAAAATCGTGATGCCCGGAACGAAGATCGGACCGCTGTCGCCTGAGGTGGTGCGGGAAACCAGTGTTCCGGCGGGAAAATCCGGCGTGTGCGATGGGAATCCCGGCGGCGTGGACGTCATCGCAGTCGGCTCACATGACACCGCGTCTGCAGTCGCGGCAATCCCGGCAGATGCTTCGGAAGACTATCTGTACATCAGTTCCGGCACATGGTCACTGATGGGGGTTGTGCGGGAACAGCCTGACTGCAGCAGTGCGGCAGAAGCAGCGAACTTCACCAATGAGGGCGGCTGCGGCGGCAATATCTGTTTCCACAAAAATATCATGGGCCTCTGGATGATCCAGTCCCTTCGCCATGAATATCAGGATGCGTACAGTTTTGCGGAACTCTGTGATCTCGCAGAGGAAGCGCATGATTTTCCGTCCCGTGTGGATGTCAATGACGACAGATTCCTCTCGCCTGACAGCATGCGTGATGCGATTCAGACATACTGCAGGCAGACCGGCCAGCCGGTTCCGGATTCGCCGGGAACCTTTGCGGCAGTCATTTACCAGAGTCTTGCGGAATGCTATGCGAAAACAGCCCGGGAGATCGAAGAACTGACCGGAAAAAAATACCAGAAGATCATGATTGTCGGCGGCGGTTCCAACGCGTCCTATCTGAATCAGCTGACAGCGGCCGCATCCGGCAAAACAGTGTATGCCGGGATCGGAGAGGCTACTTCGCTCGGCAATATTATCACACAGATGATTAGCAGCGGAGAACTGGCCGGCTATGCAGAGGCAAAAGAACTGATCGGAAAATCGTTCCCGATGAAGCGGTATGAAGCGTAAAGGACTACGCCAGTGGATCTAAGCTGCCCTGAGAAATGATTTTCTATACAGAGAATACAATCTATGATAAAGTGACTTTGTAGTACGACTATCAACCAGGGGTGTTCCCGGCTTCCTGTGTGCGGCAGGAATGCCGGGGCATTCCCGGATAAGAGGCAGGGTTGGCACAATGTCAGAGAATCCAAAATTCGATTATGCCCTGGAGCGGCGCCTGTTTGAACTGTCACCGGATCTTCACCGGCGTTTCACAGATGCAGTCGTTGCGCTGCAGCATATTTTATCCGGATATCAGCGGCTGTTCCCGGATTTTACGGATCACACGGAGCTGCATTCGCTGTCGGTGGTTGCATTCTGCAACCAGCTGATCGGCAATCAGATCAGCCTTCTGAATGCAGATGAAATCTACGTGCTGCTGACGGCATGTTATTTTCATGATACCGGAATGGGTATTACAGAAAAAGATTACGCAGAATTTATCCAGAGGATTGATTTCGGAGATTATTTTGAGACACACAGAAGGGATGATATTCCACAGATTGTCCGGGATTTCCACCATGAGTTTTCGGGGCTGTTTGTCAGAAAGTATGCCGATTTTTTCGAGATCCCTTCCGATGTGCATCTGAATGCGATTGTTCAGATTGTGCGTGGTCACAGAGCTACGAATCTGATGGATTCAAAAGAATATCCTGTGTCGCTTGAGGTTCCGGGCGGCAATCGCATCTGTCTCCCTTACCTGGCGGCTTTGATCAGGCTCGCAGACGAAATCGATGTGGCCGCAGCGCGCAATCCGGCGCTGCTGTATGATATGGAAACACTGTCAAATGAAAGAGATATCCTGGAGTTTCGCAGGCACAATGCGATTCATGCGGTTGGCATGTCGCGTGATTCCTTCACACTTCTGGCAGACCGCCCGAATCAGGTGATCGTAAAACATATTCTGCGCCTGACTGAGAAAATGCAGGATACACTGGACTACTGCCGGAAAGTGGTGAATAAAAGAACACGCTTCCACATTGAACAGAAGAAAATCCATATCAGGAGGAATTCGTAACTTTTTGAAAAATACATGGTGCATTCTTGTGACAATCGTGTGGGGGTTACAAAACAGGAATTCACATCTTTTTGAAAAAACAGGTTGCTATTTTTCAAAAATCTGGTAAGATAGAATGCGTACGGACGGTTAGCTCAGCTGGGAGAGCGCCCGCTTGACGTGCGGAAGGTCATGAGTTCGAGTCTCTTACCGTCCAGCTACCCCGGAAATGTGTGTAGATGCGTTTCCGGGGTTTTCTTTTATCCGAAGGACGCGTAACTGTCGGCATGGCACATAAATATTTCGCAGGAC
>JAFUCM010000041.1 GCA_017459675.1 Eubacterium sp.
ATAACAGAGTGGCCACATGCCGGGAACTGTTAAATCAGGGCTCCTTCCAGATGCTGACAGGTCACACAAATGTGACAGTCAAGAAAAAGTTTGCTGGTGACTAAATTCACCTCTTGACAAAGGTCACTTCATAACAGTCATTCGGCTCTTACTATGCAAGAATGCCATTTAAGCTCAGCGGCAGTACAATCAAAAATAAAACAGCCGGAAAGTATAAGCTGATGCGGGTTTCAGAATATGCACCGCCAATGCTGGGCTCAGAATATTATGAGCTGGCAAGATACATGGAGATGTATACGACAGCTTCCATGAAAACGATCAAAAGAGATTGCTATGCAGGTACAAAGTTTATACCGACATATATCAAAGTGCATGACAGCCAGACAGTGTACTACGGAGACTATCCGGTAATCAGATACAACCTTCTGGTGAAGGTAAAACTCAGTACCGGTGAATCCGGATGGCTGTATTTCCCGGCATTTCTGGACAGTAACGAGTCTCAGTACTTGAAATACAAACCGGCATGGGGATGAAACAAGGAACCGGCACACTGTGCGCGCCGCGGTGAGAACGCTGAGGTGCCCCTGAATGTCAAATGGCAGGATACAATAGAATGGCCAGGAAACAATAGATAACCATGTATATAGACAGATAACAGGAGGAGAAAATGATTACAATTAATATCCGCTACACAGGAACAGACGGCAGCGCAAGAGCTTTTGCGGAGGAGATGACCGCAACCGGAACGGTGGACGCGATCCGTGCCGAGAACGGAAACATCCGGTATGAGTACTATACGCCGTTTGATGATCCGGAGACGGTTCTGCTGATTGATGCCTGGGAGGATCAGGCGGCGATTGACGTACACCATGAAAGTCCGATGATGGCGACAATTGCGAAGCTGCGTGAGAAGTATGACCTGCATATGACCGTGGAGCGGTTTACCAGTATCGAGGACAATGCTGCGGACAGTAAGTTTATCCGGAAGTAAGAAATGTAATAAAATGAAGGCGTTTTCAGAAACAGGACGGAATTCGATTCTCGAAAGAAGACGCAGCAAAAATGAAAACAGCTGAAGTACTACGAAAGTATTTCAGCTGTTTTTTAGTGCGAAATTTCACAAGGATGAATGTGTGTCAGGAACGGGGGAATACAGTCTCGCGCTCAATCAGGGAAGTGCCGACCTGAGTATGCAGGTAAGTGCAGTGTCCGTGTTCGATCAGTGTAATTAACCGCTCGGCGGCAGCGCATGCCATCTGTTCCATGTGTGTGCGGACGGTTGTGAGATAAGGACTGACGATTGTACAGATACTGGAATCGTCAAAGCCGATGACAGAGATGTCCTCGGGTATCCGGTGCCCCTCGCGCTGTAGCGCCTGAATGGCAGAAACAGCGATAATGTCGTTGTCTGCGAAGAAAGCATCCGGCAGTTCTGCGTGCGATTTCAGATAGTTGGTAACGGTCTGGTGAATCTGATCCGGGCGCTGCTCCACTTCAATTTGGCAGAACGGCTTTCCGATTCCGAGTGATTCCAGTGAACGGTACAGACATTCTTTGCGGTCGCGCAGACAACCGTACTCAATGCTGCTCTTCAGATATCCGATCCGTTTATGGCCGTTTTTCAGAAGAAGACTGATCGCTTCGTGAACACCGCAGCTGTTGTTGATGTTGACTGTATCAAGCGGGTACTCAGGAAAATATCCGTCAAGCACAACCAGCGGAATCTGTGTGTTGAAGAAGTAGTCAGCGGGTGCTTCGTAATACTCTGTTCCCAGAAGAATTGCGCCGCAGTATTCTGAAGGCGCAAGAGAGGTCAGCAGATCTTCGATTGTTTCCGCGTTTGCCTCTACCATTGTATAAGAATATTTTTTTTCTTCGCATACAGCGCTGATCCCGCTTAGGATCGATGTGATTGTATTGTCTTTACGAGCAGAAAGATAGTCAGTGCTTTTATAGTAGATAAAAAGGATACTTCCCTTCTGAATCTGCTGTCGTTTTATCTCGTATCCATTCTGGATCAGTGTTTTCTGGATCTCTTCCCGCAGCGTTTTCCGGACGCCCGGCTTGTCGTTCAGAACAAGTGAAACAGTGGACGGAACAACGCCGTGGAATTCTGCAATTTCTCGGATAGTCATAAATGTATAGTACCTTCCTTTGTGAACTGTATATATTTTACATCAATCTGTTTTGGAAAACAATAAAAAAATGTTTCATATTAATTTTCTAAAACAAAACAGAAATAAAACAAAAACAAACCAATGTTATTTTGACAAATCTGGTAAAACCAACAAAAAACACCTTCTATATTTGTGAATAAACACGATAGAAAACATATTGACAGTGATGTAGAAATCGAATAAAATGAAAACACGAACAAAACAAAGCGAAAACAAAATGAAATACAAAACCACGAACACAAGAAAACAAATCTCAAACAAAAAGATAACAGATATCGATAAATAAGGAGGATGTTATGAGACTGGAAAACAAAATTGCAATCGTAACAGGCGCAGCACAGGGAATCGGACGCGGCATCGCAATCGAATTCGCCAAAGAGGGTGCAGACCTGATGCTCATGGATCTGAACGGCGACAGACTTGCCCAGACAGCAAAAGAAATCGAAGCACTCGGCCGCAAGGTTGAGACCTGCGTCGGCAACGTCGCAGACGAAGAGACTGTCGTTGCATGTGTCAACAAGACTGTTGAGGTCTTCGGAAGAATCGACATCATGATGCATGCTGCAGGCATTCTGTTCTCCGGTTCCATCATCGACCTGGATATCAAAAACTGGCAGAG
>JAFUCM010000195.1 GCA_017459675.1 Eubacterium sp.
CCCTTCTGTCGGCAATCCAAGAGCGGATGCCAGACTGATAATCTCCGTGTAAAGATCTTCGCACTTTTCCGGCGCAGACATCCGGCTTTCGCGATACTCGTCGATTACGTTTTTTAAAACTGCATATTGCCCGTAAAGTCCGCTCTGTTTAAAGTCGGGCGGCTGATAGCTGATCAGTACCGCGTGGGCGCGGCGTCTCGCGATCATTGCCTCGGAGGGATTACCCATGTAATAAAGATAAAAATGAGGAATGTCTCCGATGAGCAGATCCGGATAACAGTCGCCGCTCATGGCACTCTCGCGTCCGGGCAGGAATTCCAGTGTGCCGTGCGTGCCGACATGAACGACTGCGTCCGCCTGATAATCATCACGAAGCCACCGGTAAAACGCCTGATAAGCAGCCGGCGGAGGGGTGTTCCTGTCGTGGATGACTGTGTCATTCATCTCCTCACTTCGAAGCGGCTGGAGCGCGATCAGGATATTGCCTGTGGTTTTTGCACAGATTCCAAAATCCCCGTCATTCGTGGTCACAACCACCTCCGGAATGCCGGGGTCGCTCCATTTCGGAGCATTGATCCTGCCTTCTGCCAGAAAACATTCCAGGATTTCTTCCGCAGAAAGTGTATCCGTGTTATACCCCTCATTTTTCAGGGCTTTCAGAATGACGGAAAGCGATGCCGCCGTATCGAGAAATGCGCCGCCGAACACATGATCCTCGCCGGGCGGGTCGTTATAGCAGATGAATGCGATCTTTTTCTCACTGTTTTTCCTGTGCCGAAGGGAAATGTATTTTTCCACACGGTCTGCAGTGCTCCGGATGCGTTCTGCAAGGGGAATGATTTCCGATGTGCCTTCCGTCGTTTCGGACACGCCGACCGGAATCGTCAGGATCCCGCTATCCAGCTCGGGAAGAATGATATTGACCAGATATTCTCCTGGGTCCTGCGGTGTCCGTTCCAGCCAGTTTTTAAGCCCCGTCCGGGTCATGCAAAACGGCTTGAAATAAGGTGCGTTTGTTTTTTTCAGGATCGAAACCGCCCTCTTTGTATTCCCTCCCATCGGGCCGGCACCCAGACGGAACGGCATGATATTCACAATGGCTTCTGCAGGGTAATCCTTCTGTGAAAGAAACAGCTCCAGCCTGTCCAGATCCTTTTCCTCATTCTGGGTGAAAACGATGTTCCACACATTAAACGCCCCGGAAAGTTCCCGGTAAAGTGTCTTTGCTGCCGGCGTGAAATCGTTTGGGTAGCGGTGTCCATAGGACAGCAGTGCAACCGTAGCTCTGTCTTTACGGAAACCGGTCTTTGCAGCGTAAATGTGCGGTCTGTCCGTCAGTGAATCGTCAGACGGATCTTTCAACAGAACCCCATAGCGCATGGTGCAGCGTACGGGTTTCGGGAGCTGTTTCAAACCAAAATACTCACGGAGCAGCAGGTTCATAAACGAGTCAATATCTTCTTGATCGGCCTGCTGCCAGTAATCGATCAGCCGGAAAACATTTTTCATGTCGGCCGGCATTCCCGCTGGGATAATCGTGCCGAACATCTGCGAGAACCTGCGCATCATACGCATGACTTTCACAGGCTGCTTCTTTCCTGTTTCTCCACGTATCTCATCTGATGGTTTATCTGTTGTTTCTGACCTTCCGGACTTTCTTCTCCCCGCCATTCTTTCCATCGAGAAACGTCCCAGCCGCAGAAGTTCACGGCAGTGATTCCCGATCACAACTCTCTGACCTTTGCACGCCGCAAGGGCCTCCTGCACAACATCACACAAATACTCCGGGGCACCCATCAGGTCGATGACTGCAAGATCCGCATTGGTTATGGCTTCTGTAAGGACATGCATTTCCTCTTCATCCATGTATTTGCGCATCGCGGAAAAGATCTGCCACCTTACAGGCGGCAGATCCGGATTCTGCATATAATTCTCCCGGTATTCCTGAATCAGCCTGATCGCAGGAGCCGAAACAGCGCATACCGTGATACGGATCGGAGATGGTTTCATTAATTATTCTTCTCCCGCGACAGTTAGTCTTGCATTACTAATATTAATGTAGCAGAGGGACTGTGCTTCAGTAAAGAACTTTTCCCGCTCCGTGATTTGGAATTACATAAGCAAACATGCCGGAATCCCTTGATTTTAAAGGAAATTCCGACATGTCAACGGTATGGTCTGTGCAAAAATAATATGGGTTATGCAGCGGTAAATGCTTTCAGAAAATGTCCTTAAATAGCCGTTCCCTTCGTCACCCGCTCGATCGCACAGGTATGTGTTTTCTCTTTTTCATCGTAATTGATTCCGATCAGCAGCAGGTTTCCCTGATAATGCTGCAGGCTGTCAAAATACTGTTTCTGATGAATCTGATCCAGTGCACTTTCCGTGCAGTCGTTCCGCTTCAGCTCGATCACCATCGCCGGATCGCCCGCATACCGCGGAATAAAGACAACATCTGTAAAGCCCTTACCACTCGTCCTGTCCTTGATAACGGTATATCGGTTCAGTGCATAGATAAATGCCAGATAGATCGCACTCTGCAATGCATCCTCATGGTTGTAGCTGCGGTTAGATGTGACATGGATGTGTGAAACATCCAGCGCTTTTGCAACAGCGTCCGCATTGCCGCGCATGGTCTCCGCCAGCAGTTCTTTGGAGGACTGAATAATCTGATCCGTTGTCTCATACTCACTTGTTTTTTTCAGCGCCCGGAACCATTCCTCCCGG
>JAFUCM010000196.1 GCA_017459675.1 Eubacterium sp.
GATATGGTCCATATCTTCTCCTTGAAGGTAAAAGAAGAGCGGAGCACAGGCTCCGCTCTTACCTTATTCCATATCTTACTGGAGCTGCGAAGTGCAGTTCGGGCATCTGGTTGCGTCCAGTGCGATCTCCGTCTTGCAGAACGGGCAGATCTTGGTGGTCGGTGCTGCTTCCGGCTCCGGCTTCTTGACCATGCTCTGTGCTTTGTTCAGCGCCTTGACCATGCAGAAGATAACAAATGCAATGATGATAAAGTTAATGATTGCGCCGACAAAGTTACCGATCGCAATGACGCCGCCGCCTGCGAGATGGATACCCATCTGGCTGACATCAATACCGCCGCTGATCAGAGAAATGATCGGCATAATGATATCATCAACCAGTGAGGTAACGATAGCAGTGAAGGCAGCACCAATGATCATACCTACAGCAAGATCCATAACACTGCCGCGTGAGATGAATTCCTTGAATTCAGATATAAATTTTTTCACAACAACTCCTCCTCATCTATCTGTATAATATTTCAATAGTCATTTTTATTATAGCAGTTTAACGAAATAAAACAATAAAGAGTTTTGGAAATCCGCCATCGTGCAGACCACCGGCCCGCTGCCGGTCTGTTTGTGAAAATTTCCGATAGACAGATGTCGTGGTTCAAATTACAATAGACACTGTATCTTGTATATCTCAGTGGAAGATGAACCCCGCCCCGGCAGGCGGCGGGACTTGAATGACGGAGAAAATAACATTATGAGTTACGCAGATCAGCTGTTTATCAGCATGTGCAGAGATATTATCGACAACGGATGTGATACCAAAGGAGAACTGGTGCGCCCGCACTGGCCGGACGGAACACCTGCCTACACGATCAAGAAGTTCGGTGTCGTCAACCGCTATGATCTCACAAAGGAGTTTCCGGCGCTTACGCTTCGCAAGACGTATCTGAAAAGCGCATTCGACGAGATTCTCTGGATCTGGCAGAAAAAATCGAATAACATTCACGATCTGCACAGTCATATCTGGGATGAGTGGGCAGATGAAAACGGCTCCATCGGGAAAGCTTACGGCTATCAGCTGGGTGTGAAGCATTCGTATCGCGAAGGGGAGATGGATCAGGTTGACAGGGTGCTGTATGACCTGAAACACAATCCCTACAGCCGGCGGATTATGACAAATATGTATGTGCACCAGGATCTTCATGAGATGGCACTGTATCCCTGTGCATATTCCATGACGTTCAATGTCACGAAGAAGCCGGGCAGCGGCAGACTGACGCTGAATGCGGTTCTGCACCAGCGTTCACAGGATGTGCTTGCCGCGAATAACTGGAATGTGTGTCAGTATGCACTGCTGCTGATGATGTTTGCGCAGGTCTGTGACATGGAGGCGGGCGAACTGCTGCATGTGATCGCTGATGCACATATTTATGACAGGCACATTCCGCTGATCGAAGAACTGATTATCCGGGAGACTTATCCGGCACCGGCGGTGCGGCTCAACCCGGAGATTACGGATTTTTATGAATTTACACGGGATGATCTGATTGTGGAAAATTATCAGGCAGGCCCGCAGATCAAGGATATTCCGATCGCAATCTGACACGCAGAAAATAAGAAAACAGGAGAGCAGAAGATGAAAGCAATCGCAGCCGCTGACAGAAACTGGGGAATCGGGCAGGGAAATAAGCTGCTGATCAGCATTCCGGCAGACATGCGTTTTTTCCGTGAGAAGACGATGGGACATGTCGTCGTCATGGGGCGGAAAACACTGGAGAGCTTCCCGAACGGAAAACCATTAAGAGACCGCGTGAATATTGTTCTGACAAGAGACCGCAATTACAGCGTGAAAGGCGCTGAGATTGTCCACAGTGTCGACGAACTGCAGGAACTGCTGAAACAATATCCTTCAGATGAGGTCTATGTGATCGGCGGGGAACAGATCTACCGGCAGCTGCTTCCGTTCTGCGACACGGCGTATATCACGAAGATTGATTATGCTTATCAGGCAGACGCATTTTTCCCGGATCTGGATGCAGATGCGGCATGGGAGATTGCGGAGGAAAGCGAAGAACAGACCTGCTTTGATATTGAATACACGTTCCGGACGTACGTGCGGCGCTAACCCGTTTTTAATAATTCAGCAATATTCTCCCGTACTCTGCAGAGGCGGGAATGAAACATGCGAAAACAGTGCCGCATCTGCAGGCGGCCGGAGGCATGGAGGACAGAAATATGATCAGAAGAGCATCTCATACGGTCCGGATCGGAGACTGTGAGATCGGCGGAAACAACCCGATCCGGATTCAGTCGATGACCAATACAAAGACCGAGGATATTCAGGCGACTGTCTCGCAGATTCTCGCACTTGAAGATGCGGGCTGTGAGATCATCCGGTGTGCAGTGCCGACAATGGAAGCGGCGGAGGCACTGTCCGGAATCCGTGAAAAGATTCATATTCCGCTGGTTGCGGATATTCATTTTGATTATCGTCTTGCAATCGCTGCGATGCAGAACGGTGCGGACAAGATCCGGATTAATCCGGGAAATATCGGTTCGAGAGAGCGTGTCGCTGCAGTCGTGCAGGAGGCAAAAGCGCGCGGGATCCCGATCCGGGTAGGGGTGAACAGCGGATCTCTGGAGAAGGAGATTCTGGAGAAAAACGGCGGTGTCACTGCAGAAGGCCTGGTAGAGAGTGCGCTCAGACAGGCCGCGGTCATCGAGGATATGGGCTATGAGAATCTGGTGCTCAGTATCAAGGCGTCAGACGTTATGATGTGCGCAGAAGCCCACCGCCTGATTGCGGACCGGACAAGCCATCCGCTCCACGTGGGCATCACAGAAGCGGGAACGCTCTATGCCGGCAATATTAAATCGGCAGTTGGACTCGGCATTATTCTCTCACAGGGCATCGGTGATACGATCCGCGTCTCTCTGACCGGCGACCCGCTGGAGGAAATCAAATCTGCAAAGATGATTCTCCGCACACTGGGTCTTCGAAAGGGCGGCGTGGAAGTTGTATCCTGTCCGACGTGCGGCAGGACGAAGATCGATCTGATCTCACTGGCAGAACAGGTGCAGGAGATGGTCGCGGACATGCCGCTGGACAATCTGAAGGTGGCTGTGATGGGATGTGTCGTCAACGGACCGGGAGAAGCCAGAGAGGCGGATCTCGGGATTGCAGGCGGCGACGGCGTCGGTATTTTGATCAAAAAAGGCGAGGTCATCAAAAAAGTGCCGGAGCAGGAGCTGCTCGGGGCACTGAAGGCGGAGCTGGAGAAACTCAGCGCAGCGGGAAATCCCCGCTGAGCCGTTTTTCCGGCAGACCGCGATTGAATCAGCATAAAGGAAGTGTATTACGTGGCGGAACAGATATCCAGACGGATCGGGGAAGTATTTCCGGGAATCAAACTGAATGACGGACTGCAGCAGGTTCTGAAGCATGCGGTCGTGACACGTGTCACGATGAACCGCCAGAAGAGCCTGCTTCGTGTGTATCTGGAATGTTCTGCGTGTCTGCCGAAGGAAAAGATATACGAACTGGAGCAGGCGCTTACACGGGGTCTTCAGGCGGGAGCCAATCTGCAGGTGCGGGTAATCGAACGGTTCAGGCTCTCAAGCCTTTATACCGCGGAGACGCTTCTGGAGCAATATGGTGAGAGCATTGAACTGGAGCTGCGTCAGTATAATCATATGCTGGCCTGGCTCTATCATACTGCAGAATTTGCATTTCCGGCGAAAGACCGGATGTGTGTAACAATCGCGGATTCGGTTGTCTCACGGGATCTGGAAGAAGAATTTTACAGGATTCTCGAAAAGATTCTGAATGAGCGCTGCGGGCTCGGTGTACAGCTGGAGATCACCAGGAAGGCGCGGGAGGATGCGCGTGCCATGCAGGAAAATGAGCTGCTGATGCGCGCCGCGGCCAGAAATGTTGTGGCGCAGACCTCGCTGGCCTCCCGGCAGCGTGCGGACGGAAGCGATGCACAGGCATCCGGGGAAATGGCTGATGCGGACAGCATGTCCGGAACTGCTGCGGACGGAAATGGCAGGACACGGGCGGAAATGTCCGGTGGACAACATACTTCTGCCGAAAGCGCCGCTGTCCAGCCGGCGGGCGCAGCCGGTCCGCGCGGCGGCAGGGCAGAGCAGGCAGGCGGCCGCGGCAGAGAGGAAGGAAGTAAATGGCGTTCCGGCCGTGGAAAAGGCGGCCGGGGACTGCATCTGGGAGAGCCGGGTGCGGAGGTCATGTACGGCAGGGATTTTGACGATGACAGCATTCACATTTCTGAAGTAGATGAACTCTCCGGAACTGTGGTGATCTATGGAGAGATCATTGACATGGAAATGCGGACGCTCCGCAGTGAGCGTGTCCTGCTGATCCTGACGGTTACCGATGATACCGACACCATCCGGGTCAAGATTTTTCTGGATGGCGAAGAACAGGATGCGGCAGGTGCCATGTTTAAAAAGGGCACATTTATCCGGCTCAAGGGCCGTGCGCAGGAGGACAGCTTCGACCATGAGCTGACCATCATGTCGGTTTCAGGCATCAGACGTTCGGTCAGCTTCCGGAAGGTGCGGCAGGACAACAGTCCGGTCAAGCGTGTGGAGCTGCACTGTCATTCGAAAATGAGCGATATGGACGGCGTCACGGATGCGGCGGCGCTGGTGAAGCGCGCCTGGAAATGGGGCCATCCGGCGATTGCGCTGACAGACCACGGCGGTGTGCAGGCATTTCCGGAGGCAAATCATGCAATGGAGGATATTGACCGCGCCTACCGGGCCGAATGGCAGAAAGAGCACCCGGAGGCGACGAAGGATGAGCTGAAGAAGATCTCTGCGCCGTTTAAGGTGATCTACGGCATGGAGGCGTATCTGATTGACGACTTGAAGGGAATCGCGGTCAATAGCCGGGGGCAGGACCTGCAGGACGCGTATGTTGTA
The DNA here is from genome assembly GCA_017459675.1 of Eubacterium sp. Classification (GTDB taxonomy): domain Bacteria; phylum Bacillota; class Clostridia; order Lachnospirales; family Lachnospiraceae; genus CADBRN01. Next base: position 4,942 of record JAFUCM010000196.1, read on the forward strand.
TTCGATATCGAGACGACGGGACTCTCCAATCAGACCTGCAAAATCATAGAAATCGGTGCGGTCCGTGTCGAAGGCGGAAAGATCACAGACCGCTTTTCGACATTTGTTAATCCGGGCGTGCCGATCCCGATGCGGATTGAAGAACTGACCAGTATCTCGGACAACATGGTCGTGGATGCGCCGCCGATTGAGCAGGTGCTGCCGGAATTTCTGGAATTCTGCCGGGATGCCGTAATGGTGGCACACAATGCGGACTTTGATATGGGATTCATCATCAAGGCCTGTGAAGAACAGGGCTTTCCGGATCATTTTACCTACGTGGATACCGTTGCGATGGCGCGCGTGCTGCTGCCGGGACTTGGCAGCTTCAAGCTTGACAAGGTGGCAAAGGCGGTCGGTGTTCTGCTGGATCACCACCACAGGGCGGTAGACGACGCGGCGTGCACGGCGGAAATATTTGTGAAATTCATTCAGATGCTGGCAGACCGCGGGGTCACAGACCTCGATGGGCTGAATGAGATGGCATCGGTCAGTGATGAGGCGAAGCGCAAGATGCCGTCGCATCACGTGATTCTGCTGGCAACCTGTGAGACGGGACGGCAGAATCTTTACCGGCTGGTATCGGCATCACACCTGCATTATGTATATAAAATGCAGGCGCGTCTGCCCAAGAGTCTGGTGCAGAAGTACCGTGAGGGAATTCTGGTCGGTTCGGCCTGTGTCAAAGGGGAACTTTATGACGCCATGCTGCGCGGCGCACAGGAAGAGGAGATCATCCGCCTGATTGATTTCTATGATTATCTGGAGATCCAGCCGGTCGGAAACAATGCATTTCTGATTGAAAGTGACCGCAATGAGGCGATCACCTCGGTGGAGGATCTGCAGGAAATGAACCGGCGGATTGTGCGTTACGGGGAGCAGAGCGGCAAGCCGGTCGTCGCCACCTGTGATGTGCATTTTATGGATCCGGAGGATGCGATCTACCGGACCATCATTATGGCAGGAAAGAAATTCAAAGACGCCGAGGATCAGGCGCCGCTGTACCTGCATACGACAGAGGAAATGCTGGAGGAGTTCGCTTATCTGGGCAGCGAAAAAGCGCGGGAAGTGGTGATTGAGAACCCGAATAAAATCGCGGATCAGGTTGAAAAAATCTCTCCGATCCGGGCGGGTAAATTCCCGCCTGTCATCGAGGATTCTGATAAAACACTGCGGGAGATCTGCTACCGGCGGGCCTATGAGATTTACGGAGATCCGCTGCCGGAGCTGGTGGAGGCAAGACTGGAGCGGGAACTGAACTCCATTATTTCCAACGGCTATGCCGTGATGTATATTATCGCGCAGAAACTTGTGTGGAAATCCAATGAGGACGGCTATCTTGTCGGATCGCGCGGATCGGTCGGCTCCTCCTTTGCGGCAACCATGTCCGGTATTACGGAGGTCAATCCGCTGCCGCCGCATTATCTCTGTGACAGCTGCAAATATGTGGATTTTGATTCGGAGGAGGTTACGAAATACAAGAATCTGGGCATGGCCGGCTGTGACATGCCGGATGCGGTGTGCCCGAAATGCGGAAAGCCGCTGACCAAGATGGGATTTAATATCCCGTTTGAGACGTTCCTCGGGTTCAAGGGCAACAAAGAGCCTGACATCGACCTGAATTTCTCCGGAGAATACCAGAGTAAAGCACATAAATATACAGAGGTGATTTTCGGCGCGGGCCAGACCTTCCGTGCGGGTACAATCGGAACACTCGCTGATAAGACGGCTTTCGGGTACGTCAAGAATTATTACGCTGATAAGGGAATTACAAAACGGACATGCGACATTGACCGGATCGTAAAAGGATGTGTCGGCATCCGGCGGACGACAGGGCAGCATCCCGGCGGCATTATCGTACTCCCGATGGGAGAGGATATCAATGCATTTACACCGGTACAGCATCCCGCGGATGATATGACGACGGATATCGTCACGACGCATTTCGATTATCATTCGATCGATGAGAACCTGCTGAAGCTGGATATCCTCGGACACGATGATCCGACCATGATCCGGATGCTGGAAGATCTGACAGGGACCGATGCAACGAAGGTTCCGCTGGATGAGCCGAAGGTCATGAGCCTCTTTAAGAGCACGGAGGCGCTGGGAATTACGCCGGATGACATCGGCGGCTGTCCGCTGGGATGCCTGGGTGTTCCGGAATTCGGGACGGACTTTGTTATCCAGATGCTGCTGGACACCAAACCACAGCGCTTTTCAGATCTGATCCGGATCTCGGGTCTGTCACACGGCACGGACGTCTGGCTGGGAAATGCACAGACGCTGATTGAGGAAAACAAGGCGACGATTTCCACGGCGATCTGCACCCGTGATGATATTATGACGTATCTGATTGCGAAGGGGCTGGAGAGTGAGGAGTCCTTTACCATCATGGAGGCAGTCCGGAAAGGAAAGGGACTGAAACCGCAGTGGGAAGAGGAGATGCGCGCGCATGATGTGCCGGACTGGTATATCTGGTCCTGCAATAAGATCAAATATATGTTTCCGAAGGCACATGCGGTAGCATATGTTATGATGGCCTACCGCATTGCGTGGTATAAAATATATTACCCGCTGGCATATTACGCGGCATACTTCTCAATCCGCGCGTCTGCTTTCAGTCTGGAGAAAATGTGTCTGGGTAAGGAACGGCTCGAAGAGCACATGCGTGCCTACGAATCGCATAAAGACACCGCCACCAATCAGGAGGCGGAGCAGTATAAAGATATGAAGATTGTGCAGGAAATGTATGCGCGCGGCTTTGATTTTGTCCCGCTGGATCTGTATCAGGCACAGGCACACAGGTTCCGGATTGTCGGGGAGAAATCGCTGATGCCTTCTCTGGACTCCCTTGAGGGTCTGGGCGACAAGGCCGCAGACAGCGTCGTGCTTGCAGCCCGGGACGGGAAATTCCTCTCCAAAGATGATTTCCGGCGGCGGGCAAAGGTGGGCAGAACGGTCTCGGATACGCTGGACCGCATCGGCGTGCTGAGCGACCTGCCGGAGACGAATCAGATTTCGCTGTTTGATCTGGCTCCGTAAAAATAATTATAACAATAAAAATGATACGGGCGCCGCAGCTTTCATGTGAATGCCATGAAAGCTGCGGCGCCCTTGTTTCCGAGTCTGTCAGGGGAACTGCGGCGTTCCAGAACAGGCATGTACGGTGCGTAAACGCCTGCTGCTGTGTATTTGCAATCCGCCAGAGGCTAGCTGCGGCTGATATCCCGGTTGATGTGTGCGGTTGCGGCTGCCGCCTCGCGTCCGCCGAATCCGGTGTCTGCATCGATGCACGGATCGTTTTCGAGCGGCTTTTCGGGTTTGGGCGATTTGTCGATGGATGTGTTGTCGCCGATGCCGAGTGCCTCGCCCGCAACGCCGAGATTGGTGATGATGTTGGACAGGTCGGACGGCATGTAGATTTTGGTGGCACGTCCGTCGGAGACATCTTTTAACGCCTCAATGCCTTTCAGCTTCAGGACCGGTTCTGTGATGCCGGCTTCGTTGAGTTTCTGCAGGCCGCGTGCCTCGGCTTCGTAGACCAGTTCTATGGAGCGGGAGCGTCCCTCGGCCAGAGCGATCTGCGCGTCGCGCTCAGCTTCTGCCGCGAGGATTTTCGCGCGTTTGTCACCTTCTGCGCGGGAGACAACTGCCTCCTGATGTGCCTGTGCCTCCAGAACGGTCTGACGGCGGTCACGCTCGGCCTTCATCTGCTTGAGCATTGTCTGCTCAACTTCCTCAGGCGGATTGATATTCTTAATCTCTACACGGGTAACCTTCAGGCCCCAGGGATCGGTCGCGTCATCCAGGACACGCTCGAGCCGGCTGTTGATTGCATCGCGGCTGGTAAGTGTCTGGTCGAGTTCCATCTCGCCGATGATGTTTCGCAGGGTTGTTGCTGCCAGATTCTGCAGGCCGACAATCGGGTTTTCGACACCATAGGTGTACAGCCTTGCGTCGAAGACCTTGCAGAAAACGACAGAGTCAATCTGCATGGTAACGTTATCCTTCGTGATAACGGGCTGCGGCGGAAAATCCATGACCTGCTCCTTTAGAGAGACGATTCGCGCGACGCGGTCTACAAATGGAACCTTCAGATGCAGTCCTGCGTCCCAGGTTGCATGGTATTTGCCGAGCCGCTCGATGATCGCCTGATGGGACTGGCCGATCACACGCACATTGGTAAATACCAGAATCAGAATAATGACAATCAGAATCAAAAGAAACGGCATAATCTGTACCTCCTGTATATGGTTTGATACTGACAGTATACCACGGAAGATGTCTGCAGACAAAAAAAGAGCTCCTTTTTGTAAGGAACTCTTTTAAAAGAGGCGTCGACCGGATTTGAACCGGTGCATACTGGTGTTGCAGACCATTGCCTTACCACTTGGCTACGACGCCGCATCTTCCGGCAGCGAAAAAAAGTTGTTTTCGTGACCGCTTTCCCATTATAGCAAAACATGATCCAGACTGCAACCATTAATTTTATTTTTTTAAAAAGTCGGGCGGCTGGTTGCCAGAACGGTAAAAATATGATATGATTTGCTTGTTGCCGCGCTTACGGCGGTATGCCGATGTGGCTCAATTGGCAGAGCAGCAGATTTGTACTCAGCAGGTTATCGGTTCGAGTCCGATCATCGGCTTTTCGGATCTTGAGCTCAGTTGGTTAGAGCTTCCGGCTCATAACCGGATGGTCCTGGGTTCGAGTCCCAGAGGATCCATCTATCGCGCGGTGCGCGGGGAGCTTGCGGGCGCGGTGCGCGCGACTTCCATCTATCGCGCGGTGCGCGGGGGTGCGGTCGTCCAGTGGACGACTCGGCGAAGCCGAAGCACCGACCGAGCCGGCAGGCGAGACCATGCGAAGCATGCGGACGCGGTGCGTGCGCGATTCCTTGTTTTGTGCGCGGTGCGCAGCCCGAACAGAATAACATATACCGGTGCTCTTAGCAAGCGGA
>JAFUCM010000197.1 GCA_017459675.1 Eubacterium sp.
ATATGCAGGAAAATCTGAAAAGCGGGAAAGGCCGTCTGTATCCCGGTGTTGAAGAAATGCTGGATGCACTTTGTGCAGAAGGATATCTGCCGGCAATGTTAAGCAACTGCGGCAATCATCATGCGCAGGTTCAGTGGGAGATCTACGGACTGGACCGGTGGTTCACGGTGTTTTTCGCCTGTGAGACATGGAACGGGATTCCGAAGCATGAGATCCTGAAAGATATTGCTGCGGATTTTCGCGGCGCACTTGCTAAGTCACCGGTAAAACGCTGTGGATCCGAAAATGCAGAGGAGCAGTACAGGATCTGTGCGTATGTCGGCGACCGGGACAGTGATCTCGCGGCTGCAAAGGCGGTAAATGTGCCGTTTATCGGCTGCCGTTACGGTTACGGAAGTCCCGAAGAACTGAAGGATAGTACAGCATTTGCCTGGAAGCCGTCAGAGGTGACGGAACGGATTCAGGAAACTATTTAATGGCCGATGGCCGATGGGGCTGTCACATAAAGCGGGTCATATGGCGTATTGGGCTGCTTCATGTGGCAGCCCTGTGATATACAGGATGGTATATTTGAGAATTTGTAAAAGAGGAACGCTGAAATGACATTGGATCAATATGCTGCATTTGCTGAAGTTTATGATCTGTTTATGGATAATATAGATTACGGACAGTGGTTTGCACGCATCAGAGAACTTCTTGAACAGCAGAATATTCAGGATGGAATCGTCTGTGAGCTTGGCTGCGGTACCGGCACGATGACGGAGCTGCTGGCGGAAGCCGGCTATGATATGATCGGAATCGATGCTTCGCCGGAGATGCTGGAGGCGGCAACAGAAAAGAAGCTGGTTTCAGGTCATGATATCCTGTACCTGCTGCAGGATGCGCGGAGCTTTGAACTGTATGGGACTGTAAAGGCAATTGTCAGTGTATGCGACAGTCTGAATTATGTGACGGATCCGGCAGAATTGCTGCAGGTGTTCCGGCTTGTTAATAATTATCTGGATCCCGACGGGATTTTTCTGTTTGACATGAATACGCCGGTGCGGTATGCTTCCATCGGCGATGATACAATCGCCGAGAACCGGGAAGAGGGCAGCTTTATCTGGGAAAATCAGTATGACCCGGAAAGTCAGATCAATGAATATCTGCTGACATTATTCCTGCCGGAGAAGCCTGTACCGGAAAATGGAGCGGAGCCTGCGGGAGCAGAGTCTGACGCAGTGGAAGCCGGCAGTCTGGAGACGGACGGTGCGGGATCTGGCGATACGGAATCGAACGGTGTGTTATCATGTGGAATGGAGTCTGGCGGTGCAGAAGAAATACTGTACCGGAAAACAGAGGAATATCACTGTCAGCGCGCCTACAGTCCGGAAGAAATAAAAGCGCTGCTGCAGGAAGCAGGACTTGTATTTCTCAATGCCTGGGATGGTTATACAGGCCGGCCGGTATCAGAGGATTCGGAGCGGGTTCTGTATATGGCCCGGGAGAACGGGAAGAAGATTTAGAGGAGATAAGATTATGGATTATATTGTAAGAGCAACAGCGGCAGGCGGTCAGATCCGCGCATTTGCGGCAAATACACATGATATGGTTGCACGTGCGCGCAAGATTCATGACACGACGCCGGTGGCGAGTGCAGCCCTTGGCCGTCTGATGACGGCGGGTGCCATGATGGGTATCATGATGAAGGGAGACCGTGATCTTCTGAGTCTGACAGTCAAAGGTGACGGCCCCATCGGCGGCCTGACAGTGACGGCGGATTCGCATGGAAATGTCAAGGGATTTCCGTACCATCCGAATGTCCCGGTGCTGATCAGCAAGAAGCACAAGCTGGATGTCGGGGCGGCACTCGGAAACGGAACGCTTACTGTTGTCAAGGATCTGGGGCTGAAAGAGCCTTACTCTGGCCAGGTAGATCTGCAGAGCGGAGAAATCGGCGATGATCTTGCCTACTATTTCATGACCAGTGAACAGATTCCGTCATCCGTCGGCGTTGGTGTTCTGGTCGATACAGACGACGCCATCCTGCAGGCGGGCGGATTTATCATTCAGCTGATGCCGGATGCATCCGAAGAAGTGATTTCACAGCTGGAGCAGAACCTGACAGGCGTAGATTCTGTCACGGTTATGCTGTCACAGGGAATGACGCCGGAGCAGATCCTTGAGCGCCTTCTCGGAAACCTGAATCTGGAAATCAATGAAAAAATCCCGACGCAGTTTCAGTGTAACTGCAGCCGGGAACGTGTGACAAAGGCACTGATCAGCCTCGGACAGAAAGAACTGCAGTCACTGGTCGACGAGGGGAACCCCGTCACATTGCACTGCGATTTCTGCCGCACAGACTAGACATTTGAAGTTGATGAGATCAGCACGCTGCTGCAGCGCGCGTAAGAGGAGACAGAGAACCGTCCCCTGTCTCCTGTAAAACAGCCGCGAACGCGACAAATGCCAAATTCAGTCCTCAGCAGGCCGGAAGGAAGGCATCAGCTGCAGCTTGTGCAGGTTGAGCCGGTGCATCCGGTCGATGTTCGCCTTGATCGTTTCGTCCGGGCATTCGCCGGTCAGGACATAGTGATCAAGTGTTGCATATGTGAAACCGATTTTGTCCTCGTCTGACATGCCGGAAAGGCCGTCGGACGGGGTCTTTTTGATGAGATATTCCGGAAGGCCAAGCACCTCGCCGATCTGGATGACTTCGTGGACCAGCAGGTTTGCAAGGGGGCTGAAGTCTCCGGCAGCGTCACCGTATTTGGTGGAATATCCGATGTAATCTTCAGAGCGGTTGCAGGTGTTGACAACACGGCCGCCCTTCGGAAGTGCCTGGGCGATGGCATACAGCGTGCTCATGCGAAGACGCGGTGCCAGGTTGATAATGGAATCACGGGAGAGTGTTTCGACACCTTCCAGCGTTCCCTGTGCGAGCACGTCGTTAATCGCACCGGAAAGGCCGTCAAAGCCAGCCTGAATATTAACTGTGATATTCGGAATGCCAAGATGTGCGACGAGTGCTTCGGAGTCGCTGATATCACTTTGAACACCATTGGGCATCAGGACGCCGACTACGCGTTCTTTCCCGAGCGCCTCGGCACAAAGTGCTGCGGTAACGCTGGAGTCCTTTCCGCCGGAAACGCCGACGACAATGCTGCAGTCCGGGCCGTTAGCCTGCATATAATCACGGATCCATTGAACGATTTCATCTTTTGTTTTCTGTGGATTTTTCAGCATAATAACCTCGCATTTTAGTGAATGATATCTGTAGAATTCCAATCTTCAGCTCAGTGGGGCCCTGCCTCTTCAGGCAGCATGTTCCAAAACAAATTTGACCCGGTGGGCGTCTGATTCTGCGCGGCCGGAGCGGAGACCGGATTGGCGTCTGATTCTGCGCGGCCGGAGCGCGCAATTACTAAAAACATGATAAAAAACATTTTTTGCGGCGTCAATACGAATCGGGAAAATCGCATCAGATCAATCTGATATGTGTTATACTTTTAAGAAAAACATGTAAGGACGATTGCCATGCCTCTTCAGATTATCGCCGGCGGAAGCGGCGCAGGAAAATCATATACGGTATATCAGGAACTGATCGACGCCTCCATTGCGCATCCGGAACGTACATTTCTGGTGATTGTGCCGGAGCAGTTTACGATGCAGACGCAGAAGGATCTGGTGCAGATGCATCCGCGGCACGGTCTGTTAAATCTGGATGTGCTTTCTTTCAACCGTCTTGCGTGGCGGGTGTTTGAGGAGGTCGGCGGCAATCAGTATCCGGTACTGGACGATCTCGGGAAAACACTGATTCTGCAGAAAGTGATCGGTGAGCAGACAAAACATCTGTCAGTGCTGGGCGGCACCCTGAAGAAGACTGGTTCGGTAGAGGAAATGAAATCGCTGATCTCAGAACTGCTTCAGTACCGCGTCAGCCCTGAGGATCTTGCGGACTGGCGGGAAATCCTGCCAGCCCGGAATTCCCTGCTGACGCACAAGCTGGAAGATGTCCGCACTGTATATGGCGCATTTATGGATACGCTGAAGGGCAGCTATGTGACGACGGAAGAGGTCCCGGAGCGTCTGTGTCAGGTACTGGGGAAATCTGCATTTGTCAGAAATGCAGAAATTGTGCTGGACGGATTTACCGGATTTACACCCGTGCAGCTTCAGGTTGTGCGGGAACTGATGCGGCTCGGCGCTTCGGTCCGCGTGATCGTAACGGCAGGTGCGGGTACGGATCTGGCGCGCCCGCAGAGTCCGCAGCATTTGTTTTATATGAGCAGTGAGATGATCCGTTCTCTGTATCAGATTGCCCGCGAAGACGGCTGCGAGATCCTTCCGGTCCGCCGGATTTCAGGGAACGAAGGACGTTTCGGCGAAAATCCGCCGCTGCAGTTCCTGGAGAAAAATCTGTTCCGTTACGGGAGCCGGATCTATGAAAATGAGCAGGACCGGATCCGGATTCTGGTTGGCCGGGATCCGCGCGAGGAAATTGCGTTTGCAGCCGGCGAGATCAGCCGGCTTGTCCGCGAAGAAGGATACCGGTACCGGGATTTTGCAATTATCACAGGCGATCTGGAGCACTACGGACGGGAGGCGGCACGTCAGCTGGCGTCGTCGGGAATTCCGCATTTCCTGGACCAGAAGCGTTCGCTGCTGCCCAACCCGGTGGTTGAATTCATACGCGCGGCTGTCGATATGGTGCTGCGCGGATTTACATATGACAGCGTTTTCCGGCTGCTGCGGAGCGGTCTGGCCGGATTTACCCCGGAAGAGACGGACCAGATGGAGAATTACTGCCTTGCGGTCGGTGTCCGGGGCTGGAAACAGTACACGGCGCGCTGGGTGCGTCTGCCGAAATATCTGAAGCCGGAAGAAATCGAGCCGCTGAACGTACTTCGGCAGCGGTTTGTTGAACAATTCGAGGCATTTACAGAGGGGATGCGCATGCGCAATGGTACGATGCGTCACCGGACAGAAGTGCTGTACCGCCTGCTGGAAGCACAGCAGATCCAGCAGAAAGCGGCAGCAATGGAGCAGCGTTTTACGGATTCCGGCGAATATGCAGCGGCCAGAGAATACGCACAGATCTATCCGCTGGTCATCACCCTGCTGGACCGCATGGTGGAATCACTGGGTCCGGAGAAAATGAGTATGACGGCATTTTCGCAGATTCTGGAGGCGGGCCTTGCGGAACTGCGCGTCGGACTGGTTCCGCCCGGCGAGGATCAGGTCATGATCGGCGATATCGAACGGACACGTCTGAAACATATCCGGGTGCTGTTTTTCGCCGGCGTAAATGAGGGAATCGTTCCGCGTGCTTCAGCAGGCGACGGGATTCTGTCTGCGTCGGACAGAACGGTTCTGGAGCAGCAGAAGATTGAACTGGCCCCCAAAGGCAGAACCCTGATGTACAGGCAGCGGTTCTATCTGTATCTGGCGATGACGAAGCCCCGCGACAGACTCTATCTTTCGTGCAGCGAGACGGGACTCGACGGCAGCAGTCTCATGCCTTCCTATCTGATTGCTGTCATCCGGAAAATGTATCCGGCCCTTCGGGCAGAGACGTATGCGGAAGTTTCGGCTCCCGGAAAATTTGAGACGCCGGAGGGAATCAGGAATGCCTGCATTGAAGGGATCCGGATGGCCGGCCCGGATGACAGGGAAGTGTCCTGGCTGGATGAAAAGCGATTCCGGACGCTTCTGTCTGCGGTAACACGGTTTCCGGCACTCGCCGGACTGGACGGGACCGGCGCGGAGCACAGCACGGACCACAGGGATGCGGCACCGGCTCTGGAAGCAGTCTCATATCCGGGAGCCATCCCGGAAGCAGAACAAACGGCCGGCACACAGTTCCTTCTCCACCTTCTGGCGGCTGCCGGCATGCATCGGCCGGAAGAGGGGATCACGCCCGGAACAGCCCGTGCGCTGTACGGCGCGGCGCTGGTAAATTCTGCGACGAGACTGGAGCGGTATGCCGCCTGTGCATTTTCGCAGTTTGCGCGGTATGGTTTGCGTCTGGATGAGCGGGAGGAATATGAATTTACACCGGCGGATATGGGTACAATTCTGCACGGAGCCCTGGAGCTGTTTGCAAAAGATCTGCAGGCACAGCATCTGAACTGGGCAGAACTGCCGGATCAGGTGCGCGAAGAGATGGCGGACCGCGCGCTGTATCAGCTGACAGGCGACTATGGAAATACCATTCTGCAGAGCACGGTGCGAAGCCAGTACCAGATCACTCGAATCCGGCACATTCTCCAGCGGACTGTCTGGGCGCTGCAGGAACAGCTCAGACGCAGCAGCTTTGTCCCGGCGGATGCAGAGGCCGGCTTCCAGATGGCTGATCAGCCGACGATGCAGATCAATCTTTCCGGTGATACAAAGCTCCGCCTGCGCGGGAAAATCGACAGGATTGATCTGTGTGAGCAGGACGGAAAAAAATACGTCCGCATCATCGACTACAAAACAGGGACGACATCGCTGGATCTCGCAGAATTATACTATGGACTGCAGATTCAGCTGCCGCTTTATATGAATGCCGCGCAGGAGATGAGCGGTGCAGAGCCGGCCGGAATCTATTATTACAATATCAGCGATCCGCTGATTGAGGCGGATGCAGATGATCCGGATGCGGTCAGAAAAGCGTTTTTGAAACAACTGCGCATGGACGGGATCTCCAGGAACGAAGATGACATTCTGAAACTGCTGGATGCAACGACGGCTGCGCCCGGCACGGCGGAAGTCATCCATGTTTCCAGAAAGAAGGACGGAACCCTCGACAGTCGGTCTCACGTAGCCGCGGCTGCGCAGTTTTCTGACATACAGGAGTTTACAACAGGAAAAATCCGCGCGATCGGCGAACAGATTATGGCCGGCGGGACGAAAGTTTCGCCGTATCTGCTCGGTACGAAGAAGGCGTGCGAATGGTGTCCGTACCGGCCCGTATGCGGGTTTGATGAGCGGATTCCCGGCTATCGCTTCCGCCGGCTGAAAACAATGACAGCAGATGAGGCGCTGGCAAAAATGGCGGAAGAGGTGCCGGGAAAAATGTCAGATGAGGTGTCGGGAAAAATGTCAGATGAGGTGCCGGGAAAATGACAGATGTGGCGTTCGGAAATGACGGCTGGAGCGCCGGCAAAATGACTGATGAGAAGAAGGAATAACAGATGGGCGTGACTTGGACCAGAGAACAGGAACAGGTAATCAATACACGTGACCGGGACATACTTGTGTCTGCCGCTGCCGGATCGGGCAAGACGGCAGTCCTTGTGGCGCGGATTCTCGCGCTGATAACGGATGCGGATCATCCGGTCGACATCGACCGGCTGCTTGTCGTGACATTTACACGCGCCGCGGCCGGGGAGATGCGGGACCGGATCAGCAGTGCAATTGAGGAGCGGCTGCAGTCAGATCCGGAAAATGAGCATTTGCAGCGGCAGAGTGTGCTTCTGCACAATGCGAAGATCAGTACGATTCACGGATTCTGCACCTATGTCATTCAGAATTATTTCTTCAGGACAGATCTGGACCCTGCCTACCGGATTGCTGAAGAGGGGGAACTGAAGGAAGTGCGCGGCACGGCGGTCAAGGAACTTCTCGAGGAAGAATACCAGAATGCCGCGCCGGAGTTTCTGGCATTTACCGAGACATTTGCGCCCGGCAAAAATGACCAGAAGCTGGAGGAGATTATCCAGCGGGTCAGCGATTATGCGATGGCAAATCCGGATCCGCAGGCGTGGCTGGATGCCTGCACCAATGCAGTCAGCGCGCAGACAGAGGAGCAGCTGCTGGAGACGGACTGGATGCAGGAGACGCTCGCCGAGGCAGAGCGGATCCTCGCAGGTGTCCGGCAGGCGGCTGAAGAGAGCCGGCGTATTGCAGCTGCCTCCAGCGGCCCTGCCTATTTCATTCCGACAGCGGAGGCAGATCTCGAAGTTGTGGATGCCCTGGCGGCGTGCAGCACCTATGCGGAGCTGCAGCAGGCATTTGCGGAGATGAAATTTGCGACGCGTGCGCGAAAAAAGAAGACAGATGCAGAACCGGATCCGGAACTTGTGGAGCAATTTATTGCCGGGCGGAAACAGCTCCAGAAAATGCTGAAAGACATGAAGGAGAAGCAGTTCGCCGACTCGATTGAAGAAATCATTGCGGATCTTCAGAAAATCCGCCCGATGATCGGGGAGCTGACGCGTCTTGCGGCAGCTTTCGAAGTGCGTTTTTCTGAAAAAAAGCGCGCCCGGAATATCGTGGATTTTACCGATCTGGAGCACTACGCGCTCCGGATCCTGACCGAAAAGCGGGAAGACGGCTGGCACCGCACAGAGGTTGCGAAGGAATTATCCGAACAGTTTGCCGAGATCATGATAGATGAATACCAGGACAGCAATCTGCTGCAGGAGACGCTGCTCGCGGCAGTGTCCGGCGAGATGGAAGGGCGGCACAACCGGTTCATGGTCGGCGACATGAAACAGTCGATCTACGGTTTCCGCATGGCGCGCCCGGAACTGTTCCTGGAGAAATACGCTTCCTATCCGCCGCTTGAGGAGACAGGAGACAGAGAACCGTCCCCTGTCTCCTGCCGGATTACGCTTGGCAAAAACTTCCGGAGCCGTCCGCAGGTACTGGATTTTGCCAACGCGGTTTTTGAGAAGTTTATGTGGCCGGATCTGGGCGGCATCCGCTACGATGCAGATGCGGCGCTGTACCGGGGAGCGGCATTTCCGGAGGAGGATGATGGGTCTGGAGATGAAGATCCGTATCGCACAGAACTCCTGCTTCTGAATAAGGAGGCGCCGGAATTTGACGATGACCGCAGCAGGGAGACGATGATGGAAGCGGAGGCCATGCTGGTTGCGGGAAGGATCCGGAAACTGATCCGGAGCGGGAAAGTCTGCGACCGGGCCACGGGAAAACTGCGGCCGGTGGAATACCGGGATATTGTGATTCTGCAGCGGGCGGCTTCGACTTCGGCTGCCGTGTATGTCCGTGTTCTGCAGAGTGCCGGCATCCCCGCATATGCAACTTCGCGGAAAGGCTATTTTTCCGCGACGGAAGTGGTGCTTGTGCTGAATTATCTCCGGATTCTGGAAAATCCTCTGCAGGATATTCCGTTTGCTGCTGTTTTGCGCTCGCCGATGTGCGGCTGTACGGATGAGGAGCTGGCAATTCTTCGCGCGGCATATCCGGAGGGACCGGTCTATGAGGCCGCCGTGCGGTTTGCAGGAAACGTGGGCGGCGCAGTCAATGAAGACCCGGCAGAAATCGGAAGCAGCCCGCTGCGGGAAAAACTCGCCGGTTTTCTGCAGCTCTATGAACAGATCCGGGAAAAGGTGCCGTACACGACGATTCACGAGATCGTTCAGGAGGTTCTGGACCGGACCGGATACGGATTATTTGCGGCCGCAATGCCGGCCGGCGAACAGCGTGCCGCCAACCTGAAGATGCTTGTCGAGACAGCAGTCAATTATGAACAGACCAGTTATCACGGCCTCTTTCAGTTTATCCGCTATATTGAACAGATGGGTTCCTATGATGTTGATTATGGAGAAGTCAACCTGTTCGGAGAAGGGGAAAATACAGTCCGGATCATGACGATTCATAAGAGCAAAGGACTGGAATTTCCGATTGTATTCCTCACGGGACTGGCAGGCGGGTTCAATCAGAGAGATCTGAATCATGCAGTGCTGCTGCATGCCCGCTTCGGCATCGGCACCGACGCAGTTGATCTGGAAACAAGGACTAAACGGTCATCATTGCTTCATAGATCGATCCGCAATATGAACCGCAGGGATCTGCTCGGTGAAGAACTCCGCGTTCTCTATGTTGCGCTGACGCGCGCGAAAGAAAAGCTGATTCTGACGTCGACCGTCAGCAGTCCGGAGGATGTGCCGGCTGTTTTCAGGGACAGAACCTTATCTTATATGGAGCGCAGCAGTGCCGGAAGCTATCTGGACTGGATTCTGATGGCGCTTTCTCCGGAAACGCCGGTTGATGTCAGCGTGATAGAGCCTGCGGAGATTGGTCTGGAGGAAATGGAAGCAGACTGCAGAACCTCTTCGCGCCTGACGGAACTGCGGGAGCTGGTTATAAATGGGTGCCGGCCCGGGAATGTCAGCCAGTCAGAGGGCGAATCCCGGTCTGCAGTCCGGACTGAATCTATGGATCCGGATCTGTTTGCCTTCCTGGAGACAAAGGCAGCTTTTCGTTATCCGTTTGCCGAACTGGCTGGACTGCCGGCAAAACTCTCCGTCTCAGAGATCAAGAAACGTTCGATCGAAGAACAGATGGAGGAGAAGGGTCTGGAACTCTACCGGGAAGTGCCGGTGGTTCCGCTGATCCCTGATTTTATCCGACAGGCGGAAATGGCCGAAGCGGCGCAGGAGCATACGCAGCCCGCAACCGGGGAAGCACAGCCTGCCCGGGAAGAACGCTATACCGGCGCGGCCCGCGGAACAATTTACCATCAGATTCTGGCGGCGCTCGACCTTCCGCAAATTTCCGGAGAAAATGATCTGCAGCATCAAATCGAAGAAATGACTGCGGACGGGCGGCTGACTGCGGAAGAGGCAGAGGTTGTGGAAACAGAGGATCTGATGCAGTTCCTTAAGAGCCCGGTCGGGATCCGGATGCAGAAAGCGGCAGCGGCAGGCACGCTGGTGCGGGAACAGCCATTTGTCATTGATATTCCGGCGGATACAATCAGCAGAGAATATGGAACATCAGAACCGATTCTGATTCAGGGCGTGATCGATGCATATTTTGAAGAAGACGGCGAGTATGTGATTGTCGATTACAAGACGGACCGGGTCAAATACAGGGACGGCCGGGATCTTGCGGAGAAGTACCGCATTCAGCTGCTGTATTATAAGCGCGCACTCGAACAGATTCTTGACATTCACGTAAAAGAGATGTATTTGTATTCAGTAACACTGGGAATGGAGATAAAAGTATGATGCAACAGTCCCCGCAAAATAAAGGAAAGCGCTGCACGGCAATCATGCTCGCAGCCGGGAAGGGTCTGCGGATCGGCGGTGATGTCAGAAAACAGTATCTGGAAATCGGCGGTGAACCGCTGCTGCTGCATTCCGTGCGGACCATGGCGGAGAATCCGCTGATTACGGACATCATTGTCACAGCTCCGGCCGGAGATGAAGCAATGCTCCGGAAACTTCTGGAAGAGTATGGAATCAAACACACGACAGAAGGCGGCAAACTGCGCGCGGTTGTAACGGGCGGAATGGAGCGGTTCCACTCTGTGTATCTGGGTCTTGAGGCGGTGCAGTGGGACTGCGACTACGTATTTATCCACGACTGTGCGCGGCCGTTTCTGGATCACGGGACGCTGCAGCGGCTCTATGACGCGGTCTGCAGGGACGGCGCCTGTGTGGCCGGCATGCCGTCAAAGGACACCGTGAAAATAGCAGATGCAGACGGATTTGTCTCGGTCACGCCGAACCGGCGTGATGTATGGATCGTGCAGACACCGCAGGTCTTTACATTTGAACTGATCCGCGATGCGCACCGGAAACTGATGGCACAGCTTGATGAGATCCGGGCGCGCGGGATTACGATTACAGATGACGCGATGGTTGCCGAATACATGACGGGCACAAAAGTGCGCCTGGTAGAGGCAACCTATCAGAATATTAAAATCACCACGCCGGAGGATATTCCGCTGGCGGAAGTATTATTTCTGGAAAATTAAATAACAACTGATCAATTCAATTTAGAGGGAGTATTTCTATGTCATGCAATCATCTTGAGCAGCTGGAACCCGTGGAAGTATTTCATTATTTTGCCGAAATCGCGGACATTCCGCGCCCGTCCGGCAGCGAGCAGGCAATCAGTGATTATCTGGTCCGCTTTGCCCGACAGCACAATCTGGAACATTACCAGGACCGGCTGCATAACGTTATTATCATCAAAGAAGCAACATCCGGTTACGAGAATGTGCCGCCTGTGATTCTTCAGGGCCATATGGATATGGTATGTGAGAAGGAGCCGGACTGCCAGATCGATATGGAAAAAGAGGGGCTGAAACTCCGTATAGACGGAGATTATCTGTCCGCTGAGGGAACGACACTCGGCGGCGATGACGGTATTGCGATTGCGTATGCGCTTGCGATCCTTGCATCTTCGTCCCTGCAGCATCCGCGCATCGAATTTGTCTGTACTGTTTCAGAAGAGACAGGTATGGAAGGGGCATCCGGGATTGATGTCTCTATGCTGCGCGGCAGACGCATGATCAACCTGGATTCGGAGGCAGAAAAGGAAATGATGTGCGGCTGCGCCGGCGGCGGACGGACAATCGTGACGCTGCCGGTCTGTTATGAAACGGCAGCGGCAGAGGGGCAGATCCTCATGACGGTCAGCGTCACTGGCCTGACAGGCGGCCATTCCGGTACGGAAATTAATAAAGGCCGGGCAAATGCAGTCATTCTGCTGGCAGAGACGCTGCATGAATTAATGGAGCAGTACGGCGCAGAGAACATCCGTCTGACCGGATTTGGCGGCGGAAACAAAGACAATGCAATTCCGCGCGAGGCATCCGCCGGGATCGCTGTCAGCGGCACAGGCGCGGAACAGATTCAGGAAGCATGCACAAAGGCTGCCGCGAAGTTCCGGGAGAAATACGGGAAGACAGATCCGGGACTTGCTGTCACGGTGTCGGCCGCCGTGTCCGGAAATGCGGGTGCCGTTGACGTGCCCGGAAATGCCGGTGCCGCGGACTGCAAAAAGGAGCAGATCCGGGTATTCAAAGCACATACGGCAGAGAAACTCCTGAAGATGATCCTCACGCTGCCAAACGGCGTGCAGGCAATGAGCGCGGACATCCCGGACCTCGTTGAAACCTCGCTGAATCTCGGAATTGCCATTACGGAACCGGCAGAGCATACAAATTTCGAAAATGTAGATACAGACCAGGCAGACGCTGGTAAAGCAGACGCCGGCAGCGCAGATGCAGACAGGGCGGGTTCCGGCAACGCAGTTACAGACAGCGTCGTCCGGCTGCATTACAGCCTGCGCAGCTCTGTGGCGGAATCCTATGAAAAACTGGCGCAGAACGTCGCCCGCACGGCAGAATCCTTCGGTGCATGCACGTCGCGGCAGGGAGAATATCCGGCCTGGGAATACCGGAAAGATTCCGAACTGCGCGCGCTGATGATGCCCGTCTACGAAGAAGTATTCGGCAGAAAGCCGGAGATCACGGTGATTCACGCAGGCGTGGAATGCGGCCTGCTCGCCGATAAACTTCCGGGTCTCGACGCCGTATCGATCGGACCGGATATGCTGGATATTCATACGACAGAAGAGAGGCTGTCGGTCTCATCGGCGGCACGTATGTATCGGTATGTGGTGCGGGTGCTGGAACAGATGAAGTAAATCGGGGTTTGTCGAGTACGCGCCTGTTTCGCAGGATGCCATTTTCTACGCAGCTCAGATAGAATTCGCTGCTTTAGAAAAGGCATCCTGTTACAGGCGCTTACAC
>JAFUCM010000198.1 GCA_017459675.1 Eubacterium sp.
AGCTGCGTAGCGTCAAGCTCTTCTGCCATATCATCACCGGAGGTACGCAAAGACGCGCTTCGAACAGCGCCTGCCGGATCCGCTTTAATCGTAATCGTCTGCTCTGTTTCTTTTTCTTCCCGCTGTTCTGATGCATTCCCTGTTTTTTCTGCGGTTCCGGATGACGTTTCTGATATCGTTCCTTCTCCGCCCGGCAGGTTTCCATCCGCGATCTCCCCTGCGCCCGAAGCCGCTCCGCCGGATTCCTCATCCACACCGGCAGTTGATTCTTTCCCGCCGGCTGTCTGATCTGTACCGGCAGACGAAGCTGTCCCGCCGGACCCCGTCACGCCTGCATCATAGGCTCCGTTTTTATTTGACGCAGCGCAGGCCACAGCCAGAAAACTCAGCACTGCAGTCAGGGCGAATATTCCGATTCTTCTTATCTTCTTCCTCATCTTTTCAGGCTCCGTTTCTTTATTTCCTTTACGGCAACTTTTCTCAACGCACCCGCGCCCAGTTTTTCTTCAACCATCGCACCCGGTATCTTTCCGCAGCACACTTCGTGCACCCGGTATCTTTCCGCAGCACGCTCCGCACCTGCGTCTGAGACATCAATTCTATTTCCGCGGACTGCCGCCTACTCTACATTTTTCAAAGCCTCATCCATTGGAACTTTTCCGATTCTCCGGTATTCAAGCAGTGCAACCGCCACATAAGTCCCGATTCCGATCAGCAGCGCATTCCGGTAGACGGATCCGCTGATTACAAACGGAATCCACCCGGTCATCTCTGTACGCAGCATCATGCGGAACACCCATTGCAGTGCGATTGATTCCAAAGGTATGGTGGCCGCCAGCAATAAAACAACCAGAATACTTGTCACCATTACGTACAATCGGGCGATTTCGCCTGTCCGGTAGCCGAGAATCTTTGTCATAGAAATTGATGCCGCATTCTTTTCAATGATCATTTTTGACATCAGATAAATCAGAATCATAAACATGATAACTGCGAAGACATCCACAATATTCATCATGCTTCCCATTGAAATCAGCAGCTGGCGGGACACTTTAGAAAGTGCCTCGAAATCAATTCTCTGTCCGATGTATTTCTCATCGACATCTGTTATTTCCGTCTCCGAAAAATAGCCGCTGAATGTGCCGGACCCGAGATCAAAAGCTGTATTCATATCTTCCCGCTCCATGAAGACCGCAAGTGCGCCATCATAGGGATAGATGCCGTTCACTTCAAAGGTATACGTTTTGTCTTCATAGGGTTCTTTCAGCGTGATAGTACTCCCCGCATCCAGCATCCACTTTTCCGCGTAAGCTCTGGACACATAAACTTCTCCGGGATGAATTTCCTGACTGATATAGCGGCTCGTTTCTTCTACGCCGTAGACAAGCAGTTCTTCTTCTTTAAACGGGTGTCTGTCGTCCGCAACTGTCCGCAGGGAATATGCAGTGAATTTTTCCGCGTCGGGATTCTCCGTCTCCACAGCCCGCTGGAAAAGCATCATATTCAGAAGGCTTTCTATTTTTCTGTCCTCATTCACCGCACCGGCCGGCAGCTGCAGTACGTACTGATACTTGCAGAACATATTATTTGGCAGTGCATCCATATAATTGTGCAGAACGTTTGGAAACATCAGCCCAAAAAGAAGCAGAAAATTTGCGAATAATATTCCAATGGCCAGAACGATATAATTGTTCCTGTTTTGTGCGGCAATCCGCAGACGGAACCGTGAAAAGAACGGAATCCTCTTACTTAATGGAAATGCGCGTCTGTTTCTGCTCCTCCGCAGATCGCGCCGCAAAAACTGCAGCGGCGATAATTTCAGCCGTCTGTGCAGAACCCACCAGGTAATGACTGCCATCAGGATCAGCGGAATCACTGTCGTTTCCAGAAAAGCAGCCGCACTCCACCGGGTAACGTAGGTCGGCAGTGAGTAACTCCCATAGTACAGAGCGTCATTGATGTTTTTCATGACAGTGTAGCCGAAAACATTTCCGACTGCTGCAGAAATCAGCGTGACAATCACCGGCAGGGTCATATAGTGCCGGATCAGTTCTCTGCGTGTAAAACCCGTAGCACGCAATGTACCGATCACGGCTGCCTCACTTACAATCGTATTGCTGATCGTTACCGCAAAAACAAATGCAATAATAACAATCACAATATAGAGAAACACTGTCATCATTGCGCGGTCGGATCCCATATCCTCTCCGGTAAACATGATTGCCTGGTTCTGGTAGCGCGGAAGAAATCCTGTCAGATCAGCAGTCTTCGTAAGCGTTTTTACGAACTCCTCCGCACGCGTATTTTCCTCTGTCTCATCTGCCGGAGGCTCGTCGTATTTCCAGGCATAACGCCAGGTCAGAAGATCTCTGTCGAAGGCCTGAAACGCCTCTTCCGAAATCACAGATACGCCAAACTGTTTTGCGTCAAACATCGTATCGTTGTTGTTTTCAAAGAGCGCACTGTAATCAGACAGCGCGACAAGTCCGGAAATCCTGAAATCCTTTCCGGACGACAGCGATAACGTATCTCCGATCTTCAGGCCGTTATTATCAGCGTACATCCGGTCAATTGCTATTTCATCGGCAGCCTCCGGCAGCGCTCCTTCCATCAGACAGGGCAGATCCACCACATCGCGCATAGGAAATATGCGCATCGTCGTCCCGTTTGTCAGCGGGCGGTCCGTAAAAAACAGCGGATATACGGATACGCCGGCCTCTTCAATCGCAGAAATCTGCCGGTCTTTCAATTCTGCTTCCACGGTAAAATTGCCGTCTTCGACGTTGTATTTTATAAAGCTCTCATGATAGGCAGCAATCATGCTTTCGTCACAGACCAGAAAGCCTGAAATCTCTGCAATCGACAAAATCATAAGCAGAAAAATAACCAGATATTTTCCAAGATCTGCCCGAAGTTCCCGTAAATAACGTTTTCGAAGCGGATTTCTCACCGCCTGTTCCTCCCCTCTTACAAGCTGCAATTTCACAATTCCGATCGCAGACTGTCCGAAGATCACCGGTGCTTGACGATCCGCAAAGCGGGAGTTTAGCACCGCTGTGAATCTGAGCAAGCGCGAGCGTGTCTGCGATGGAATGTGAAATTGCAACATTTTATCACATTTACCACTCCAGTTCTTCAACCGGAACCTTCTTTGAATTTAATGCATTGTCGCGAAGCATTCCGTCATGCAGCAGCACAATCCTGTCTGCCATATGCCGTATTTCGGCGTTGTGTGTCACCATGATCACTGTATTTCCATAGGTCTGGTTGACGGTCTCAATCAGCTTCAGTATCTCCTTGGACGTCTTGTAATCCAGTGCGCCTGTCGGCTCATCGCACAACAGAATATCCGGATTTTTGACAATCGCGCGCCCGATGGAGGTGCGCTGCTGCTGTCCGCCGGAAAGCTGGTTCGGAAGTTTTCCCGCATGCTCCTTTAATCCCAGAACTTCCAGCAAT
>JAFUCM010000199.1 GCA_017459675.1 Eubacterium sp.
GGGCGGCGCGAAAGCAGGAAAAAGCAAGACGCGTGGCCCCGCAGGGCCAGGGAGAGCCGCCGGGGGCGGCGGGAAAGCAGAAAAAAGCAAGACGCGTGGCCCCGCAGGGCCAGGGAGAGCCGCCGGGGGGCGGCGCGAAAGCAGAAAAGAGCAGATGGCGGGGCCCCGCGGAGCCGGAGAGAACCGCCGGGGGCGGCGCGAAAGCAGAAAAGAGCAAGACGCGTGGCCCCGGAAGGCCGGAGAGAGCAGCCAGGGGCGGCGTGAAAGCAGAGAAAAGCAAGACGCGTGGCCCCGCAGGGCCAGGGAGAGCCGCCAGGGGCGGCGCGAAAGCGTGAAATGCAGTAATAGTGGGTCTGAAGATAATAACAAGTACAGATGAGAATGATAAGCAGTGGAGGAGCAGAGGATGCAAAATGCCAATGAAGCGACCATGCGTTCAAATACAAAACCAGGGAATCAGGTCATAAGACTTCTTCGGAAAGAAAGAGACAATCTTGAAAAACGTTTAGAAGAGGCAGAAAGAAGAATTGAACAAGCACCAGAGGGAAGTGTGCAAGTCAAAAAGCATAAGAAAGGGGTTCAGTTTTATTTTCGCAGCAGTCCGCAGGAGAAAAAATTGAAATACCTACCGTCTGCAGAGCGTCCAAAAGCAATTGCTCTAATTCAGAAGATGTATGACAAGAGAATCATTTCTTCAGCAGAGCAGCAAATTAATTGTATTGAACGATTTCTTAATCATTATGATCCGGATGCTTTGAAAAAAGTGTTTTGGACTGAAAATCCCGAGAGACAGAAGCTGCTTAAAGCGGTAGATGTACCTGATGAACTCTTTATTGATGAATGGCTGGCCGCTGATTTTACGCCAAAAGAATTTTATGAAGGAAGCAAGGTACATTTTACCAGTAAGGAAGAAAAAGTTCGTTCAAAATCAGAAGTACTTATTGCGAATTCCCTGTACCGCCATGGTATTCCTTATCGGTATGAGTGTCCGCTCCGCCTGAACTCCAGAATTGTCTATCCCGACTTCACAATTCTTCGGGCTTCAGACAGAAAGGAATTCTACTGGGAACATCTGGGAATGATGGATGACACAGAGTATCGTAATCATGCTTTTATGAAAATTCAATCTTACGAGCGTATGGGTATTTTTCCCGGAGAAAAGTTGATCCTGACAATAGAAACATATAAACTTCCATTAAATCAGAAAACGATAAATAATGTAATCCGTCATTACTTTTTATAGAAAAGATGTGAGAGGTTCTGTAGCAGTAGAGCGGATCGATATGCCGGCGGATTGATGTGTCAGCGGATCGATATGCCATTTGACAGGTTGTTGCGAACTAATTATAGTGAAATCAATAAATAGGGAAACCCCGCAACTTCTATAATTCAGAAGTATCTGGTGAGATGGATGTTAAGAATAACGAGGGGGATGAAACAGATGAATTATCAGATGACACAGATATCTTCAAATACATGGGCGGTGCAGGATCAGAATGTGCGATTCTTTATTCTGACAGGAGATGAGCGGGCGCTCTTGATCGATTCCGGCATCAGCGGACTTGATGTAAGACAGATTGCGCGGGAAGTTACAGATCTGCCGCTGATGCTGCTGAATACGCACGCGGATCCGGATCACATCGCGGTAAACAGTGCTTTTGATGAATTTTATATGCATCCGTCGGAGGCGATTGTTTATCATAACCTGCATCATGGGAATGGAACGCTGAAACCGGTTTATGAAGGAACGCAGATTGATCTTGGCGGACGCGTGCTGGAGATCATTCATGTTCCGGGACATACGCCGGGCAGCATTACCGTGTTGGATCTGGCAGGAAGATGCCTGTACGGCGGCGATCCGGTACAGGAGAACGGCGAGATTTATATGTTTGGCGTGCACCGGGATCTGGAGGCATATATCCTGGGACTTCAGCATTTGCAGGAATACGGAGAGAAATTTGATATGATTTATCCGTCACATGCGGACATGCCGGTCTCAAAGAAAATGATCGTGAAATTAATCGAAGGTGCCCGGGCAATTCTTTCCGGAGCGTCTGTTCCATACGAAGAAGTGGATCGTCACGGAATGCAGGTGCGGGCGTATGATCTGGGATTTGACCGGATTTTATATCAATCTTAAGATGCGTTGAACACAGTAGACGAGTACCCGCCTCCGATGTGCAGAGCGCCAGACGGTGGGTTCACTAAAAGATTCTGGATAAATGGAGCGTGAAAAACGATGAGATGGAAAAGAAAACTGGTCATTACGGTTCTGGCGGCAGCGGCGTCTGCGATCGGCGGTACAGAGATCGCCAAAAAGCGGTTCAGTAATGGAAAAGGAGCAGCTTACCGAAAATTTCTGGATAATGTGATCCATTATAAAAATAAAGAAGAAGGACAGGCAGCAGTCGTTGATCAGCCGACAGAAGTGTCGAAAGCAGACGAGGCAGCAGTCGTTGATCAGCCACCAGGTGTATCGAAAGCAGTCGAGGCGGGAGCCGGAGGTCAGGCGGCAGACGTAACAAAAACAGACGAACTGGAAACAGACGAACTGGAAGCAGACGAACCGAAACCAGACGAATCGTCAACAGATCAGAAATAAATAAGCAGAAGCAGTTGATATGACAAAGACATTTGACATCAAAGAAATCTGGTGCAGCAGGACGCGGACGAGCGGTTCTGCGGCACCGGAAAATTATCGTATTTATGGCAAAGCCTATATTCCGGACGGCGGCCGATATCCGCTTGTGATCTTTTCGCATGAACTGGGAAAGAATTATGAAGCGGGTGTTCCATACGCAGAACGACTGGCGGCATCCGGTTATGCAGTTTATACATTTGATTATTGCGGCGGAACTGTTTTCTGTAACTGGAAGGGTGAAATAGTCCGTCCGCGGCGCAGCAGCGGGGAAACGACAGATGCGTCCCTGGTTACCTGGATCGAAGATCTGACAGCTGTGGCAGCAGCGGCAAAAACCTGGGAGTTTGTTGATCCGGGGAAGATCTTTCTGGCCGGCGGAAGCCAGGGAGCGGTATCTTCAGCTCTGACAGCCTGCCGGGACAGACAGCTTCAAGGGGACAGACAGTTTCAGGGGGCTAGACAGCTTCAGGGGGACAGACAGCTTCAGGGTAACCTTGGAATCGCAGGTCTGATCCTTTTATATCCGCCGCTGGATCTGCCGGAGCGTATGCACGGTCTTTTTCATAGCAGGGAACAGATTCCGGAAATATTTGATCTGTTCAATGGCTGGATTATGCTGGGAAAAAGATATGCGGATGATATCTGGGATTTTGATGTGTACGGAGAATTGGCGGAATATACCAGACCGGTATTAATCCTGCACGGAGACAAAGACGATGTTGTTGATATTTCTGTTTCAGAATAAGCTGTGAACATCATTCCGGATTGCCGCTTCTATAAAATATGCGGCGGCAGACATGGCTTCAAAGGACAGGCATTTGAAGAGGCCTGCCGCAGGATGCTTGATTTTTTGCATGAAATTTGATTGTTTGCGTGAAATGATAAAGTGATTCACCAGTCCAAAGTGCGGTTTCCGAAATTGTGCTTGCATGAATGGAGAAAAACGCACTTAGAGCCTCGAATCCCCACAAAATAAAGAATCCTCAAAATTATAATTTCCTAAATCTTCGAAAAGGAATGCTGAACCGACTATTTCAAGGCCGGAACAGCAGTCCTTTTTTTATCATCCGACTTTTTTTCATTGATTTATAAATCACTGTTGACAAATCAGTAGTCTTGTTCTATTGTATTAATCAGATAATACAACAATACAATGATACAAAGTTATAAAGGCAGCAAGTAATTCATGCAGGAAGGAGGAATCCAATGGCATGGGAATTGGATAACACACGTTCGATTTATCTGCAGATTGTAGAAGAGATTGAACGAAGGATTATGACCGGACGCTACCCGCCGGGGAGCCGGCTGGCGCCGGTCAGGGAACTGGCGAATGAGGCAGGTGTCAACCCGAATACGATGCAGAAAGCATTCGCGGAACTGGAGCGCGGCGGGCTGGTTTACTCGGTCCGGACAAGCGGGCGTTTTGTGACGGAGGATGCGGAAAGGATCAGACAGATGCGGAGGGATATTGCGAGAAAAGCTTCTGAGCAGTTCATTCGGCAGATGCAGGAGCTGGGATTCGACAAGGAGGAAATCTTACAGATCTTAGGTGAAATTAAAGAAACAAAGGCAGGTGATACGGATGCGTGATCTGATCGTATGTCAGAATCTTACGAAACAGTACGGGAAAGGTGTACGGGCTCTGGACGATGTCAGCTTCTCGCTGGACTCCGGACGGATTGTCGGACTGCTGGGACCGAACGGCAGCGGAAAGACGACGCTGCTGAAGCTTGCAAACGGACTGCTGCAGCCGACATCCGGTGAAATTCTGATTGACGGAAACAAGCCGGGGCCGGAGACGAAGGCAATTGTTTCTTATCTGCCGGATGCTGAGTATCTGTTTCCGTGGATGAATGTCAGTGCACTTCTGGAGATGTTCCGGGATTTTTATGCAGACTTCAATATGGAGAAGGCAATGACGATGCTGGCTTCACTGGGCCTTGACGGGAATGCAAAGCTCAAGACGCTCTCGAAGGGCAATAAAGAAAAGGTGCAGCTGATTCTGGCGATGAGCCGCGAGGCAAAGGTGTACTTTCTGGATGAACCGATCGGCGGCGTGGACCCGGCAGCGCGGGATTATATTTTAGAAACGATCATTAATAATTATTCGGAAGATGCGCTGGTGATGCTGTCCACACACCTGATCGCAGATATTGAGCGGGTACTGGATGAAGTGATTTTCCTGCAGGAAGGACATGTGGTGCTGCATGATACGGTGGACAACATCCGCGCACAGCACGGAAAATCTGTGGATGCGCTGTTCAGGGAGGTGTTCAGATGTTAGGCAAA
This sequence comes from Eubacterium sp., assembly GCA_017459675.1. Classification (GTDB taxonomy): domain Bacteria; phylum Bacillota; class Clostridia; order Lachnospirales; family Lachnospiraceae; genus CADBRN01. The sequence continues at coordinate 4,931 of JAFUCM010000199.1, forward strand.
TTATTCAAATATGAATGGAAATCAACGGTGCGGCTTCTGGGCATTATGTATCTGGCTGTCATTATCTGCGGCACAGTGGTCGGATTTGCAAACCGGGCGAATCTTGCGAAGCTGCATGCAGCACAGAAGGCGGCGGAGGCGGCCGGAACAACGGAATATATTTACAGCGGCCCTTTTGACACAGCGATTGCCATCCTGATGATTATTTACGTCTTCCTGATTATCGCAATGTTTGTGATGACGGCTGCAATAATCATATCCAGATTTTACCGGAATCTTCTCTCCGGTGAGGGTTATCTGATGCATACGCTGCCTGTGCCGACCTGGATGCTTGTGATATCGAAAGTGCTTTCGGCTTTGTTCTGGACGATATTATCCGTGATTGCAGCAGGTATTTCCGGGCTGGTGATGATGCTGGCGGCCGGCCTGGTCCGTTCGCGGGGTGCGGTGGAGCTCTGGGAAGAATTGCAGTCTCTGATGAAACTGTTCAACCTGAACACTGTACTGACAGTCGTTCTTATCATTGTAGAAATCGTATGCTTCATTCTGATGGTTTATTTCTGTCTGTCAGTTGGAAACATTGCAAACCGGCATAAAATCGCAGCGGCATTTGCGGCATTTGTCTGCCTGATGATTCTGGAAATGATTCTGACATCCGTTTTCCAGATCGGACCAATCCGGGAACTGATCGGATCCAGTGAACAGTACATGACACCGGAAACGGCCGATCTTGTGCAAACAGAAATTGCACTTGGGAATATGTTCCTGGCAGCAGAGATCCGGCAGCTGATCATTTATCTTGTCTACAGTGTCTTGTATTTCTTCGGAACAACGTTTATGCTTAAGAAGCACCTGAATCTTTCGTGATGTCAGATGCCGCATGGATTCCTGACGGGATCTGTGCGGCATGTTACTTAAGAGACCAGGTGCCTGAGATCCGGTCTGAAACCAGTTATATGAGAGAAATAGACGGAAAAGATTGGCAATATGGGCAAGAAGGGCAGAGAACAGAATAAATTTGTTACATTTCATTATGTTGATGAAGATTACCACCGCTCACATCCGCAGATGGTACACAGACACAGTGATGTCCTGGAACTTCTGTACATCATGGAGGGCGGCGGCGGGTATGTCGTCGGCAGCCACGAATATGTTGTGCAGCCGGGCAATCTGGTGGTCTGCAATACAGGCGTTTTTCACGGGGAGCCTCTGGCGGCGCAGGCAAAGCAGATGGTCAGTTACTGCTGTGTGCTGGACAATGTTCAGATGCCCGGATTTCCGCGCAACACGCTGACCGGCGGCAGTGAGTTGCCGGTTCTGTATTTTAATGAAGAGCGGCAGGAAATAGAGAACATGTACTATGTTCTGTATGATCTGTTCCGAAAGGGAGATGATTATACACCGGTCTGTGAACATCTTGCGCAGTCGATTCTGGAAATGGTTCTGCTCCGTCTGCGCAAACGCAACCAGGTCAATGAGGAGACCAGGCAGAAGAACAATGTGCTGGTCCGGTCTGTATCCGATTATCTGGATGATCATTTTATGGAGAATCTGACACTGGAGGATCTGGAGGAGACGTTTCATGTGAGCCGCTTCGCCATCAGTCATATTTTTAAAGAAGAGACAGGGTTTTCTCCCATGAAATATGTGATGATGCGCCGCATCGGCGAATCGCAGAATCTTCTGATGAATTCAAAGATGTCAATCGGGGATATCGGAGAACAGATCGGATTTACGGATAACAGTCATTTCAGCAATACATTTAAGAAATATGTCGGGACGACGCCTGGTGCTTACCGGAAGCATTTCCGGGAAGAATCGTGATGTGGTGTCTGCAAGAATTTACAATTTTTTTGGAAAGAACCCTTCAAAAAGCCGTTATTGAGACAATTTTCTCATAACGGTTTTTTTGATTTTCCCGTATAATGAAATCATCAAAACAAAACAACAGCGCGACACAAAGAAACACAAAAATAGCAGAAAATGCAAGAAAAACGGAGTAAACACGAGATTAAGGAAGCGGAAGAACCGTTTGGAAAACAGCATTTTGACCAGAGACCTTATTATTTTTTGAAGAAATAAAATATTATGTACACCAAACAAATGAAAGGAGTTCATCAATGAGACTGGAAAACAAAATTGCAATCGTAACAGGCGCAGCACAGGGTATCGGACGCGGCATCGCAATCGAGTTCGCAAAAGAGGGTGCAGATCTGATGCTCATGGATCTGAACGGTGACAGACTTGCCCGGACTGCAAAAGAGATCGAAGCACTCGGCCGCAAGGTTGAGACCTGCGTCGGCAACGTGGCAGATGAAGAGACTGTCGTTGCATGTGTCAACAAGACTGTTGAGGTCTTCGGAAGAATCGACATCATGATGCATGCTGCAGGCATTCTGTTCTCCGGTTCCATCATCGACCTGGATATCAAAAACTGGCAGAGAGTTGTCGATGTCAACCTCCTGAGCTCCTTCCTGTTCTGCAAATACGTCGGCAAGCAGATGGTTGAGCAGAAGAGCGGCGCGATGATCCTGATCGACTCCTGCGCATCCAAGACTGGTGAGGCGTTCAACGCAGTCTACTGTGCATCCAAAGCAGGCGTCCGTCTTCTGGGACAGTCCTTCGCACTGGAAGTTGCAGCAAGCGGCGTCCGTGTAAACACTATCGCACCGGGAACCATCAACACGGAAATGATCGATAAGTGCCTGCACGAAAGAGCACCGATGTTCGGTCTTACCTATGAAGAGTACCTGGATCAGTTCAATGCAGAGACACCGCTCAAGAGAATGGGTGAACCGGAAGAGATCGGAAAGCTCTGTGTATTCCTGGCAAGTGACGATGCATCCTTCATCACCGGATCTTCCTA
>JAFUCM010000200.1 GCA_017459675.1 Eubacterium sp.
ACCTTTTACTCTTCCTGAATATGCATAATCTCACTGCTGACTTCTTTTTCCGTCCGCCTTGCTGTCTCTGCAATGGCTTCTTCATATCCGTTCAAAGCCGCAAACGGTGCAAACTGCGCAGCGCGTTTCTCCAAAGGCATTGGCGGATGCTTCCCGGAAACCGGACGCGGAAGATTTATAATATCTTCATAAGAATCGTTACCATTCTTTTTCTCTGTCATGCGTAAATACCTCTGCCGCTGTATGCTCATGCCTTGTGGCCGCCGATCTGCCGGCTGCGTTCCCGTCCGGTGGCACCTTCCTGCAGATTCAGTCCTTTCAAAACAGCATCTTTACCATAGCGGTTCCGGATAGAGAGCATCGCCTCCTGCAGCTGACGTTCTTTCCCGCGCTTCTCTTCTTCCGCCTTCCGCTCACTTTGCAGAGCAGCATAATCCGTAAAGAGATTCAGCTGTTCATATCCATTTTCCTCCTGCAAATCCGCCTCACGAACGACGTGATTCACGACAAGGGTGATCCGCCTGATCAGCAGTGCCGGATGTACCGTTCGCTGATAAATCCGCATTGCCGCTGCCATTAATTCCTCTCCGGAGGATGTAGCTGTTTTCAGATTTTCTGTTCCGTGCGCCGGTTTTGGTGCGGGTCTTCCGTACCAGTCCTTCATGACCGGACCTTTATATTTCTTCCGGATCTCAGGATGTTCCAGATTCTGCCGGTCATAATTGATCGTCAGAACTACCTGGTCTGTGACCATCCGTTTCTCTACAAGCTCCAGTGCCATCGCGTCCGCCATTTCCCGCACGACAACCGAGGCCTTCTGATAATCATACGGTTCCATCAGAACCTGCCCGACATTAAACGAATTATTTTCGGGTTTGTATTGTTTAATCAGGTCAATGGTACACGGCTCATATCCCCAGGCGTGATCGATCAGAAGTTCTGCATTCACACCAAATAACCGGTAAAGCAGCTCCTCGCTGTGGAATTCATTTTCCTTTCCGAGCGAACACCGGGCAACATCTCCCATCGTATACATCCCGTGTGCTTCGAGTTTGCGCGCGTAGCCGCGTCCAACCCGCCAGAAATCAGTCAGCGGTCTGTGATTCCAGAGCTTCCTGCGGTACGACATCTCATCCAGCTCCGCGATCCGCACACCGTCTGCGTCCGCTTCGACATGCTTCGATTCGATGTCCATGGCGATTTTCGCGAGATACAGATTGGTGCCGATGCCGGCCGTCGCCGTGATACCGGTTTCCCGCATGACATCGCGGATCATGGTAATGGCAAGCTCATGCGCCGTCATCCGGTAGGTATTCAAATAGTTGGTCGCATCGATAAATACTTCATCGATGGAATAAACATGAATATCTTCCGGTGCAATGTATTTCAGATAAATTTTGTAGATCCGCGTACTGTACTCCATGTAAAAAGCCATACGCGGGACAGCGGCGATGTAGTCCAGCTCCAGAGAAGGATCCGCCGCCAGTTTCTCTGCATCCGAGGATTTCTCTGTAAATGTGTGGCCGGGCGCCTTCTGCAGCCGCTCCCGGTTCACCTCTTTTACACGCTGCACAACTTCGAAAAGCCGTGCACGCCCGGGAATCCCGTAAGCCTTCAGTGCAGGAGACACCGCCAGACAGATCGTCTTCTCCGTGCGCGACGCATCTGCCACGACCAGATTGGCCGTGAGCGGATCCAGTCCGCGCTCCCGGCATTCCACGGAAGCGTAGAATGATTTCAGATCGATGGCGATGTAAGTTCGCTGCATGCAGTTCCGTCTCCTTATGCTGGATTATAGATTCAACAATTCAATGCAGGCACGCTCTCGCTGCTTTCGACTCGCAGCGGTACATAAGCTTCGCAGGATCCCCTGCTCAGCAAGTACCGGCGGTCTCAAAGCACCTGCATTTGAATCTGTTGAATCTTCATGACCGTATCTTACAATTCAGATCAGAAGTGCCTTCTCATGAACGAGTCCCGCGTCGACCAGTTTCTGCAGGCTCATGAGGATGCCGAATTTCGCGTGCGGCCAGGTCAGCCCGCCCTGGAAATAGACAGCATACGGCTCCCTGATCGGACCGTCTGCCGATAATTCAATGGACGAACCCTGGACAAACGCGCCGGCTGCCATGATCACCTCGCTGTCATAGCCCGGCATTGCCCATGGCTCCGGTACAACGTGGGCGTCGACAGGTGCCGCTGCCTGAATGCCCTGACAGAATGCAATGACACCTTCTTTTTTGCCGAATACGACCGACTGTATGATATCATGCCGCGGTTCATCCGCGCCGGGAACACATTGAAATCCCAGGGATTCATAAACTGCGGACGCAAACATTGCTCCCTTCAGCGCCGATGCCGCCACAGTCGGTGCCAGGAAAAATCCCTGGAAGAACGGCTGTGTGACACCCAGCGTCGCGCCGACTTCTTTGCCCAGTCCCGGTGTTGTCAGGCGGTACGCCGCATTTTCCACATACTGCTTCTTTCCGGCAATGTAACCGCCGATCGGTGCCAGGCCGCCGCCCGGATTCTTGATCAGAGACCCCACAATTAAGTCTGCTCCCACATCTGTCGGCTCCTTCACTTCCGTAAATTCACCGTAGCAGTTGTCGACCATGCAGATCAGATCCGGTTTGATCTCCTTCAGGAACCGGATCAGTTTACCGATTTCGTCCACGCCGAATGACGGACGGGTCTGGTAACCCTTAGACCGCTGGATGGCTGCCAGCTTCGTTCGTTCATTCACTGCCGCCCGGATCGCATCATAATCAAAGCTTCCGTCCGGCAGCAGATCCACCTGCCGGTAAGTGACCCCGTACTCTGCCAGTGAGCCGTTCGACGGGCGGATCCCGATCACCTCTTCCAGTGTATCATATGGCTTTCCCGCGGGACAGAGCAGCTCATCACCCGGGCGAAGATTTCCGGAAAGCGCCACACCCAGGGCATGCGTCCCGCACGCGATCAGCGGGCGTACCAGCGCATCCTCCGTGTGAAACGCCGCGGCATACACCGCCTCCAGCGTCTCCCTTCCAAGATCATTATATCCATATCCCGTCGACGGATACAGACATGCTTCAGAAACTCTGCAGTCCTGCATCGCACCCAGCACCTTCATCTGATTATACTCTGCAATCTCGTCAACCTCGCGGAACCGCTTCGCCAGGCCGGCGAGAATCCGCTCCCCGTAATTCACAACCTCCGGGCTGATTCCCCGCTTTTCATACATTTCATTTATCATATATTATTTCCTTCCCCTCTTATAGAATGCCGCCGCCTGATCAAACCGCTGCTTCAGCGCACTCTGGTTGCGCAGTCCCTGCACATTCTGCGTGTGCCGTGCAACAAAAGCCTCCAATTTTTGCATGTATTCCTCTGAGGTGATGCTCCCCTCCGAAACATATGTCAGGCCTTTTTCCCAGCTGGCCGTCAGCTCCGGATTGAGCAGCGGCCGGATCGATGCGTCAACCACATCATATACCATTTCACCCATCTGTGTAGGTGTGATTACCTGCGTCTTTTTGTTCAGTGCCAGATATTTGATTGCAACCAGCTTTTTCAGTATTTCAGCCCTTGTCGCGGAAGTCCCGATGCCGCTGCCCTTGATCTGTGCACGCAGTTCCTCATCCTCGATCAGCTGTCCGGCATTTTCCATTGCCAGAATCATGGAGCCGGATGTGTAGCGCTTCGGCGGAGATGTCTCGCCCTCGCGGATCCGGTATCCTGCCAGCGGGATCCGGTCACCTTTTTTCAGTTTCGTCAGCTGTTCCAGGAACGCCGCGTCCGTGATATCTGTCTCCGTCTCTTCTGCCGCTCCCTTTTTCCCTGCATCTGTGCCGCCGGCCTCAGACGCATTCGCGCCGGCTCCGGCTGCATCGTGATCCGCTTTTTGACTGCCGCTCTGCCGTTTTCCGGGCATGCCGGCAACTTCCAGATATCCCGGCTGTTCGAGAATCCGGAAAGAACTGTGGAACCGCTCGTGATCCACTTCTGTGACGAGCTGGATTTTCCGGTAAACTGCAGGTGGATAGAATATCGAAAGAAAACGGCGCACGATGCAGTCATACACTTTGCGCGAAAGTTCGGAAATCCGCTGCAGCTGTTCCATACCCTGCCCGGTCGGAATGATGGCATAGTGATCCGTGATCTGTTTATCGTTGGTGTACCTTGTTTTACCGATTTTCTTCCAGGCGTCACCCTGCAGAATCTTCTGCGCATACTGGCCTGTGGGCTGATACCTGCACAGTCCCTTCAGATTGCGGTCAATCTGCTTTGCAATAGCTGTAGAGAGCACACGGGCATCCGTACGCGGATACGTCACCAGCTTCTTTTCATACAATTCCTGGGCAATCTGCAGCGTCTGATCCGGGCTGATCTTAAACCGCCTGGAACAGTCATTCTGCAGTTCGGCGAGGTTGTACAGAAGCGGCGGGTTTTTCTTCTCCTGCTTCCGCTCGATTTTCACAACGACGGCTGTCTGGTCAGAGCTGCTTCCCGGCTGGTTCCCTGTACCGGCAGCAAACTCTGTCTGCCCTGCTGGTCCGGTCTGATTTCCCGGCTGCGTATCCGCCAGCAGTCTTCCGTGCAACGCATCGATCAGCGCCTCCGCATCCTTCCGCTCACGAAACCCGTTTTCCTTATATAATTTCGGAGACTGATAATAGCGGCTCTCCTCCCAGACACGCCACTCCCCCTCAAACGGGAATCCCTGATGCGACCCCTGTCCGCCGTCAGCCTGTCCATCCGCCGGCAGCTGCAGTTCCAGCTGCGACATGACGCGGTAAAACGGCGTCTTCTGGAACGCACGGATCTCACGCTCACGCCGTACCACCATACCCAGCACGCAGGTCATCACACGGCCCACCGAGATTGCCTGGTATTTTTTTCCGAGATAATCTGAAACAGTGTAGGCGTACCGCAGAGAAAGCGCGCGGGAAAAATTGATGCCCATCAGGTAATCTTCCTTGGCCCGCAGATATGCCGCATCTGAGAGATTGTCGTATGCGGAGAGATCTTTGGCCTCGCGGATTCCTCTCTGGATTTCCTCCTCCGTCTGGGAATCGATCCAGACACGCTTCTGCGGCTTTGTGTCCTCACGGATGCCGGCCATCTGTGCCACCAGACGGTAGATATATTCTCCCTCCCGCCCGGAGTCCGTGCACACAAAAATCATCCCGACATCCTTGCGATTCAGGAGTCCTTTGACAATATTAAATTGTTTTTTTACACCCGGAATAACTTCGTACTTGAATTGTTTCGGCAGAAATGGCAGTGTGTCAAATGACCACCGCTTGTATTTTTCATCATATTTATCCGGATAACTCATGGTGACCAGATGTCCTACACACCAGGTCACCACGCTGTTTTCCGATTCAAGATACCCGTCGCGGCGCACAAGATTCTCATGCAATGCTTTTCCGAATTCCTGTGCGACGCTGGGTTTTTCAGCAATGTATAAAGATTTTAAACTCATTTCGCAGTAATGTATTTTTTCGCAACAAGTGTCTCTGCACAGAGCACTGCGCCGCCTGCTGCACCGCGGAGCGTGTTGTGCGAAAGACCGACGAACTTCCAGTCATATACGGAATCCTCACGGAGACGTCCGATGGAAACGCCCATGCCGTTCTCATAGTCGACATCGAGCTTAACCTGCGGACGGTCATCCTCCTCGAGATACTGAATAAACTGCTTCGGTGCGCTCGGCAGATTCATTTCCTGCGGCACACCCTTAAAAGCGAGCAGCTTTTCAATCAGCTGTTCTTTGGTCGGCTGCTTGCGGAACTTCACAAAGACAGCTGCTGTGTGACCGTTCAGAACCGGCACGCGGATACACTGGCAGGTGATCTTCGGCTCAGCTGCCTTGACGATCTCACCATTCTCAATGTGTCCCCAGATGCGGAGCGGCTCCTGCTCGCTCTTCTCTTCCTCGCCGCCGATATACGGAATAATGTTTTCAACCATCTCCGGCCAGTCTGCGAAGGTTTTGCCCGCGCCGGAAATTGCCTGATAGGTTGTGACAACAACCTCGTACGGCTCAAATTCCTTCCACGCGGTCAGCACCGGTGTGTAACTCTGGATCGAGCAGTTCGGCTTTACCGCGATAAATCCCCGTGTGGTGCCGAGATGCTTCTTCTGCTCCGGAATGATATCAAAGTGCTCATCATTGATCTCCGGGATGACCATCGGTACATCCGGTGTCCAGCGGTGCGCACTGTTATTGGAGACGACCGGTGTCTCACTCTTGGCATAGGCGATCTCGATCTCTTTGATCTCGTCTTTGGACATGTTCAGTGCAGAGAATACAAAATCAACATTTTCTGTGACCTTCTCGATCTCGTTGATGTTCATAACCTGCATCTTTTTAATGTATTCCGGCATCGGGGTTTCCATTTTCCATCTTCCGCCGACTGCCTCCTCGTAGGTCTGACCCGCACTGCGCGCGCTTGCTGCGACTGCAGTTACTTCAAACCACGGATGTCCGTCCATCAGCGTCACAAAACGCTGTCCGACCATACCGGTTGCACCAAGAATTCCGACACGTAATTTCTTCTCCATGATAGTACTATGCTCCTACTTAAAAATAATAATACTGTAAGTCCATTTAGCCTTGAAAATGAACCTGATTTTGACGTTCACTATAAGACAATTTAGCCAAAAATGCAAGTCATAAATTGTGCATTATCACTTGATTCCTGCGCGATTTCTCTGTTATCCGGCGTGACGCTCCCGCTCAATGTTCATAAACTTCGTGTAATCCGGCAGCCATACCAGATTGACGGTACCAATCGGACCGTTTCTCTGTTTTGCGATGATGATCTCACAGATTCCCTTCATCTCGGAATCCTTTTTATAATAATCATCGCGGTACAGGAACATAACGACATCGGCGTCCTGCTCGATTGCACCGGATTCACGCAGATCAGAAAGAATCGGCCTGTGATCACCGGTACGCTGCTCAACTGCACGCGAAAGCTGTGAAAGTGCAACAACCGGCACATTCAATTCTCTGGCGAGTGCCTTCAGTGATCGGGATATCTCAGAAATCTCCTGCTGCCGGGAATCCGTTCCGCGTTTTCCGGAACCGCTCATCAGCTGCAGGTAGTCGATCATCACGATATCCAGCCCATGTTCCAGTTTATATTTCCGGCATTTGGTCCGCAGTTCCCGCACACTGATACCGGGGGTGTCGTCTATGATCAGCTTTGATCCGCCGAAAAGGCCCGCCGTCTCGATCAGCCGCGCCCATTCCTCATCCCGCAGATTACCGTTTCTTAAGTTCTGTGAATCCACACGGGACTGCATCGCAAAGAGACGGTTCATCAGCTGATTCTTGGACATCTCCAGACTGAAGATCGCAACCGATTTATCCTGCTTCAATGTCATGTATTCGGCAATGTTCAGGACAAATGCCGTTTTTCCCATTGACGGACGGGCTGCCACAAGGATCAGATCCGAATTCTGCAGACCGGAGGTCTTGTAGTCAAGATCCGTAAAGCCGGTGGCAAGACCGGTAACGTTTCCCCTGGTCCGGGATGCTTTCTCAATCGTGGAAAGCGTGTCCATAACAACCTGGCGGATCGGCACAAACGTGCTGGTGTTCTGCTTCTCAAAAATCTGGAACATATTCTTCTCAGAATTCTCCAGAATCTCTTCGACCGGCTCATTGTCCAGATAACAGGTGTTTTCGATCTTTTCCGCCTCGCGGATCAGATTGCGGAGAATACTCTTCTCCCGGACAATCTCCGCATAATAGCGGATATTCGCCGAAGTCGGCACAGCTGTCAGCAAATCCCTGACAAACTCCATATCAGAGATCTCAGGCGGAACGTCCTTCTCCTTCAGCCGGTTCTGCAGTGTAATCACATCCACCGCTTTGCCCGCATTGTAGAGATCCAGCATTGCCTCAAACACAATGCCGAACTGCGGCTGGTAGAAATCCTCCTGCTGCAGAATTTCCGACGCAGTCATAATCGCATCACGGCCCATCAGCATGGATCCGATGACAGACTGCTCCGCTTCTGTACTGTGCGGCAATATTCTTTTGATTGCAGCTTCTTCCATGCTGTGTCTCCTATTTAAAAAAGTAGTATGAACACATAATATACATCAGAGGGACATCCGCAGTGCCGGTCCTTAACGAGCACGTAGTGTGAGTTTAGTACCGTTGCACGAGGACTAAGTGCAAACGGTCCCGGCGATGTATATTATGTGCAAAAAACAAATCAGGCCTCTGATACAATCACTTTCAGCTTCGCTGTCACCTTCTGGTGCAGGCGGACCGGCACTTCAAAGGTGCCGAGCTCCTTGATCGGGCCACCCATCTGGATCTTCTTCTTATCCAGATCAAATCCCAGCTGCTTCTTTGCTGCATCTGCAATTTCTTTTGCGGAGACAGAACCGAATGCCCGGCCGCCTTCGCCGATTTTGATGGACAGATTCAGCTGGCTCTTTCCGATCTCTTCTGCAAAGCACTCCGCCTCGTCGAGTGCTTCCTGTGCAAGTTTTTCTTCATGCGCGTTACGCAGCTTCAGGTCGTTCAGATTCTTCGGAGTCGCTTCGACACCCAGCTTCTTCGGCAGCAGCATGTTGCGCGCATATCCGTCGCTGACATTTACAATATCGCCTTTTTTTCCAAGAGACTTCACGTCTGCGAGTAAGATTACTTTCATATCATTTTCTCCTTATACTTCTCCGGCCTCGATCATCTCATCAAGGGTTCGTTTCAACTGTTCGATTGCTTCTTCTATGGTCATGTCGTCAAGCTGACAGCCGGCCATATTCAGATGTCCGCCGCCGCCCATATGCTCCATAATAATCTGGACATTGACTTCATCAATTGCCCGCGCACTGATGTAAATACGGTTGTCATATTCCGTCAGGACAAAGGATGCATGTACGCCGACAATGTTCAGCAGCGCGTTCGCAGACTGCGATGCCACAATGGTCGGACTCTCGATTCCCTCAGCCGGACAGACTGCAATCGCAAACCGCTCCCGGTACTGAATGGCATTGCGGATCGTCTCACCGCGCGCCCGGTAGTCATTCATATTTTCACGGAACAGTTTGCGGACCCGCGTGACATCTGCGCCGTTCTTGCGCAGGAACGCCGCGGCTTCAAATGTTCTGACACCGGTTTTCTGCATAAAGTTGTCCGTATCAATCATCACGCCGGCATACAGTGCATCCGCCTCAATATTCCGGATGCGGACACCTTCTGAGAAATACTGCAGGATCTCTGCGACCATCTCACAGCTGGAAGATGCATACGGCTCAACATAGGACAGAACCGCGCCTTTGATGGTGTCGCCGCTCTGGCGGTGATGATCCAGCACGACGATCGTCTTTGTCTTGCGCAGCAGAGACGGACACTCCGTATAGTTCGGCTTGCTGGTATCCACAACAATCAGAAGGGTGTTGTTATTGACCAGATTCTCCGCTTCTTCCTTCGTCAGGAACATCTCCGGATTGAAATCCGGCGATTCACGGAACATATCAATCAGCGGACGCATCGATGACGTGATCTGTCCGATCACGATATGCACCTTCTTGTTCAGTGTGCGGGATGCGCGGTACAGTCCTACCGCCGCGCCGAATGCGTCTGCATCGATCAGCTGATGTCCCATGATGACAATCTCATCAGCAGACTCAATGAACTCCTTGAGTGCATGTGCCTTGACACGTGCCTTGACACGGGTGCTCTTCTCGACCGCTTCGGTCTTGCCGCCGAAGAAATAATTGCTGTCATGATCCTTGATGACAACCTGGTCGCCGCCACGGCCCAGCGCAAGATCAATTGCCGTGCGCGCCGCATCGAAATTATCATTCAGTGATCCCGCATTCTGTCCGATGCCGATACTGATGGTGACCTCCATGTCATTTCCGATGTTGACAGATTTGACATTTTCAAGAATATTGAAGCGCATGCTTTTCAGCTGGTCCAGTGCACGGTTGTGCATGACAAGCAGGAATTTATCCTTCTCAAAGCTTTTTACAACGCCGTCCAGATCGTGGAAATATTTGGTGATCCGGCGCTCGATCAGCGCCGTCAGAAGTGAGCGGCGGACTTCTTCAACCGAATCCAGCGCCTCTTCATAGTTGTCTATATAGATTAGACCCGCGACCATCTTCTCGTCATTGTACTTTTCCATGTACGCATGGAGTTCGGTCTGGTCATGCAGAATGATTGCGTAGAGACAGATGTCACCGGCCTGCTCTTCCTCAACAAATCCGGAGTCCGCCAGCATATCGCCCGCCTCGATCCGGTGGATCTGCGCGATAAAAAACTGCTTTCCGAAAACCAGTTCCAGATCCTGCGGGATCTCGTCCTGCGGGAAGATATCCGTTGTGATGCCCGGAAATACGCCGCTGACCGTCTTCTTAATTCCATTGTTCTCTACGCCGGTCAGATCTGAGAATGCGTGATTCACCCACAGAAACTTGCCTCTTTGATCCGTAACGGCAAAGGGAAGTCCCATATCGCGGATGAGTTTCTGCTGAATCCGTCCATACTGTGACGCAAACCCCATCAGCTGCGCAAGCAGCGTCTGCTTCCGGATCGTATAAATCACAATCTGCAGCACCAGATAAAGCACGATACCCACAGACATAACAAGGCCGGCACTGCGGCTGATGGTGTAGACGGCTGCATTAAAAAGAACCAGCACAAAAATCAGCCAGAGCGGCCCGCCAAGATACCGCTTAAATGTTGCATTGATACTTTTATCCGACATGCTTCCTTAACCTCAAAGCGGGCGGCATGCGTTGATTGCAGCCGCCCGGACTTCGCTATCAAATATTGTCTGTGTTGCTCAGAAATTTACTCGATTACTAAAACGGAAGTTCATTATTGAAACGGAAGTTCCTCATCAATTCCATCCGGGATATTCATAAATCCGTCACCGGACTCAGAACCAAAATCTGCCGGGGCCGGCGCGCTCTGCTGCGGTGCCGGTGCACTGTTGTAGGAATTGTTGTAGGCATCTGCATACTGCCGGGAACTTGCCTCACTGGCCGCTCTGCTCTCTGCAAACTCCTGATCCTCTACTACGACGTCTGTCGTGTAGACACGGTTTCCTTCACGATTGGTATAGCTTCCTGTCTGAATCCTTCCGGAAACAAGAATCTTGGTACCCTTGTGAAGATACTTCTCTGCAAACTCTGCAGATCTTCCAAATGCGACGCAGCTGATGAAATCTGCGTTCTGCTGATTGTTGTCATCTCTGCGGCGTCTGCGGTCAACTGCAAGCGTATATCTTGCGACCTCCATGCCGTTCTCACCCTGTGAATAGCGAATATCAGGATCGCGCGTCAGGCGTCCCATCAAAATGACTCTGTTCATAACTTACCTCTTGTTCGGATTTTTTCACGGTACTAAAATAGCATAATTGCACGATAAAGTCAACGAATGCGGCATCCGCAGCAGGAGTTACACGCGGATCGCGCCGAGCACCTCGCCGATCGGATCACGGATCACCAGATCCGCCTTTGCATTCATGCCGGTCTGTCCCTTATTGATCAGCACAAGCGCATCACCATGGAAATATTGCAGCAGTCCCGCTGCCGGATAAACCACCAGAGACGTGCCGCCGACAATGATCATATCCGCCTCGCGGATGGCCCGGACTGCCCCGTTGATCACATCATTGTCCAGTCCCTCTTCATACAGCACAACGTCCGGCTTAATCATGGCACCGCATTTCTCACAGACCGGCACGGCATCTTTGCTCGCCTTGATGTAGGCACCGTCATAAAATGCGCCGCAGCGCGTACAGTAATTGCGGTGAACGCTTCCGTGCAGCTCATAGACTGTCTTACTGCCGGCTTTCTGATGCAGTCCGTCAATGTTCTGCGTCACGACTGCCGTCAGTTTTCCCTTCTGCTCCATCTCGGCAAGCTTCAGGTGTGCCGCATTCGGCTCCGCATCCAGCGCGAGCACCTTATCTCTGTAAAATTCAAAGAAATCCTCGGAATGTGAGACGAAAAATGTGTGACTCAGCATGGTTTCCGGCGGATATTTGTATTTCTGATTATACAGGCCGTCCACACTCCGGAAATCCGGAATGCCACTCTCCGTGGAGACCCCTGCCCCGCCGAAAAAGACGATGCGGTCATGTGTGTCAATTAACTGCTGCAGCTGTTCGATCTGATTCATTGAAGGTCTCCTTTCTCTTTTTCAGTTCCTTATAATCTATGCAGATTCAGCCCGGATATCACATGTAATCCGAATCACATGCAGCCCGGATATCCCACTCACTCATTGCGTGTTACAAACTCACTGTACTCATCTGCGGAACTGTCCGTTTTCACACTGCTGTCTTTCGTCTGCCCGGACGCATCCTGGCTTCCGCCAGCGTCCTGATTTCCGGCAGCATCCCCGCTTTCTGCCGCATTTCCGCTGCCGGCCGATCCGCTGCCGGAATGTCTTACAACGCCGGCAAGGACACCCTGCACAACAAAGCGTGCTTTGGAATCATTGGTACAGGTGGACAGTGTAATGATTCTGCTGTCTGTCGAAAACTGTGGGACCGGCAGTTCCACAGACGATTCTGCCGCGCATTTTTCTGCGTACTGCACGAATGTCTCATCGGTTCCGTGGAACAGCGTGTAAATTTCATCAAACGGATCGACACGCTGCATATCAAACATCTCATAGCAGTAATCCGCACCCGGCACCAGAATCCAGAAATACGGTTCTTCGACATCCTGTTCTTTCTCAACCAGTTCGTCGAGCTTGCCGAACATGGAATCATTTTTCATGTTATGTCCGTAAAGAATGGTATTGGGATCCGAAAAATCAGATGCATTTTCGTAGTCTGCAAAAATCGATCCGGCAAAGTTGTACGTTTTCCGGAATGTCCTGTGCAGGTAATAGTCATTATCGGCACCCTTCACGATCGGATAGCTGATATCGACATCCCTGATATAGATCCAGCCGATAACCTCATCGTTGATTTCCTTCAGCGCATCGAAATCAACACTGATCGGACATGCAAACTTGCCGGCGGCAATGGCCTCCGCCGTCAGAACATTTCCTTTCTCACCCTCCTCTGTCAGATTCCGCAGATCATCATACTCTGCTTCACTTTTCCTGTACTCCATCATCGTTGAGACAAGTTTATACCCCGAAAAGAGGAAGATGCCCAGAAGAATGATTATCAGCAGAATCAGAAGCGGTCCGATTCCTTTTTTTGATTTACGTTTTGCCATGCAGCATATCATCCTTTCGTCTTTCTACTATAAATATAGTATAACACTTTTTTTCATCCGTTCAACTCAGATGGAGTATCCGTAAATGATTCAAGTTCCGTCACTGAGACTGATTTGCTGCCCACTGCCTATAGAGGCGGGACATCTTTCACTGAGATATACTCCGGATGTGCCGGATCCCATTTTCTTGTGTTTTTCTGCAGAACATAACACAGGATATTGTAAATCGCAACTAATTCATGTATAATTCAATTCCGATTAAAGTGGTAGAATAAATTGCATTATTATATCTGAAATAATACTCCGAAAAGCAGTATCAGGAGCCTTAAATATATGGAAAAATTCAGCGTTAAAAAACCCTTCACAATCCTTGTCATGGTGATCATGATCATCACCCTCGGATTCGTCGCCGTCACGCGGCTCTCTACCGATCTTCTGCCGCAGATGACACTCCCCTATCTCATGGTAATTACAACCTATCCCGGCGCCAGTCCCGAGAAAGTCGAGAGCACCGTCGGAATTCCGATGGAGCGTGCACTCGGCACAATTACCGGCGTCAAGGAAGTTATGACAGCCAATGCCGATAACTATTGTATGACACAGCTGGAATTTGAGGACGGCACCGACATGGACAGCGCACTGGTCAAGGTATCCGGTGCTGTGGATGAGGTGTCCGGAACGCTTCCCGACGAAGTCGGCACGCCTTCCATCATGGAAATCAGCATGGACATGATGGCGACCATGTACGTTGCGGTCAGCCGTGACGGCTATGATGTCTATGAGCTGACTGACTATGTGCGCGATGAGGTCGTTCCCTATGTCGAGCGGCAGAACGGCGTCGCGCGTGTCACAACGATCGGTGCCATTGATAAATCGATCCAGGTGGAACTCAATCAGGATAAGATCGACAAGATCAACGACCGCGTTCTCGGCAAGGCCAGTGATGCCCTGGCGGATGCGCGAAAACAGCTGGATGATGCCGAATCACAGGTGCAGTCCGGACAGGATGCACTGGAGGCGCAGGAAAAGACCTTCGGTGAGACGGTTGCTTCCTCTATCTTTGATCAGATCGAAGGACAGATTCCGGGCATCTCCGCCTCGCTGAAGACACAGCTGGACGGTGTGGCCGGTGCCCTGACCAATCTCATCAGTTCGATCCAGAAAATGACACCGCAGGCCGAAAAGAGTCTGGACGATGTGAAGACACGTCTGGATGAGGCTGCGCAGGGTGTTCAGACTGCGCAGGATTTTCTGAAGCAGGTGCAGCAGGCAATGGAGCAGGCCGAAAAACGCGCCGCCGAGGCCCGGAATACAGTCGGAGAAGCGGCTGACCAGCTGGATGACGCAGTCGACAAGATCGATAATACAGTCGATACACTGGAGGGACTTCCTGCAGAGATTGAGGCCGCCATGGATGATCCTGCCGCGATGCAGGCGCTTCTGGAGAAAGCACAGAAGGCACTCGAAGATGCACAGGCTGCATGGGAGCAGGCGCAGAAAGATTACGCAGCTGCTTCTGAGAAATATACGGCTTCCTATACAAAAGAGCAGATTGCCCAGATGGAAACAACCGTACAGTCTGTTCTTGCAGCCGTCCAGAAAACTGCAGCCGGCAGTGCCACTACCTTTTCAGGCCTGATGAAAGAAGTCTCCGGTGTCACAACCGTTCTGGCAAAGGCCGGAATCGCACTGGACTCAGTATCTGTCAACGATATTACAGGCGCACTGACCGACCGCGTCGCTGATGCACGGAATGCCATCGAGACCGCAGAAGCCGGCCTCGACAAAGCCCCGGATCTTCTCGAACAGCTCGAGACCGGTTACGGTGCCCTGACACAGGCACAGCTGGATGCGGCCGTCGGTTTTTCGACCGCAGCCATGCAGCTTACCTCAGCGCAGGCGCAGCTCAAAGCCGCCCGCTCACAGTATGAGTCCTCGCGGGATGCGGCACTTGAAAATGCAAACATCGATCAGCTTGTCACAGCCCAGACGCTCTCCTCTCTGATCTATGCACAGAACTTTGCAATGCCCGCCGGCTACCTTGATGACAAAAATGACAATTCCTGGCTGCTCAAAGTCGGTGAACAGTTCGATTCACCCGGCGAGATTGAGGATGCACTTCTGGTAGATCTGGACTCTGTCGGTGTCGTCCGCCTTTCCGATGTCGCCGATATTACGGTGATTGACAATGCAGAAGACAGCTACGCAAAGCTGAACGGTCAGAATGCCATCTGCCTGTGTATTTACAAAGCATCGACAGCCGGAACCAACGAAGTATCTAAAATCTGCAAACAGGCACTGGATACCATTGCCGAAGAGGCGGAAGGACTCCAGCTGGTCTCCCTGATGGACCAGGGAATATACATCGATCTGATTGTCAGCAGTATTCTCTCCAGTATTCTGCTGGGATCGCTGCTCGCAATCATTGTCCTGATCCTTTTCCTGAAGGATATCCGGCCGACGCTGGTAGTCGGCATCAGCATTCCGCTGTCTGTCCTGTTTACCATTGTCCTGATGTATTTCTCAGGCCTCTCACTGAACATGATGACGCTGTCCGGTCTCGCGCTCGGCATCGGTATGCTGGTGGATAACTCCATCGTCGTCATGGAGAACATTTTCCGTCTGCGCGGTCTCGGCCTGCCGGCCCCGCGTGCCGCCGTCCAGGGCGCAAAACAGGTGCGCGGCGCAATCATTGCATCAACACTCACCACGGTGTGCGTCTTCCTGCCGATGGTCTTCACCACCGGTACCGTGCGGGAACTGCTGATCCCAATGGCACTTTCAATCGGCTACTGCCTGATGGCATCCCTGGCTGTTGCCCTGACGGTTGTGCCGGCTTCCGCGAGCACCATCATGCGGCGCATGCGGCCGAAAAAGCACCGTTTCCTCGAGAAAATGGCCGACATCTATGGAAAATCACTCTTCTGGTGCCTGCGGTTCAAGATTGTTCCGCTTGCACTGGCTGTCCTGCTCCTGATTATGACGGTCTGGCAGGTAATCCGGACCGGTATCGTCCTGCTTCCGGAAATGGCCAGCAGCGATATTGAGGTCGACATTACGACAGATGAGGGGATGGACCGCAAGACTTCTTACCAGAAAATGGACGAGGTCATTGACCGCCTGCTGCAGGTGGACGGCGTCAATTACATCGGTGCCATTGACATGGCCAGTTCCACTGCCCTGATCTCCTCCATGTCAGGAGACACCAGCGAGTACGGCAGCTACATGTGCTATGTCATCGCTGATGAACAGGCTGACCCGGACCGTCTGCGCCAGCTCACAAAAGACCTGCAGAAAGCCGGAGACGAGACCGAAGGCTGCACCGTTGCAGTTACAACCGGCGATATGAGTGATATGACGGCCCTCTCCGGTTCCGATGATCTGACCATTCAGATCTACGGATCCGAGCTGGACAAGCTGACGGAGATCAGTAACGATGTACAGAAGCTGATCGGCGAAGTACAGGGATTTGAAGATATCAAAGACAGTACGGAAAACGGCGAAAAAACGCTGCAGCTCTCCATCAACCGCGACAAAGCGATGGAATACGGATTTACCACGGCACAGATTTATGCTGCCATTGCCGCCCGGATGAACACAACCGTTCAGTCAACATCCATCACTGTCGACGGGATGGATCTGACCATTACAATCGTAGATGAAACCGATCCGCTGACACGAGAAAATCTTCTGGATCTGGAACTGACTGAGACGGATCTGACCGCGGCAGCTGCCGGAAATGCCGGCGCAGGCACGGGCAGCGCATCCGGCAGTATGAGTATGGGCAGCGCATCCGGCAGCATGAGTATGGGCGGTGCGTCCGGCGGCATGAATGCCGCGGGAATGTCCGGTGCGATGTCGGGCGCTTCCGGTTCAGCGGATGCTTCCGGATCTGCTTCCGGCGGAGGCATGGATCTCTCCGCACTGTTTGGCGGCTCTGATGAAAATGAATCGGATGACAGTGATGATACATCCGCTGATGATGAGAAAGAAGAAAACAAAGTACATCATCTCAGTGAATTCGCGACAATCACTGAGACAGAGTCCCTCGCACAGATCAACCGCGAGAATCAGTCCCGCTACCTGACTGTAACTGCAAATGCGGCGGAGGGACAGAACGCAGCGCTGCTGACACGTTCTCTGACCGGAAAATTAAATACATATCGTTCCACCCTTCCGAACGGCTACCGGGTCGAAATCGCCGGACAGTCCGAGACCATCACAGACATGTTGACACAGATGGCAAAACTGCTGGCACTCGGCATCCTGTTTATCTACCTGGTCATGGTGGCACAGTTCCAGAGTCTGCTCTCGCCGTTCATCGTCCTGTTCACCGTCCCGCTCGCATTTACCGGCGGCATGATCGGACTGATGATTGCACGCCAGCCGCTCTCGATGCTCTCTCTGATGGGCTTCCTGATTCTGATGGGAACCGTCGTCAACAACGGTATCGTCTTCGTCGATTACGCCAATCAGCTGCGCATCGGCGGCATGCCGCGAAAAGATGCACTGGTCGCCACCGGCATCACCCGTATGCGGCCGATCATCATGACAGCCCTGACAACCATCCTGGCCATGTCCCGCATGATCTTCGGAAAAGATATGGGCAGCCAGCTCGGATCAGGCATGGCAATCGTCATCACCGGCGGCCTGCTGTACGCAACCCTGATGACCCTGTACATCATCCCGGTTCTGTACGACATCTTCTTCCGGCGGCAGCCGCTGCTGATCGACACCGGCGATGATCTCGATGAAGTACCCGATGATGCGGCACACTTCCTGTCGCAGCTGAAAGAAAAAAATGAGGCCTGACGGCCTCATTTTTTTATTGGGGCTGTCGCATGAAACATCTTCATGCATAAATATACATCACCGGGACCGCTCCCGCTTCGGGTCTACGCTCCGCTCCGGTCGGCGCAGAACCAGACGTCCACTGGACGTCATGCGCCCTCGTGCAGCGGTACTAAGGCTCATG
>JAFUCM010000201.1 GCA_017459675.1 Eubacterium sp.
GCAAGGCACTCGGCCTGGAAGTATCCGGCAAGGATGTGCTGCCGATGATTGACGAGTTCTCCCAGAACCTGATCGCGAAAGCGCTCGGCAAAGAGACGCACACCGGACGGAAGCTCGATGACCAGATCCCGATGCGTCCGCCTGTTATGTGCGCAGGATGCCCGCACCGCGGCCTGTTCTATACACTGAATAAAAATAAATGCACGGTTCTCGGAGATATCGGATGCTACACCCTCGGCGCTGTTGCACCGCTTTCCGCGATGGATATGACCCTCTGCATGGGCGGTTCCGTCAGCGCGATCCACGGCTTCAACAAAGCGGGAGATGGCGAGAACGAAGGAAAGACAGTCGCTGTTATCGGCGATTCCACCTTCATGCATTCCGGTATGACCGGCCTGGCAAATATCGCATATAACCAGTCCAATTCGACGGTTATTATTCTGGATAACTCTATTACCGGCATGACCGGCCACCAGCAGAATCCGACCACCGGATACAACATCAAAGGCGATCCGGCGGGCAAGATCAATCTGGAAGCACTCTGCAAGGCAATGGGATTCAACCGCGTGCGCGTTGTGGATCCGTATAACCTCGCAGAATGCGACGCTGCCATCAAGGAAGAACTTGCAGTTGAAGAGCCGTCCGTCATCATTTCCAGAAGACCGTGTGCGCTGCTGAAATACGTGAAGCACAACACACCGCTCGAAGTCAACCGCGACAAATGCGTGGGCTGCAAGTCCTGCATGCGCATCGGCTGCCCGGCGATTTCGATCAAAGACGGCAAGGCAAATGTAGATCAGACACTCTGTGTCGGATGCGATGTCTGTACACAGATGTGTAAGTTTGATGCGTTTGAGCGGAATTGAGGCTTTTGTTATGAGGGGGAGATGTATATTTGTCTTCCTGCTCAGGTGAAATTCGCAGGAGAGACAAATATACATCTCCCTTGCGGAGTGAGTGTAAATTCGCAGGAAACAGACTGGTTCTGTGGAGGATTATAAATGGAAACGAAGAATGTAATGATTGTAGGTGTCGGCGGTCAGGGATCGCTTCTGGCCAGCAAGCTGCTCGGACAGTTGCTGCTGGACGCCGGCTATGATGTAAAGGTATCTGAGGTGCACGGCATGTCCCAGCGCGGCGGCAGTGTTGTTACTTATGTGCGTTACGGCGATAAGGTTGCATCCCCGGTAATTGATGAGGGTGAGGCGGACTACATCGTCTCCTTCGAACTGCTTGAGGCTGCGAGATGGCTGCCGTTCCTGAAGGAGGACGGACAGATTGTCACAAACATTCAGCAGATTGATCCGATGCCGGTCATCACAGGCGCGATGGCGTATCCGGAGAATCTGGTGGAAAAAATGAAAGCTACCGGCGCGAAGGTCGACGCGCTCGACTGCCTTGCACTGGCAGAGCAGGCAGGCTCATCCAAGGCTGTCAACCTCGTGCTGATGGGACGTCTGTCTCACTACTTCGACATGCCGGATGAGGCATGGCAGAAGGCCATCGACACTGTTGTGCCGGAGAAATTCCGTGCGATGAATAAGGTGGCGTTTGAACTCGGCAAGAATGCGTAAGCATTTTTATACAGTAACTCATTGACAAATCCAGGAAAAGGAGTAACAAGCAGCATGGAACGTTACTATCAGCAGGAGATCGAATGTGCCTCACGTGATGAGATCATTGCGATCCAGAATGAGAAACTTGTCAAACAGGTAAAACACGTCTGGGATAACGTGCCGTATTACCGCAAAAAGATGGAAGCGAAGGGTGTGACCCCGGATGATATCAAGTCAATTGATGATCTGCATAAGCTTCCGTTCCTGAGCAAGGATGACCTGCGCGAGGCTTATCCGTACGGTCTTCTCGGTGTGCCGCTCAAGGACTGTGTCCGCATTCAGTCCACATCCGGCACAACAGGCAAGCGTGTTGTTGCCTTCTATACACAGGAAGATATTGACATGTGGGAAGAGTGCTGTGCGCGTGCCATCATGGCAGCAGGCGGCACAAATGAGGATGTCTGCCAGGTATCCTACGGCTACGGCCTGTTTACCGGCGGCCCGGGACTGAACGGCGGAAGCCACAAGGTCGGCTGCCTGACCATCCCGATGTCTTCAGGAAATACAGAGCGTCAGATCATGTTCATCCGCGATCTGGACGCAACCATTCTCTGCTGTACGCCGTCTTATGCGGCATATCTGGGCGAGACCATGAAGGAAATGGGACTCTCTCCGGAAGAGATTCCGCTCAAGGCCGGCATTTTCGGCGCAGAGGCATGGAGTGAGGAAATGCGCCGCGATATCGAGAAGACTCTCGGCATCAAGGCTTATGATATTTATGGCCTGACCGAGCTGTCAGGACCGGGCGTCTCCTTCGAGTGCTCCGCACAGCAGGGCATGCACATCAACGAGGACCATTTCATCGCAGAGATCATCGATCCGGATACCGGCGAAGTCCTTCCGGACGGAACACAGGGCGAGCTGGTCTTCACAGCGATCGATAAGAAAGCGTTCCCGATGCTGCGTTACCGCACAAAGGATATCTGCGTTCTGACCAGAGAAAAATGCAGCTGCGGCCGCACCCATGTCAGAATGGCGAAACCGCGCGGACGTTCTGATGATATGCTGATCATCCGCGGTGTCAACGTATTCCCGTCCCAGATCGAGACCGTTCTGATGAACAACGGTTATCCGGCAAACTATCAGATCATCGTCGACCGCAAGAACAACACCGATACCTTCGATGTCCACGTAGAGATGACACCAGAGATGTTCACCGATAATGTCGGCGAAATCATGGAACGTCAGAAACAGCTTGTTGACGGCCTGAAATCCATGCTCGGCATCAAGGCCAAGGTCACACTTGTCGCGCCGAAGAGCATCCAGCGCAGCGAGGGCAAGGCTGTCCGCGTTATCGACAAGCGCAAAATCTGAAATTAAATCATTCATGAAAGGAGTGAACATCCATGAGTGTAAAACAAATTTCCATTTTTGTTGAAAACAGACCGGGTGCCATGCATGAGATGACCAACGTGCTGGCGGAAAACAAAATTGATATGCGTGCACTTTCTCTGGCAGAGACCGAGGGATTCGGTATCGTCCGGATCATCGTGGATGATGCATATGAGGCAACGACTGTTCTGAAAGAGGCCGGTTATATCAACAAGCTGACACCGGTTGTTGTCGTAGCAATTCCGGATGAGACAGGCGGGCTGAACAAGGTTCTGCAGCTTTTCACAGACAACGAGATTAACGTTGATTACATGTATGCAATTCTCGGTGGTAAGGAAATCAATGAAGCTTATATGATCTTCAAGGTTGATGATCCGAAGAAGGCAGAATCCGTTCTGCGTGCGAAGGGGATCCGCATCGTCCAGCAGGAGGAGATGGCGGCGCTGTAATGGTCGGGATTCAACTCAGACGAGGAAGTACCCCGCCTATACAGGTGGCAGGTATTTTATCAAACCTGACACAGTGGAGGGTTTCAGCCACTGTCTGAGTTGAAAGAGACACATTGCAGTGAAACTGAATAGAAAATAAAAAACGGGCAGGGTGGTCAAAACACCCTGCCCGCAGTTTTTTAAGATTTATTATGCGGTTCGAAAAATAACACTTTTATAGCGGCGAAGTCCGTAGTAGAGCAGAAGTCCCAGAACGCCGCAGGAAAGGATCTCTCCGACGCCGACGGTCAGCATCATGAGCGGAACCGGCAGCAGAATGCCGTACGCGTAACGCAGTACAAACGGTACGATTACGGTATTTGCGGCGATCGGCGGAACCGGCGCGAGGAACGGATGCGCATTGCGCAGCTTCCATGTGAAAAACGCACCGATCAGTGTGGCGAGGCTTCCGAAGATGATATCCGGGAGCAGCGCGCCGCCGAGCATGTTGCCGAGCAGACAGCCGACAAACAGGCCGGGAATCGCAGCCGGCGTGAAGACCGGAAGGATCGTAAGTGCTTCCGAGATGCGCACCTGAATCTCGCCAAATGAGAACGGCGCAAAGATGTAGGTGAGCACAACATAGATTGCGGCGATCATAGCCGCCTGCGTGATAAAGGTTACTTTTTTGTCTTTCATATTCAGTTTTCTCCTTAGTTTTGTTTTACGTGAGGATGGTTTCGAACTCACGGATTTTGTGCCGCAGATACCAGTGGGATATGAATCTGAAGCGTTTTCCAAGATAGCACAGAACGGGCAATAAGTCAATGGAAGCAAGTAAAACAGTGTAAAACCTGAATAAAATGCGGATCAGACAAGGTATCAAATATGGAGGAAAATTGAACATTTGTGAGCGAGTGGAAAATCTGGTAA
>JAFUCM010000202.1 GCA_017459675.1 Eubacterium sp.
AACCACATGCTAAGATTCTGTAAGTGTGCCGCCGATTCGTGATAGAGGAGCACTCTTAGCCGGCACACTAACATCATCTAAGCATCCGTTTCTCCGGTATTTTCCGTGCAAGTCGCGGCGAGGATACATACTTTGCCGTACGGCTTACACAGTCGCTGCAGACATATTATTGCGCTGTACGTTCTAGCAGGTATATAAAAGGATACTGTCTTAAAAGACTAAACAACATCGATTTTATCTGCGCATGCGGCCGCTCAACATGAAACAATACCGTAAACAGCGGCCGTTTGCCGCGCCACCAATGTGTAAGCGTGCAGCAAATCATAATTCATACGGACGCGCCTTGCGGAAAAATATCCGGAGAAACTGAGACTTAGTGGAAGTCAGTGCGCGGGCTGAGAGCTTTGCTTATGGCGAACAGGCCGCGCACCTACGGACACTTAGTCCCAGGTTCGATGGGTATTTTGCGGCGCGGACGATGAATATATTTGCTGCGCGCGAACTCATTAAAAGCCCCCTTCAAATCAGTTCAGCGTATCTACTTCATTGAATACCGCGCGGTCCTTCTCGACTGCGGCCTCGCTTCCGACAACGCAGATCTGCTGACACGAAGCGATGACTTCTGTCAAATCAGCCAAAGCCCTGATTGCCTGATCATCAGCGCAGAGAATCTCGTCGCGCTCTTTCTGGAAATCTTCCGCTGTGACGCCGGAATAATAAGCATTCAGCGAAACAGATCCTTTCAGAGAGGCATTCAGCGGTGTGTCGAGATCGCTGACGGTTCCGATGATGTATTTTGTCATCTCCCGCTCGTCCGCTGTAAATGTGCGGAGATATTCCGGAAGACCCCTGTAAATGTCCAGCGTATCTGCGAGATGCGGGTCACGATAGGAAACCATATATGCGGCACCGTTGCGCGGGAATGCTGCCATACAGCCGTATGCGCCGCCCTTCACGCGGAGATTCATCCAGAGGTAGTCGTAGGAAAGAATTGTGCGCAAAATACGAAGTGCGCCGGTGTATGCAAATCCCGCCTTCAGGAAATTACCGGCAGTTGCCACGTACTGGACCTGGCCGGAGGTTTTCCAGCCCTCATTCTTTGCATCTGCCTTCCAGCTATATGTTTCCGGACGGATTCCCAGATTCTCTGCGGCAGCATCCGCTGTGAGCTTTTCATAAGAATCTGTGCACAGTGTTTCCCTGAGTTTGCGGATCTCACTGCACAGTCCTGCCATATATGATTGTGTATGTGTTCCATCAGCAGAATTGACATCGTTATTCGCCGAAATGACAGCATCAACATTCGCCGCTGTACCAGTGGCAGAATCTGCTGAAACAGCTGTGGCGGCAGCATCCGCTGAAACAGCCGTGGTTGCAGAATCCGCTCCTGCTGCAGCGCCTTCTGCGCTTCCGTAGTTCTCCACATCTGCCGTGATGCTGACAGTCATGTTTTCCGGCCGGAACAAATAACGCATCAGCAGCTGCAGCTTTGCAATTACTTTTCCGCTTTCCTCTTCGAATGACTCATCCGTTTTCTGAATAAAATGATAATAGTCGATTCCGCCGGTCCGGTCCTGCCACGCCTCCATCGGTGACAGGTAAGACATCGCACGGCGCACAGCCGTCCCGTGTCCCGCTGCCGGCAGCGCGCTCTGCAGACGCGCCCGGGTGCTTGCAAGGATCTCACGCAGACGTTTTTTATCGTCCAGTCTGGATGTCAGAAGAATTTCCCGGATCATATCAAATACAAAGTTCTGTTTCGGGTAGAGATATTTTGCACGGATCCCGAAGAACCGGTCACATTCCTTCTCATTTCGCGCATCCGGATAAATCTGCAGGCCGCACGCGATTCCGCCGGTGTTGGCGTTAATCTCATGGAATAATTCTCCGTATGTATAATGCTCCGTACTGACAAGCCCGAGCACGGATGAAAGCAGACCCACATACGGAATCAGATCATCCGGTACCTGTTCCGTATCAAACAGCAGCGTGAGATATCCGATTCCATTGGTAAAGAAATCATGCTGAAGCAGCGTCGTACCGTCCACCTCCGACTTCAGGCAGGAGATCTGCACTGAAGTCTCTTTTTTAATATCGGACCGCGCAAGCTGCGGCAGCAGACGAATCGTCTCCGGATCGTCCTCCGCCTCCTGAAATGCGCGCAGCGCATCTGTCTTTTCGACCAGCCGCTGTATTTCCGTTTCGCTTAAGGATGCCTTATAAGCCGCCAGCTGTTCTGCGACCTGCGCTTCCTTTTCCTGTGCAAGTCCGTACTGCGGACGCAGCACAACAACAGCGCTGTGCGGATTGTTAAGCAGGCCAGACCGGATCAGATCCTCAAAATATCCCGTTTCAATTCCTGCTTTCAGCTGTTCAAATACATCAAGCTGCTTCAGATAAGCAAACGGCTGATTCTCATCGTAAAGCCAGCTGTCAAACAGATCAATTCCATAGATCAGTCCTTTCGGATAAGTCGCATAATCCGCCTCACGGAACCGGAATTCAAAATAATTGATGCCGGAAGCCAGCGCTTTCGGGTCCAGTCCATTCTCAGCAATTTCCGCAAGCGTATCATGGATCAGCCCGGCAAAACGCTCTTTATCCTCCGGATTTGCCTGCCGCGCCGTCACGGAGAAAAACGGCTGAAGGATACCGTCATCAAAGGAACCGTCCACATCGCGGCCGACTCCCGCATCCAGAAGCGCCTGCTTCACCGGCGCGCCCGGTGCTGTCAGCAGCACATATTCCAAAACCGAATAAGCAAGGTTTTTCTTGACATCAGATGCATGACTTACCACTGCGCTCCAGGAAAGATACGTGTTATCCTCCAGCGGCTCGCCGTCCAGCACCGGATACGGCATCTCCTGGTGTACCGGCGCGGCAAAAGGCGCCTGCTCATGCAGTGCGGAATCCACAATAATCCTGTCAAACTGTGAAAGATAAGCCGCATCCAGCCAGTTCAGTTTTTCAACAGCATCAAGGTTTCCGTAAAAGTAAATGTAGCTGTTTGACGGATGATAGTATTTCCGGTGGAAATCCAGAAATCCTTCATAGGTCAGTTCCGGAATGACTGACGGATCGCCGCCGGACTCCACGCCGTATGCTGTATCCGGAAACAGTGCGTTAAATACAGACCGTTCCAGCACCTCCTCACTGGAAGAAAATGCACCCTTCATCTCATTGTACACAACACCG
>JAFUCM010000203.1 GCA_017459675.1 Eubacterium sp.
CATTCCGATTTTGATTATTCTATACATAGGTGACCTCCTTTTGTATGCGGTAATCCCTGTTACCAATGGTTTCGACGATCATAAGTATACAGGTAAATCCACGTTGCTACAAATGTGAGGTCACTTCATATTATCTCATTTATTCGCCCAGATGGTTCTCGAAATCTTCTCCGAATTTGAACAGCGCAACCATTTCATTGGTAATGGATACGCCATTGTATTTCTTGTGAATCTCATCTCTTGTGAGCCACGCAGCTTCCGCGATCTCGTTGGTATCGTGGATGTCGATCTCGGCACTACCTTCAATATCACAGAATGCACCGAAGATCAGATTGGCGCCGAATCCCCAAGGCTGGGACTTGTAGTACCGGATGTTGGTGGCGACGAGGCCGGACTCCTCCATGACCTCTCGCTTTACTGCGTCCTCGATGGTATCACCGATCTCTACAAAGCCTGCAATCAGTGCGGTGCCGGCATAGCCGTCTTCCTCGCGGCCGCGGTAGCGGATCATCAGGATCTTGTCATCGTGGACCGGCGCGATGATAACAGTCGGGTTGATGCGCGGGAATACCATGTTTTTACATTCGGTACATCTGACGCAGCGCATTTTCGGATGAATGGTCATATGTCCGCCGCAGCGTCCGCAGTGGCGGTTGTCATGCAGCCAGCCTGCCAGCTGGAATGCTGTCTCTGCGCCGAAGAACACATTTCTCGGAACCGGTGCGATCTCAAAGTTGAACGGCTGGAATTCCATGCCGGTGAATGAGAAATCCGGTGTTTTTTCACCCATATAGATCATGGTATAAAAACTGATGCCGGTGACGGTGAAGAGGTAAACGAGGCGGCCGCCCTTTTCGGCTGCTTTTTTGTCTGCATCCGCATCTTCCGGATCAAACCAGTAGTCGGCAAATTCTGTTGCGTCAGGCAGCAGCATCGAGCCGTCTTCTGCAGTATCCATCAGTATTTCGCGCTCGACCGTCTTGAAGATTGCTGCAAGGTCGCCTTTTTTCGGCGCGGTGTTCAGGTAATCGGTTGAAAATCGTTCGTTGTTTTCCAGATCCTGGATCATCATGGGTGGGGTTCCTCCTTTTCGGGTGCTGCGAATTTAAATCTGCCCGCGGTACAGAAGATTGCGCCGCGATTCGGTTCGTGCAGGGTGAGTGCAGGCGCACTCTTTTTTATTATACGGAATTTGCGGGTTTTGTACAGACGAAAAAACAGAACGGACTATGAAAAAACAGCACAGCGTTTGCACATCCGATGTGCAGGAATCTGTGTCCGGCCGCGGTTGTTCCGGTATTTTACATTCGGTATAATTGCAGCATAGGAAGATGATAATCGGACGGACAAAACATGTAATACTGCCAAAGGGTTCCGAGTGAAACATTTCCGGGGATGAAAATTCGCCGGGAAGACGTATTAAAACGGAGGTGAAGGAGTTGGCGCTGCTATATATGAATGCGCGGTGCCGTCAGCTGGTGCAGGTTCTGATACAGCAGACGGACTATATGCCGGTCAATCAGCTTGCGGAGGCACTCGGTGTATCGCGCAGAACAGTTTATTATGACATGGACAAGGTCAATATCTGGCTGGATCAGGCAAAGCTGGAGCCGCTGGAAATTGTCAGGGAGAAGGGTGTCTTTCTTCCTGTTTCCGGGCGCGGTCAGATCGATCAGCTGCTGGAAGCAGACAAACAGCAGATCTACATCTTTTCGCCGGAGGAGCGGGCAAAAATCATTATCTGTTACTTTGCCTATGTGCCGGAAAATGTGTATCTGGAGCAGCTCACAGAATGTTTTGAGGTCAGCCGGAACACCATTCTGACAGATCTCAAAGAGGTGACAAGACTGCTTGCAATCTATGATCTGCAGCTGGAATACCAGCCGAAAACAGGATACCGGCTGGTCGGAGATACGGTTCGGATCCGTGCGCTTTTTATGCTCTATTACAATGAATTTTATGAGCTGTTTCAGAGCGGTGTGATCCGTTTCTGGAAAAAGGAGGAGACGCAGGGGTATCTGGAAAAACTCCGCATTCTGGAGACGGCACTCGGGATCAAATATGTGGACGGCGTTCTGGAGTCAATTGCGGCCCTGATTCCGCTTCTCTATCTGCATTATAGGCAGGTCTCTTTTAAGGGCCTGAAAGAAGAGGAGATTATCCGGTCAAAGGAGTATGCGCTTGTTCTGCGCTATTTTCCGGATCTCGCCCCGGAGGAGCAGCTGTATCTGACGCTTCATCTGCTCGGCTCCCGGGTCAATCTTGTGCCGGAGGAGTTTTTTGAGAGCGAGTCCAACACGGAAGTCTATGATCTGACCAAAACGCTGATTTCAGAGTTTGAGCGCACAGCCTGCGTTGTTTTTGATGATCCGGAGGAACTGGAGCGGGCGCTGTTTGTTCATCTGAATACGTCTATGTACCGCTACCGGTTCGGTATTCAGCTGGGCAATCAGCTTTGCGATAACATTATGCAGGAATATCCGGATCTGTTTGCAATTACAAAGCAGGCAGTCCGCTCCTGGGAGAAGCAGACAGGGATTCCGGTGCCGGACAGTGAGATCGCATATCTCTCACTTCACTTCGGCGGATTTTTGAAAATTGCAGATGCTGAGTCGGATCACCTGCGGATTCTGATCGTCTGTGTAAATGGAATCTCCACCGGAAATATGATCCGCAGAGAGGTGCAGAAACTCCTGCCGTTTGCGGAAATCGTGGATGTCGTTGCGGCAGTTGATCTGGTCAATGCACAGAATTTCTGCGACCTGATCATATCGACAGTCAAGATTAACAGCGTTGTGCCGGTTGTTACCGTTCACCCGGTTCTGACAGAGTTTGACAGAAAGGCGATTCTGAACCATCGGCGCGTGGCACCAAACCGGATTGTCCTGCAGCAGAAGCAGCTGTTTCAGATTGTCAGTAAGTATGTGCCCAAAGAGCATCATCAGGTGCTGCGGGAAGATCTGATGAACTACTTGCAGGGAAATGGAACAGGAAGCCGTGAGTACGCGGCTGAGGAATACGATCTGCTCAGCCTGCTGGATCTTTCCAGAATCCGGATCTGTCACGGAGACTATACCTGGCAGAGCTGTGTGCGTGAATCCGGCAGAAGTCTGCTTGCGAATCGCAGCATTGAGCGGAAATATCTGGATGTGATTATATCCCAGCTGCAGTATTACGGACCTTACATGTTCCTGACAGATGAGATTCTGCTGGCACATGCAAAGCCGGAGGATGGCGTGAACTGTCTGGATATTTCGCTGACAGTATTTGAAACACCGCCTGCTTTCTCGGAGAACAGAAAAGCAAAAGTAGTATTTCTGCTGGCGGCAGAGGATCAGGAAAAGCATCTGCGCATTCTCAAGGATCTTCTGAAGCTGGTTGATGAAGAGGATTTTGCCCAGAAGCTGGCAGGCTGCGCAACAGAGGAAGAGATTTACACGGTTGTCAGGCAGCTGCTGGCAGAAACTTAAAAACAACGCATATATCACGCCCCCGGATCGCCCGCGGGCTGCAAAGCTCTGCGAGGTTTTGCGCCGGACGGTACAGTTTGGACGGGTCTCCTGCCCGGCTGATTTGTGCACGCTGTATTCCCTTTCCCACAGGCGTTTGCACAAAGCCGTTACGTTTTCTGGACTTCTATTCCGGGGTCAGATATGGCAGGATGTAGTCAGAGAGCAGCAAACGAAACAGCTGCTGACCGCGGTCAGGAACCTGAAGAATCGAAATCACACATTCGAAAGTATACAATCGAAATCATACAAAGGAGATGCGCCATGGATTTGCTGAAACGTGAAAATGTTCAGATCTGCGAGAAGGCAGATGACTGGCGGGATGCGATCAGAATTTCGGTTTTGCCGCTTGAAAAAGGCGGATACGCAGAACCGCGTTATAAAGAAGAGATCATTAAAAATCTGGAGAAGCTCGGACCTTATATCATTATTGCGGATGACGTGGCACTGCCGCACGCCAGACCGGAACAGGGAGCGATTCAGACACAGATGGCCGTGACATTGTTCCGGCAGGATGTGGCATTTGAAGAGGAGGGCGCGGCGGCCCGGCTGTTTATCTCGCTGGTTGCCAATGATTCAGACAGTCATCTGAACGCGCTGATGCAGATGTCCGAGCTGCTGGGTGACGAGGCGGTTCTGAACGGAATCCTCGCTTCAGAAACGGAAGATGAGCTGTTCCATTATTTTGGATAACCGTTCAGCTTCCGGGAAGCGCAGACGTCGTGATTGAAAAGAAAACAGAATAAAATGACTTTGGGGAAAGGGAGAATATCATGTTAAGAGTACTGACATTTATTCAGCAGATTTTGTCCACGCCGGCCATTTTCGTAGGCCTGATTGCACTGCTGGGACTTCTGCTTCAGAAAAAAGACGCACAGACATGCGTCAAGGGAACCATTAAAACAATTCTTGGATTTATCGTTTTGAATGCGGGCGCGGATGTCGTCCAGAAGGCAATCATCCCGTTCGGCGATCTGTTCCAGCTGGCATTCCATGTGGAAGGCGTTGTCCCGAACAATGAGGCGATCACATCGCTGGCGCTTTCACAGTTTGCAGTACAGACAGCATCCATCTTTGCGCTGGGTATGTGCTTCAACATCCTGCTGGCGCGTTTTTCAAAACTGAAATACATCTTCCTGACAGGCCATCACGCATTGTATATGTCCTGCCTGGTTGCAGCACTGACACAGATCGCCGGTCTTGCAGGCATTCAGCAGATCGTGACCGGCGCACTCCTTCTGGGACTCGTCATGGCAGTATTCCCGGCACTGATGCAGCCGACCATGCGCGAGATTACAGAAGACGATTCCCTGGCACTCGGACATTTTGGCAGCGGCTGCTACTGGCTGAGTGCAAAGATCGGCAAACTGTTCGGCAAAAATGATGACACAACAACAACCGAAGACGTGAACTTCCCGCAGGGTCTTTCCTTCCTGCGTGAGAATACCATTTCCATCGCACTGGCAATGTTTGTATGCTACATCGTCGTGGCAGGCGTTGCGAACTTCTCCTCACCGGCAGAAGCGGCTGAAATCTTCGACGGAAGCAACTGGGTACTGTACTCGATCATTAATTCGATCACATTCTCAGCAGGTATCTACGTTGTCCTCGCAGGCGTCCGCATGCTGATCAACGAGATTGTTCCGGCATTTAAGGGTATTTCCGAGAAGCTGGTCCCGAACGCAAAACCGGCGCTGGACTGCCCGATCGTCTTCCCGTTTGCGCCGAATGCGGTTCTGATCGGATTCTTCTGCTCCTTCATCGGCGGCATCGTGGCAATGGGCATTCTGGCATTGATGGGACATGCAGGACTTGCAGTTGCGATCATCCTTCCGGGTGCAGTCCTTCATTTCTTCTGCGGCGCAACAGCAGGTGTCTGCGGCAACGCGACAGGCGGCCTCAAGGGATGTGTGGCAGGTGCATTCGTACACGGCATCATCGCAACCTTCCTGGCAGCAGGCCTGTATCCGGTACTCGGCGCCCTTGGATTTGCAAATACAACCTTCTCTGACACAGACTTTACGCTGGTCGGTATTATCTTCGGAAACCTCGTACGCTTTGTCAATGGAAATACATTTACCGTCATCGTTCTGGTGCTCTTCCTGATCCCGATCGTGTGGAACTACACTGTCGGCAGAAAGACAAAGGCAGCGGAATAATCTATTTAAAAAATAGCAGTAAAATACTGGATGCCCGGAATACAGGGTAATCCTGAAATATAATTAACAGATGACGAAATAAAAACAATCATATATCGCAAATCAAAAAATCAGGAGGAAATTACAATGGCTATTAAGAAAATCATGTGCTTCTGCGGATCAGGACTGGGAACATCTTTCGTAATGGAAATGAATGCAAAGAAGGCACTGGACCAGCTCGGCATCACAGGTGTGGAAGTTGTTCACTCCACCATCGATGACGTCATGGAAGGCGCGGCAGACCTCTTTATCTGCAGTGCAGATCTGCTTCCGAACGCAGAGAAGGCAGGCAAGGCAATCGGCCTGAAGAATATGGTTGCAATGAAGGAGATCAAAGAGAAGCTGCAGGCAGCGTTTGCAGAAGAAGGATGATGTGCTAAAAGCAAATGCGTGCAACGAAACATAGATAAAAATTGAAGGGGCTGTGCAGCCCCTTCTTTTCTGTGTTAACGATACATCTTAACAAAATAGTTCATATTTATTTCAGAAATCTGCTGAAGAACTGTTCCCAGATGCGGAAGCTCATTTCCGGCATCGTTGCGTGCGGCATGTAGTCAACCTGCGTGAACCACACCGGAGCGGTTCCTTCTTTCTCTACCTTGCGGTCCAGGAACCGGCCGTTCTGTTCGATCGGATAATCGAGCCAGCTCTCCGGAATCATGTCTTCCTTGCCGTTCCGCTTCATCCACATGTC
This sequence comes from Eubacterium sp., assembly GCA_017459675.1. Taxonomy (GTDB): domain Bacteria; phylum Bacillota; class Clostridia; order Lachnospirales; family Lachnospiraceae; genus CADBRN01. The sequence goes on from JAFUCM010000203.1 coordinate 6,402, forward strand.
AATGGTGAAGCCGGTCTCGTTGTCGTGCTGCGGATCCTTCGGGATCAGCCATTCTTCTTCGGTGCCCCAGTGCATCCAGACCGGAAGCTGCATGTCATTGAATTTGTTCAGGTCCGGAAGCTTTGTCATGATCTCTGATGCGCCGCCGAAGAATACGCCGGAGCACGGTGCGATCGCAGCGAGACGGTCTGCCATGCCCAGGCCGAGCATCTGGGTCATCATAGATCCCCAGGAGTGGCCGGTCGCGAATACATGGTCGGCGTCCGCCGGGTAAGTCTCGATTGTCCGGTTCAGCATCTGGCGGTAGAAGCTGAGTTCATCCGGCCGGTCGTCCTCCTGGAAAATATTCCACGCAGGGAACAGTGCGTATTCCGGCATCAGTCCCTGCTCCGGCATGTTCACATGTGCGAGCAGTGCCGTCGGGAATACAACGATCAGTCCGTATTTGTCTGCGACTCTGGTCCAGCCGCTGTTGCCGATGTAAATTTCGCCGCTGCAGGTGTAGCCGTGCATGGCCAGAACCAGCGGGAACTTCTTTGCGGGATCGGCTGCAGCTTCTGCCTTTACACATTCCGGTACATAGACGTACCACTCGCGCATCCAGCCGTCGATTTCCTGATAGTAATAATCTGCATGAAGATCCCGGACCGGATCAGCGGTTACGCGGAGGTCTCCGCCCGGGCAGCTCATCCAGCGGCGCTGGCGGAAGAGGAAATCCTTCCAGATCCGGCGGGTCAGTGTATTTGCAAGATCTGCAGATGCACCCGGGATGATGCTGCTGCATACACGGTATGCTGCTTTGTCCTGATTCAGCGGATATTCCGTCTCGTTTGTTCTTCTGTATTCGACACAGTCCGGATCGATCTGGTGTGCCTGATCGGTTGTGCCGCATGCCTCCATCCAGTAAGAGAGCATCGTGTTTTTCCCTGCAAGGTCTGTTTCCGGATCGTCGATCATCCATGCCGGAACCGGAATATCGCCCTTGCGGATGTTCTTGCGGTGTGTCGGATCTTCATAGCCGTCCAGCATCGTGCAGAAGTCCTGCTTTGCGCTGTTCAGATAACTTTCGGAAACAGCTGAACCGCCGACTGTTGCGATGCCCGCGTAGAATGCCGGGTTCGCCGCGACAGCCATATTTGCGAGAACACCGCCTTCACCGAGGCCTGCCACATAGACTTTGGACTCGTGGACACAGTAGTAGTAACGCTCACAGGCCTTCATTGCCGCCGCATTGATGTATGCCACATCGCCGCCCTCTGTACCATAAGCTTCATCTGTGTTCCATTTCCCATTTTCCGGCTCCAGGAAGAAAACGATCAGCTTTTCTTTCGTCTCTTCCTGGTCCGCAATCCGTCTCCATTCACTCTCCAGAAACAGCTCGTCCGCGTTTTTGCCGTTCGGACCGATTACGATCACACCTGCGGTAGATTCGCGGCAGCGCTCCGGCGCATACGCCAGCATACGACGGGTCCGCGTGCCAACCTGCACCGGGATCTCGAACGCACCATGAAAATGCGGGAAATAAGGGTCGCTCGGGGTGACTTTTTCGATTTCGTAGTTTGTATACATGGCGTATTTCCTTTCGTACGGATGGTTATTTGTGTGTGTTAAGCCTTCGCGCGCTCTCTTTCGTCGAGCTCAGTGATGATAGTGTCATACTGCTTGTCGAGGTGATAGACGATCATCAGGACAGCAACCAGTGCCCATGCAAGGACGGTGCCCCAGATGTACAGGTTCTTAACCATAGAGACTGCAGATGCGATCTCAACTTCTTTTCCGGTGAAGCCGGAAGCTTCCATCAGATGTCCGATTGCCCATGCTGCGAGGCCGCCGCCGAGTTTCTGTCCGACTGTGAATGCGGAGAAGACCAGTGCGTGGACGCGGAGTCCTGTTTTCCAGTGACCATATTCGATGACGTCTGCCAGCATTGTGAAGATGCAGCCGTAGAACGGAGCTTCACCAAAGCCTCTCATGACAGCTGCGACCAGAAGCATCGGATAGCTTGTCGGAGCGATCAGAACCAGTGCCATGGATGCGATGCAGAGGATTGCACCCGCGAGGACGAGGTTTCTCTTACCGAATTTCTTGATGAACGGAGCCAGGATGATGACGCCGATGATCCACGGAATCTTCTCAGCTGTCTGCAGGATACCCATGCCTTCCGGGTTGCCGAGCAGGTACTGTGCATAGTAGGTTGTGCATGTGCCGTTTACGTTCTGATACAGGGAAACAGCGATCATGGTGAGTGTCAGGATGATGAAGTACTTGTTTGCGAAGAGTGCTTTCAGACGCTGTGCAAACGGAAGGCCCTCTGTCTCTTTTGCAGCTGCCGGATGGAAACGCTCTTTGCATCCGAAGAATGTCCACAGAAGCATTGCGATTGCGATCACGCCGTAGATGGTTGTAACGATGATCCATGCTCTTCTGTCGCCGCCCATCAGACGGATGAAAGGAAGGGTCAGTGCTGTGATGATCAGGTTTCCGATCGGG
>JAFUCM010000042.1 GCA_017459675.1 Eubacterium sp.
CAAATCCGATCCCAGAAACTTTTCATAGATCACGGAAAGCAGCCGCGTTTCTGTTTCCGAATACGCGGGAAGCTTCTTTTTAACCGGACGCGGCACGTCGGACAGATAACATTCACCCGCATCATGCAGCAGGCAGGCCAGCACAATCCGTTCCGACAGGTCTCGCGCTGCCGCCTCTCTCGCACATGCAATACAATGCTGGCCTACTGACCAGAAAGTTTTTACATGGCCGTTTCCTCTGCAGAGCATCCAAACGGATTCTGCTGTTTTACAGGCGTGATATAGCTCGTTCCGTTGCCGTCAGCGTTCCGCAGATCAAAGAATTCCGGCTTTCCGCCGGTTGTCAGGAGCTCCTGGCCTGCCTCAGGCGCAAAGCTGTCACGCTCTTCCGCAGCCTGCTCGATAATCTCCTCCATGCCGGCTGTCGCTGCTTCGGTTTCCTCCAGATCCATCTCAACCTGAAATGCTTCCTCTGACTTGGCTTCTTCCGTCTGCATTTCTTCCGCATGGACAGCAGCGGAATGGAACGAAACACCTGCCAGAACAAGGCTCAGAATCAGCATGATTGAAAGCAGGCGTTCGGCAAGAAGGTATCCTCGTTTTTTTCTATTCATAGTCTGAAATCTTCCTCCTTTTAGGGTCTGATCCATATCTTTACATGGTTTTCTTCCTGAAAGCTGTACTTGATTTCTTTTGCCGTACTTTTTAATACAGCGAGTGCCAGCTCATTTTCTGTGTCATTGAGATCAAACGGATCACCTTGATAGCTTACATCGATCAGACACGCACTTTCTTTCGGAGAATACTCTGCATTTATCTTTATATGCGGCTGCTCATATGCCGGCAGGAGGATCTGCTGGACAAGTTCCTCGACCGCCAGCCTGATCCGGTATTTTTGCGCTGCATCCACATCATTTTTCAGAAGATACCTGTCAAGCTCTGCGCCAAAACCGATGAAGTCGTAGTCTTTGCTGTCAATGACGGCCTCAAATACCTTGAGACCCTTGATAAACCTTCTTGTAAGCTCCTTCTTCGGGCTGTCAAATATCTCTTCGGGCGTCCCGTCTTCGTATATGCCGCCTTCGTCCATATAAAAGACCCGGTTGGAGATCGCTCTGGCAAAATTCATCTCGTGCGTAACGATGATCATGGTCTTTCCGCTTTGAGACAGCTCCCGGATCACCGCCTGCACCTCTGAAACCATCGTGGGGTCCAGTGCGCTGGTCGGCTCATCCAGCAGAATCACCTCGGGATCCATTGCAAGTGTCCTTGCAATCGCCACTCGCTGCTTCTGTCCACCCGAAAGTTCATCCGGATAACTGAGTGCCTTCTCCGCAAGACCGACGCTTTTCAGAAGCTCCATTCCTTTGTCATAAGCTTCCTGCCTGGATTTCTTTAAGAGATCCATCGGCGCGAGCATGAGATTTTCGATCACCGTCAGATGGCCAAACAGATTGAAGGACTGGAATACCATTCCCATCTTCTGCCGCACCTTTTTGATATCGGTACCCTTTGCTGTGATTTCCTCGCCGTCCACGATGATCTGCCCCGACGTCGGCTTCTCCAGCATATTGATGCACCGTATAAAAGTTGATTTACCGGTTCCTGAAGGACCGATCACGGAGATCACGTCACCGTCATTGATCGTAACACTGACATCCTTTAAGGGCGTGACGATATCGTATTCTTTTTTCAGATTCTTTATCTTGATCATCTCCGGGCACCTCCCTGTTCCACACCTTTCAGGATTGTTTCTTTTTTCCGTCGCTTCGGATTGATCAGCTTCTCGATTCTGCCCACGATAAAGGTAAGCAGACCGCCTAACAGGAAATAAATGACCGCCACCGCGATCAGCGGGAAGAACGCTTCATAGGTCCTGCCCCTTACGATATCACCCATTTTGGTCAGATCCTGTACGGCAATATATCCTACAATTGCAGTTGCTTTGATCAGGGATACCACTTCTCCCTTGTATGCCGGCAGAAAATGCGGCAGAGCCTGCGGCAGGATGACACGGAAAAACGAGTGTACGTTCCCGTAACCGAGCGCCAGCGCCGCTTCCTTCTGTCCCTGGTCCACCGCGCCGACACCCATTTTAAGCATCCCGAACACACCGGCGCCGAAAACCAGCGTAAACGCAATCACCGCAACGACCGTCCCGCTCATCTGCGTCTTTGCGAAAATAATATAATACAGGATCATGAGCAGCACGACAACCGGCATTCCCTGGATCAGCCACACGAAAAACCGCGACAGGATATCCGGGATCCTGCCCCCGTTCCGGCACAGCATAAATATGAGGAATCCCAGGGCAGTGCCGAACAAAATCGAAAGGGCCGTGATGATCAGCGTCGTTATGATGCCCTGGATGAAAAGCTGATATCTGTTTTCTCTGATAAATGTCTTATAAAAGCTTTCCTGCACACCGGCAAAAAAGGAATTGCCCGTATGCATAGCTCCCTCAGCACGCACGACCAGTATATACAACGCTTTCTGGTACTCGACAAAATCCATCGTTTCCTTCCGCTCATCGGTTGTAACGATGGAGCCGCACCCGATATCCGCCTTCTCTGATCCGATCGAGGACAGGACGGCCGAGAAATCCATCGGCGTAAATTCCACATGTACATCCAGTTCTCTGGCGATCAGAAGGATTGTCTCTATATCAAGCCCGAGCAGTTCCCCATTCTGCCCCACATAACTCATCGGCTCCAGCGCATCACACGCCGCAACCCGTACGGTTCCGTTTTTTCCCGGCCAGTCCTGCTCCGGTACCGTTTTCACATTGTCATCTGCCCCGGTCCATTTCTCCCAGAGTGCCGTTTTGGTCTCTGCAGGGATGCTGTCATAAGTCTCCTGCCACTCGCGGCATCTCTCATCCCCCTTCTTAAAAGCAAGTCCAAAGGCTGTTTCCCCGAGACTTTCCGGAAAAACTGCAAGTTCCGGATCCTTGTTCGCAGCCAGCTCTGCAACGGCATTGTTCATAAACCCCGCATCGGTTTTTCCGCTCTTGACGCCAAGCATCATATCCGGCATAGTCTGATAATATGTAAATTCCTTGACCGAATCCACCTTTGAAGAAATCAAATCCTCAAAAGGGGCGCCCGTGAGCATGGAGATGGTTTTCCCGTTTAATTCCTCAAATGTACTGAATTCGGGTTCCGCCGTCTCTGAATCTTCCCTGCCGGAAACATCCCGTGAAGGCACTGCCAATACGATACCTCCATTGTAGGTGGGATCAGAAAACAGCACCTGCTCTTTCCGCTCATCCGTCACGTTCATGCCTGTGCAGAAATCGCATTTTCCGGACTGCACGGCGGCAATCCGGCCTGAAAAATCCACATCCGTAAGTTCCAGAGCATATCCGCGGTCACGGCAAAACCGCGTGACAATATCGATGTCATACCCGACATTTTTGCCATCCTTGATATAGGACCACGGATTATCCGTAGCGGTCGTCACAACCCTGATCGTCCCGTTTTCGCCGGTGAGGTCAGACATATCAACCGTCTTCCTGTCCTCATCCGTGCCCATCCATATGTCGTCAATCTCAGCCAGCGTTCCGTCTTCCTGTATTTTCTTCAGAAATTCATTGAACTCTCCGCACAGAGCAGCTTCCGCTTTATCATCTTTCCGGAACGCAAAGCTGACATCCTGGCGTGTGATCATATCATCGATATAACTTAAGCGCTCCGGCTGTTCATAATGCATCATTTTGATATTGGGCTTGTCCGCAAGAAATGCATCAATCTTTCCTGCGCTCAGCGCAGCACTCAGGTCCGGATAGGAATCAAAATACAGATGTTCACTATTCGGAAAATGCTCAGCCGCAATATTCTCCAGAGGAGTACCTGTCAGCACACCGATCCGCTTTCCGTCATAAGCCTGCCAGCCTGTTTTTTCCTCTTGATTCGCTTCCGCCGCACCTCCCCTGACCGGGATCACAGGCGAAACTAGCAGAAAAAGCACCGTAAAAACAGCCAGCATTCTTCTAACTCGATTCATCATCCATCCTCCGCACTTCTCGTAATGTTCTGCAATATCTTCCAAAATCTCAGATTTCGAAAAGCCTTAAGAAAATTATAACATTGATTTTTCATCCGACAATTCCAAAAAGGAGACAGGGGACCGTTCTCTGTCTCCTTTTTGAAAACAGGATGCAATTTCCACGCAGCTCAGGTGAAATTCGCCGCTTTGGAAATTGCATCCTGTTTTCTGTTCACGGTGACAGGCACCGTTACTTCGCTGTCTTTCAGATACGCCAGGATTTCCTGCTTATGCCCGCAATTGATGCCAATGAGCAGCCCCATTACATCTTTTGCGAAGAAAACGACGGATTCGCTGAATACTCTGACAAATGCGACGTTATCCCACGCCAGTCTTATTGTCCCGGAACCGCCCTTGTCCAGTTCAACACCATTCTCATCGAGAGTCAGAACTGAAGCTGACTGGTCTGCCAGATACCTGTGAACCTACTACTATGTATTTAGTGGTTGATATTCCTATCATCCAGATAGGATGTTGTCCATCTTATTGCTTAAGCTGTTAGAATGAGTAGGCAATTGGTCTGGCCAAGTGAACCTAGGACTTAGCGTCCGTATGTGAG
>JAFUCM010000204.1 GCA_017459675.1 Eubacterium sp.
CATCTCAGGTGCAACAGCAGGCTACACGCTTCTGTGGGCTATGCTGCTTTCAGTTATTTCTGTTATTATCATGCAGTCCATGGCAGCGCGTCTCGGAATTGTTTCGGGCATGGGCCTGGGCGAGGCGCTGCGGGCGAAGTTCACCAGCTCGGGTGCACGGATCCTGATCTCGATTCTGGTTATCGCGGCGGTCTTCGTCGGTAACATCGCGTATGAGACCGGCAACCTGACCGGCTCGATCCTCGGTGTGCAGGCTGCTTTCCCGGCACTGGACAACCAGACCGGCAAGGTCGTGATGGCAATTATCCTCGCAGTAATCGCATTTATCCTGCTGTTCTCGGGCAGCTACAGCCGTGTCGAGAACCTCCTGACCGCACTGGTCGTCCTGATGGGCGTCATCTTCCTGATCTGCGCATTTGCGGCAAGCCCGGACTGGGGCGCTGTCTGCAAGGGTCTCTTCGGATTTAAAGTGCCGGCCGGCGGCGACTGGATGACGGTTGCGGCATTGATGGGTACCACCGTCGTACCGTATAATATTTATCTCCATGCAGCTTCGGCATCTACAAAGTGGGGACATTCCGGCGACAAGGAAGACGCACTTGCAAACTCCAGATTTGACTCCGTCATCTCCATCGGCCTTGGCGGCATCATTTCCATGGCAATCATCATCTGTGCGGCAGCTACGATCCATGCAACCGGCGGCGAGATCGCATCCGGCGCTGACATGGCGAAGGCACTGACCCCGCTTCTGGGCAACTGGGCAACCGTCATCTTCGGCATCGGCCTCTTCGCAGCAGGTGCAACCAGCATGCTGACCGCACCGCTGGCAGCTGCATTTGCTTCCTCCGGTATCCTCGGATGGGGCGAAGACATGAAGAAGGGGCGCTTCAAAGCATTCTGGATCATCGTCCTTGCATTCGGACTGATCGCAACCTGCACACTCGGCGCAAGCCCGACACAGATCATCCTGTTCGCACAGGCTGCAAACGCACTGCTGCTGCCGATCACCGGCATCCTGCTGCTGATCGTCGCAAATGACAACAAGATCATGCAGAATCACAAGAACAAAATGTGGTTCAACATCCTGGTCGTACTGGTCATCGCGATCTTCATCTTCATCGCGGCAAGAAATATGCGTGCATTCATTTCCGGCCTGCAGGCACTGATCGCAGGATAAACGTAGTTTCGCAACAAGCAGATTTGGCGGAGGCCTGCCTTACTTGACAGGCTTCCGTTTTTCATTATTTTCCGGGAAAGCAGCTGTACACAGTGCAGCAGATCCGGACGGAACCGGCACACACGGCCGGTGACCGCAATATACCAGACAGTAAAGGAACATCTATGGAATATAAAATACTCCCGGTAGGCGATTCTGCCCTGACGATCGTTTTCGGAAATGAGATCGATCCGGAGATCAGCAGAGTCGTCCGTATTGCCAGAAAGACACTCACAAAAATGAACATTGAAGGGGTCAATGAATACGTGCAGACGTATGCCACGCTGATGGTGCATTACCGCCCCCTTGTGATCGGATATGACGAGCTCGCGTCCAGAATCGACTTCGAACTGAAGCACATGAACTTCGAGGGCGACCGGATGAAGAAGAAGACGATCCTCATCCCGGTCTGCTACGGCGGCGAGTTCGGACCGGATCTGGAATTTGTAAGCGAGCACGCGGGCATTTCCGAAGAGGAAGTCATCGCGCGGCACAGCAAACCGGATTATCTGATCTATATGCTCGGATTCATGCCGGGATTCGTTTACCTGGGCGGTATGGACAAATCCATCGCCACCCCGCGTCTGAAGGATCCCCGGGAGCGTCTGGAGAAGGGCTCCGTCGGCATCGCCGCCGACCAGACTGGCATTTATCCGCTGGTGTCGCCGGGCGGCTGGCAGATCATCGGACGGACGCCGCTGGATCTCTACGACCACAACCGGGAGAAGGCAATCCTCTACGAAGCAGGCGAATTTATCCGTTTTGTGCCGATTGATAAAGAGGAGTTCTTTCATATAAGAAGGCAGATCGAAAACGGCGAATACGAATACCAGTGGATCAGGGAGGGCTGAAGATATGGCAATGCATGTAATATTCCCCGGTCCGCGCACGACGATTCAGGACAAGGGAAGGGTCGGCTACCAGAACAGCGGCTTCGCGCCGAGCGGATTTATTGACCGCGTGGCGTCCCGCATGGCAAATGTTCTGGTAAATAATCAGGATTCGGAGGCGGTTATCGAGTTCTGTCTCGCGGGACCGATTCTCCGGTTTGACGAGGAAGTAAATATTGCCGTCTGCGGCGGCGACTTTACCATCGATGTAGAAGGGAAAAAATACCCGGCCAACAAGGCGGTCCACGTGCCTGCCGGCAAAATGGTGACGATCGTGACCGGCAGTGTCGGAACGTTCGGTTCCATTGCGGTCGGCGGCGGCTTGGATATCCCGGAAGTCATGGGAAGCCGCAGCACCAATGTCCGCTGCGGCATCGGCGGCTTTCACGGCCGCGCCCTGGAGGCAGGTGACGTCATCGAACTGCGCCATCCGGGCTTCGGCAGGCAGAATCTGTCCTGGCGGTGGGTGCCGGATCGGCATCTCGTCTCGCCGGAAGATGCGGAGCTGACGAAGATCCGCGTCATCCCGGGCCCGCAGGAAGACATGTTTACAGAAGAAGGAATCAAGACCTTCTACGAGAGTAAATACACGATCAGCAACCAGAGCGACCGCATGGGTTTTCGCCTGAAGGGACCGGTCGTCGAAGCCATCAACGGCTATGACATCCTGTCCGACGGAATTGTAAATGGAAGCATCCAGATCTCCGGAACCGGCGAGCCGATCGTCATGATGGCCGACCGCCAGACCACCGGCGGCTACGCGAAGATCGCATCCATTATCAATGTAGACATTCCGCTGTTCGCACAGCTCCGGCCCGGCCAGAAGGTGCGATTTACCAGACGGACCGTGCAGGAGGCACAGGCACTGATGCGTGAGGCGGATAAAGCGTGGAGAGAGCACTGCAGCCAGCTCAAAGGGCCGCTGTTTCTGCCGCGAGACGAGGAAGAATAAGTTAAGAAGAAAGGAAGTTCGGATATGATCAAAGATTACATGGACAAAACCCCGCTCGAAATGCGGCATCTGATCAGAAAAGGCGAATACACAGAACCGACGAGCGGCCTCTGCCCGGGATATGCGCAGGCCAATCTGATCATCCTGCCGAAGGATCTGGCATATGATTTTCTGCTGTTTGCGCAGCGCAATCCGAAGGCGTGCCCGGTACTTGAGGTGCTGGATACGGGCAGCCGGTTTACGAAGTTCATGGCGGAGGACTGTGATATCGCGAAGGATTTCCCGAAATACCGGATCTATGAAAAGGGTGTCTGCACCGGCGAGTATACCGATGTGGAGCAGTTCTGGCGCGACGATCTGGTCGGGTTCCTGATCGGATGTTCCTTCAGCTTCGAGTCGGAGCTGATCGAAGCCGGCATCGAGATGCGCCACAACACCATGGGACGCAACGTGCCGATGTACATTACCGGCATTGACACCGTACCGGCCGGCATTTTCTCCGGCAAGATGGTTGTCTCCATGCGTCCGGTTCCGCCGGAGCAGGTCGTGAAGGCGGTTACCGTCTCGGCGACCCTGCCGAAGGTACACGGAAGCCCGATCCACATCGGCGATCCGTCTGTCATCGGCATCAAGGACATCAACCATCCGGAGTTCGGCGATCCGGTCGACATCAAGGAAGGTGAGGTGACCATGTTCTGGCCGTGCGGCGTCACACCGCAGTCGGTTGTCATGAACACCAAACCGGACTTTGCGATCACGCACGCGCCGGGACATATGCTGATTCTGGATGTGAAGAATGTGGACCTGAAGGAGTAATTATAGATTGACTGGCATTTCTGTGCCGGCGGGCAGCCGCCGGCAGCAGACAAATATGAGGGACAGAATATGGCAAAAGTAGACTTGAACTGCGACCTCGGCGAAAGCTTCGGCGCATATACCATCGGCATGGATGAGAAAGTCATTCCGCTGATCTCATCCTGCAACATTGCATGCGGCTTCCATGCCTCCGACCCGGAAGTCATGAAGAAGACCATCGCGCTCGCGAAAGAAGCCGGCATCGGCATCGGCGCACACCCGGGGTTTCCGGATCTCATGGGATTTGGCCGCAGAAACCTGAACGTTTCGCCGGCTGAGGCAGCAGCCTATATCACGTACCAGCTCGGCGCGCTCTTCGGATTCGCAAAATCTGCAGGCGTGAAGATCCAGCACGTGAAGCCGCACGGCGCACTCTACAACATGGCCGGCAAGAACTATGATCTCGCACTGGCAATCGCGAAGGCTGTTCAGGACTTCGATCCGGAGATCATCCTGCTCGGTCTCTCCGGAAGTGAGAGCATCAAAGCTGCGCAGGACATCGGCCTGCCCGCGGCAAGAGAGGTATTTGCCGACCGCGCATACATGCCGGACGGCAGCCTGATGCCGCGCACGATGGAAGGTGCTGTCATCCACGATGAAAAAGTGGCCATTGAGCGCGTCATCCGGATGGTAAAAGAACATAAGATCACGGCAGCGGACGGCAACGATATCGAGATCGTGCCGGACTCCATCTGCGTACACGGGGACAACGAAAAAGCCCTCGCATTCGTCACGCAGATCCGTGCTGCGCTCGAAGCAGAGGGCGTAGAGATCGCATCGCTGGCGGAGATTGTTGTGTGATTGCTGAGGACGGAGATTTTGTTGCGAAAAAAAGATTTGTATTTGACAGACGATGCTTTAATTGTGTAATATGACTTTAGATTAAGTCCCACGCTTGCTTCGCAAGATACAGTGGGTACATTAATAGATTTTCAAAGAGGCCGTATGGCCGAAAGGTATAGCCTCTGGAACTCCCCGGACATTGTCCCGGGGAGTTTTCCTTTATATTCACATCATATGACTCACAATAATCCACACGCCCCCAACCCCGACGAACGCATAGATCACCTTCCCGAAGACATCGGACGGGATTTTATTGTGGACGATGAGCCCGAGCAGTGTGCCGACGGCCATTCCGATGATGCCGGCGCAGATCATCGGCAGATCGCCCGCTTCCAGACGGCCAAGTGCCAGGCTGATTACCAGAATCACCAGATTGTTCACGCATAAAAACGCCTGAATCGTCGCCAGATAATCGGTCTTATCCTCAACGGCGGGCAGCAGATAAAGCGCTGCAGTCGGTCCTCCCGAAGCAAACAGCCCGTAGCAGATACCGGTGATCACACCGAGTACGCCGCCGGAGGCCGGCGTCGGCCGGATGTGAATCCGCTGTGAGAAAACAAAGAAGAAGATCGATACGGCGACAAACATGAAGCCGAGCAGCAAATACATGATATCCGAGTTGACTTTCGCGGACAGAAGATTGACCGTGCCGCAGATAATAACGGTCGGGATCAGCACCGGCAGCATGATCGCCCAGCGGATATGCTTCCGGTATTTAACAGAAATAAAGATCGTGCTGATGCTGACCATGATGATCGAAAGCCCCATGGCCTTGCTGTATGCCATTACAAGCGGGAGAAATCCCATGGTAATCATCGTTGTCCCAAAACCCAGCGCACTCTGGACGCACGAGCCGGCGAGAATGACAATCATAACATATAGAATCAAAGAAATACTCATGAGAAGCCCTTCCTGATAACTGCTTTATCGTGGCAATGCGGTGAATTGTTTCCACCTATTAATATACTGGATAAAGGAAGGATTTACAACTTTCACTTGAAGTCGCATTTTGCGACAGCAAGTTCCGAAACAAATCCACCCCAAATGGAATTTCATTTCCTTCCCATCTGTCATATAATACCTTTAGAGGACAATCAAATCCTCAAAAATAAAACAGGATATAAAATAGGATATATTTACCGAACTTTGCATGCTATACTTGGAGTCGAGGAACCAAAGCGACTATTGAAGTATCACAGAAAGGAGAATGCAGTATGAAAGCGATAGCGTGCAAGCAAGCGTTCCTGCTGCGTCTGCGCGAGGAAGAGCGCAGCAGGGCAACCCTTCGAAAATACGATCACGACATTGAAGTATTTCTGCAGGAAGGTACAGATGCAGACATACGCGAACGGGAGGACTTCACAGAACGTCTGAACAAAGAGCAGGTCCTGGACTACAAGGATCTGCTGCATCAGAAATACGCCGTGTCGAGTGCCAACTCGATGCTGGTGGCGCTGAACCGGTTTCTGACATTCATCGGGCGGGGTGATCTGTGCGTACGACTGTACCGGAGACAGCGCCGGACGTTCCGGTACGATGACAAAGAACTGTCACATGAAGAATACATGCGGCTCCTGAAGACGGCGCGGCATAGAAATAAGCGCCTCTTCCTGCTGATGCAGGCGATCTGCAGCACCGGCATCCGCGTCAGCGAACACAAATTCATCACCGTGGAGAGCCTGAAGCGGGGCAGTGCCGAGATCGACAACAAGGGAAAATGCAGAATGGTCCTGCTGGACCGCAAGCTCTGCCGCGTATTGAAAAAATACTGCAGCAGACGCGGCATCAAGAGAGGGCCGGTATTTGTGACATCGCGGGGGAAACCATTGGACAGAAGTTATATCTGGAAGAAAATGAAAGAACTCAGCGAAGAAGCACATGTTTCGCCGAAAAAAGTATTTCCGCACAACCTCCGGCATCTGTTCGCAGTGACGTTCTACCGGGAGACCGGAGACATCGTCCATCTCGCAGATCTGCTGGGACACGCGTGTATCGATACGACGCGGATCTACACCACGCTGAGCGCGGGAGAATACAAAAATCATTTTTCAAAAATGAAGCTGCTGCTGTGCGGATAATAAAAACCACGTAATAAAGATTACGTGGTTTCTAAAGAAAATCCTCGATATACTAAGTTATCTTATCACGCCTAAACATTAATTGCAAGGTACGAAATCAGTACAATCACATGTATTTCTGGTAAATATTCCCTGCTACATTTGATATATCCTCATAAATAATAGACAAATATTTCTTTATGTAAGAATTCGCCTTTTTCTTTTTTTATGATCATATCTTACATGCAATACCATCAAATCAAGCGTCATAATTGAAAGCATCCCCACGATTTAATTTTCTAAATTACAAAAATATTTCCGGGCATCACAAACAGAGATTGTCTGCCTTATTATTTTTGACGGCTTTCAACCCCATAATCAATACGATTTTTACCTCCCGTTTCTGCCTTCATCCTGATGCCTGAGTCCGTATTTTCCAATATTTTCCTGTAATGCTGCCGCGTCAGAGACCGGCAGTCTTTTTGATCAACTTTCTCTTTATTATGTGGAGCTGTGATATAACCACATATCTTACACTGCGCAGAGCATACAGCAGTAATACAGCAGAGAGGTAGTAAAATGAAAGACTTATTCCGCATCATAAGCCACCGTTTCCAGAAAAACAAAAAGCAGTCGGTATCAGTGCTTGCGATCATCATTACATTTGTGATGGTCTATTCGCTGATCATGCCGGCTGTCGCAATCGAGCGTGACGCGG
>JAFUCM010000205.1 GCA_017459675.1 Eubacterium sp.
GTATATTGACAACATTTCCGGGTTTTCCGACATTTTCCGGCAGATCTGCACAGAAATGCAGTCCTGCATAGAAAGAAATCTGGAACCCTTTCTGTTGACGATTTTTCATTTTTGTACTATATTATTAAACAATGGTTTTATCAGTGGAAGCACGTCACAATTGTGAACCGCGCTTCTTTTTATTGTTTCATACACCTTATAATCCAGTTACCGTACCTACATTATATAGAATGGTCACTGTCACGCGAGGATGTCCTGTATGCAAAGACTGCCTGGTTTTGTGATATTTCTTTTATCACTTATTCCCATATTTGAAAACAAAGGAGCGATTATTGTCGCAGCAGCCGCACGGATCCCATGGAAAATGTGCCTGATCATGTCCTCCGCAGGGGCGGTTCTTCCGATTCCTTTTATTCTGATCTTTACAGAGGGACGGATCAATGCACTCCGAAAGTATTCCGCCTCCAGAAAGTTTCTCGAATCTGTTGATAAATTCACAGACAAGCATGGAACTTTTTTCAGAAAGTACAGTTATTTTGCACTCGCTCTGATTATCTCGATCCCGTTCACCGGAATGGGCAGCTGGGCCGGCGCCCTGCTCTCCAACCTGACGGGACTCCGTAAGAAGTATTCCTCAATTGCAATTGCAGTCGGAATCCTGATCTCGGGTCTGATCACGATCCTTATGGCTTACGGACTGCTGTCGCTGATCTCAAGCCGGATGGCTTCGGCGGCTATGATAACTTTGAACAGATGATAAAAAAGAGGGATAAGTCCCTCTTTTTTTGCGCATAGGCTCGTTCCGCTTCGCTGCTCTGCAGCTCTCGCGGCACTACGGACATTCGGACTTTCCTTCTGCTTCGCAGAGTCGTCCTCATGTCCGTTACTTCGCCAAGGATGCCGGCAGATGAACACTTCGCGTTCTTCTGCCGGCATCTTTGACGAAGCCTATGCGCGCAAAAAAAGACACCGCCCTCGGTTGTTCTAACCAAAAACAGTGCCTTATGCGCCCTCGGGGACTCGAACCCCGGACAAATAGATTAAGAGTCTACTGCTCTACCAACTGAGCTAAGGGCGCTTATATTTGTCTGTGCTCTCTTGAGCACAAAGACGATTATAGGGGATGGCCCCGAAAAAATCAAGCTTTTTTTTCGGTTTTTTTTTATTTGGCTTCATTGTACAGACCGGCCGTCTTTTTCAGGTATTATTCGGGCATGTTTGCCAAGAAGGCTGCCGTTAAGCCGGTGCCGCGATCAGCTTGCAGATCGGATTTCCTTTTAAGGAGAACCGCTCTTCGTATTCTGTCATAATGTTGCCTTCGCTGAGAATCGGAATGTGATGAAGATCGCGGGTCTCAGCGATCAGATTCCAGCCGGCAACGGCGATCTCTTCCAGTGAAAAGTCGAACAGGTCCATGTTGTCCGTCTTGAATTCGATCTGTCCGCCGGGTTTCAGGATCTTTTCGTAGCGCCGCAGGAAGGTCTGGGATGTGAGGCGTCTGTGCGCATGGCGGGCTTTGGGCCACGGATCGGAGAAATTCAGATAGATCCGGTCCACCTCGCCGGGTGCGAAAACGGTCTCAAGATCCTGCGCATCCATCCGGATAAAGCAGAAATTCTGCGGGCAGGGATCGATGACCTGTGCCTTCTGAATCGCCCGGATCAAGACGCTGCTGTACATCTCAATGCCGATATAATTGTACTGTGAATTTGCACAGGCAAGATTCATCAGAAAACGGCCTTTCCCCATGCCGACCTCGATCCGGACGGGGTTGTCATTTCCGAATTCTTCCGCCCAGCGGCCTTTATTCATTTCCGGTTCATTTACAGCAAACCGGCTCGCTGCAATTTCCTCGCGCGAGCCGGGGATATTTCTTAAACGCATTGTAATCCTATTTCCTGTTGCCTCGTTTCGCCTCATAGCGGTCTTTGACGCGCAGTCTGCTGACGGCGCGGGCCAGCTGTGCCTGTGCCTCATTGTATTCGCGGATGCTTCGCTTCTGCAGCATCGCTTCTTTCGCTGCCGCTTCGGCGCGGCGGGCGCGGTTTGCATCAATCTCTTCCGGAAGTTCTGCAGTCTCTACGAGCACAAGGACCCAGTTGTTCTCTATTTTTACGATTCCGCTGGAGACGGATGCCTCAATCTCCGTGCCATCCGGTTTTGTAATTTTCATCTCACCGGGCTTGATGGGCGCAATCGCATTGTGATGATTGGCCTGAATCCCGTACAGCCCGTCGTCTGTCGGGATCACAAGCGAGACGCATTCTCCCTCAAAGAATATTTGCTCGGCCTCGAGCACATCCAGTCGAAATGAATTCATCACATTCCCTCTGCTTCCAGCTTCTTCGCTTTTGCATAGACATCATCAAGTGTTCCGACATTATAGAATGCCATCTCCGGAAGTTCATCCACTTCGCCGTTGACAATCGCCTCAAATCCCCGCAGTGTCTCGGAGAGTGGTACATAGACACCTGACATGCCTGTAAATTTCTCCGCGACAAAGAACGGCTGCGACAGGAATCGCTGCACCTTGCGGGCGCGGTAAATCGTCATTTTATCCTCATCGGAAAGCTCTTCCATACCGAGAATTGCGATGATATCCTGCAGTTCTCTGTATTTCTGCAGAATCTCCTGCACCTGGCGCGCAATGCGGTAATGGCGGTCACCGACGATGTCCGCCTCCAGAATTCTGGACGTGGACTCCAGCGGATCGACTGCCGGATAAATACCCTGCTCCGCAATGCGGCGGGCCAGTACGGTCGTCGCATCCAGATGTGTGAAGGTCGTCGCCGGTGCCGGGTCTGTCAGGTCATCCGCCGGCACGTAGACTGCCTGTACAGATGTGACCGATCCCTTCTTGGTAGAAGTAATCCGCTCCTGCAGCGCGCCCATCTCTTCTGCCAGTGTCGGCTGATAACCGACGGCCGAGGGCATTCTGCCGAGCAGTGTGGAAACCTCACTGCCCGCCTGTACGAAACGGAAAATATTGTCAATGAACAGCAGGATATCTTTGTTCTGCTGATCACGGAAGTATTCAGCCATGGTCAGTCCCGACAGCGCCACGCGCATACGCACACCCGGCACTTCGTTCATCTGGCCGAATACGAGTGCCGTCTTGTCCACGACGCCGCTGGCCTGCATCTCATTCCAGAGCTCATTACCCTCTCGCGAACGCTCGCCGACACCCGTAAAGATCGAATAGCCGCCGTGCTCCATCGCGACACTGTGAATCAGTTCCTGAATCAGGACTGTCTTGCCGACACCCGCGCCGCCGAAAAGGCCGATCTTACCGCCCTTCGGATACGGCTCCAGCAGGTCGATGACCTTAATGCCGGTTTCCAGTATCTCGACCGCCGGACTCTGCTGATCGAAAGACGGGGCACTTCTGTGAATCTCCCAGCGCTCTTCGCGGTCATCAATCGGCGCACCGCCGTCGATCGGCTCGCCAAGCACATTGAACATTCTGCCAAGCGTCGGCTCTCCGACCGGAACACTGATGCCCCTGCCGTCTGCTGTGACCTCAAGGCCGCGGGCAAGTCCTTCACTCTCACCGAGCATAATGCAGCGCACCATGGATTTTCCGATATGCTGTTCCACTTCCATCAGCTTCTTCTGTCCGTCAACCTCAACAGAAAGCGCCTCACGGATCTTCGGAACCTGTCCGGATTCAAACTGAACGTCAACCACGGAACCCGATATTTGTACGATAATTCCCTGCATCCTGTCTCCTTGTTTCCTATCTCTTCAGTTTCTTCTTCCGCATCGCCTGCGCGCCGGAAGAAATCTCAGTTATTTCCTGTGTAATCGCACTCTGCCGCACATGATTGTACTGCATCGTGAGATCTGCAATCAGTTCTTTTGCGTTGCTGCTGGCCGTATCCATCGCCATCATGCGGGCATTCTGCTCGCTGCAGAAGCTGTCGATCAGCGCGCTGTAAATGAATCCCGTCAGATATGTCGGAACGACTTCATCCAGAACCTTCGCCACGGAAGGTTTGAACTCAAAGGGCTCTCTGACCGCCTCTTCCACGGTATCTGTCTGGAAGTCTCCGCGGTGGAACGGGAGCAGACGTCTGAACAGCGCCACTTCCTGCATCGCGCTTTTCATATCCGTGTAGACGATATAAACCTTCACAATCTCTCCGCTGTCATAGAGATCCAGCAGAATGGATGTGATCTCCCGCGCGCGGTCCAGTGTCGGATTCTGCGCCGTGTACAGAAAGCTCTGCTCGATCGGGATCTTGTGCGAGAGGAAATACTGTCTCCCGTATTCACCGACCACAAAAAGCTTCGCCTTATCCTGTCCTTTGCCCAGCTCATCACGCTTCTTCATGAGCCGCATTGCCTCTTTGATGACATTCTGGTTGTATGCGCCCGCAAGTCCCTTGTCCGCCGTGATGACCAGAACTGCATACGGTCCCAGAAGATCCGGGGCCGAACGCGGCGGATAGAAATAGTGACTCTCCACATCTTCCTTGACACGGAAGACGCGGCGGATCTCGTTGCCGACTGCATTAAAATACGGCCGGGTACGGTCCAGATCACTTTTCGCCTTCCGCATTTTCTTCGATGCGATCAGGTACATGGCATTTGTGATCTTCTGCGTATCCTTAACGCTTTTGATTCTGTTTTTAATCTCTTTCGTTGTAGCCATACTTTATCCTGCCGACTGATTTATTTCTTTTTCTCAAGCCATCCCGTCACAAACTTACGTCCCGCCTTGAGAATCGTTTCTTTGTCTTCATCCGAGAACAGGCCTGTCTCATCGATCTGCTCGCAGAGTGCGCCGTAAGAACTGTGGAAGAACTCCAGCATCTTTCCGATGCAGTCCGTGATATCTGCCGGAGGCACATCCTGCATGGTGTGCGCAAGCATCACCAGAAGGATGATGACCTGCTCGTGCTGCGCGTACGGATGATACTGCTTCTGCCGCAGCATCTGCATCAGACCGAGGCCATACTCCAGCTGACGCTTTGTCGCGTCATCCAGATCACTTGAAAACTGTGTAAATACTTCCATCTCGCGGTACTGCGCGAGATCCAGACGCAGCGTGCTCGCCGCCTTCTTCATTGCCTTCGTCTGCGCGTCGCCGCCGACACGTGAGACAGAGAGACCGACGTTGACGGCCGGGCGCTGTCCCGAGAAGAACAGATCGCTCTCCAGGAAGATCTGACCGTCTGTGATGGAAATGATATTGGTCGGAATGTAGGCAGAAACATCTCCCGCCTGTGTCTCGACGATCGGAAGTGCCGTCATGGAGCCGCCGCCCCGCTCATCAGAGAGGTGCGCGGAACGCTCCAGCAGTCTGGAATGCAGATAGAAGACGTCACCGGGATAAGCTTCACGGCCCGGCGAACGCTCCAGCAGCAGACTCATGGAACGGTACGCAATCGCATGCTTTGAGAGGTCATCATAAATCATCAGGACATCTCTGCCCTTATCCATGAAATACTCGCCCATGGCACAGCCCGCATACGGCGCAATGTACTGCAGCGGTGCAGCATCGCTGGCGGAAGCCGAAACGACGATGGTGTAATCCATGGCACCGCGAATCTGCAGATTGTTGACCAGCTGTGCGACAGAACTGGACTTCTGACCGATTGCGACGTAAATACAGATGACATCCTTCCCCTTCTGGTTCAGGATGGTATCGATTGCGATTGCCGTCTTACCTGTCTGGCGGTCACCGATAATCAGCTCACGCTGGCCGCGGCCGATCGGGAACATGGA
>JAFUCM010000206.1 GCA_017459675.1 Eubacterium sp.
AACCTAATAAATACAACAAAAAGTCGACTTTCTGCAATTCATGAACTGTATTCAGTTGTCAAGGAGCAAGATCAATGGCTACTATTAACTATCGCTATCAGTAAATACTTTTGGCGACTCAATCTCATTATGTTATAATAAATGCATTATGCAGAAATCTGCATTGCAAAAACACTGTATGAGGGAGGTTTATCAATGTCAATTATCAAGAAATGGAACTCGCTGAGTCTGATTGTGCGAATCCTGATCGGTCTGGTTATCGGAGCGATTCTGGGATTTCTTTTCCCTAACACCGGATGGATCCGCTATCTGGGGGATCTGTTTGTCGGGGCGCTGAAATCTATCGCGCCGATTCTTGTCTTTGTTCTAGTTGCAGCATCGATTGCAAATGCAAAAGGCGGAAACGCATCTAAATTCCGTACCGTAATTATCTTATACCTGCTCAGTACACTGCTTGCAGCGATTCTTTCCGTATTTACAAGTTTTCTGTCGCCTGTCAGAATCCCGCTCGCAGGTGTGGAAGCAGCTGAGGGGTATACGGCGCCGTCCAGCATGACAGAAGTTGTCACAAATCTTCTGATGAGTATTGTGACCAATCCGGTTGATGCACTGGCAAACGCCAACTATATCGGGATCCTTTTCTGGGCATGTATCTTCGGCATTGCATTAAAAATGGCTTCACCAGGAACGAAAAAAATGCTGGAAGACTTTGCAGATGCCGTATCCAAAGTCATCAAGTGGGTAATTTCCTTTGCTCCGTTTGGTATTCTCGGTCTGGCATTTACAGCAGTTTCCTCCAGCGGCATGGCGATCTTTAAGACTTACGGCCATCTGGTCGCACTTCTGGTTGTCACAATGCTTCTGGTCGCACTGGTACTGAACCCGATTATCGTCGGTGTCACCCTGCGGCACAATCCGTACCCGCTGATTTTCTACTGTATCCGGAACAGCGGTGTGACCGCATTTTTCACCCGGAGCTCTGCCGCAAATATTCCGGTCAACATGCAGCTGTGCAAAAACCTCGGACTGGATGAGGATCTCTATTCCGTCTCGATTCCGCTGGGTTCTACCATCAACATGGACGGTGCTGCCGTTACCATCACGGTATTCTCGCTGGCAGCCGCATTTTCAACCGGCACAACTGTTACAGTCCCGATGGCTATCTTCCTGAGTATCGTTGCAACATTCTCTGCCTGCGGTACTTCCGGCGTCGCCGGCGGATCGCTTCTTCTGGTACCGCTCGGCTGTTCTCTTTTTGGAATTTCAAGTGATATCTCCATGCAGCTTGTCGGCATCGGTTTTATCATCAGTGTCATCCAGGATTCTCTTGAGACTGCCCTGAACTCCTCCGGTGATGCAATCTTTACTGCAACCGCTGAGTTCCTGGAGTGGAAGAAGCAGGGAAAAGAGCTTCCGCTCTGAGGAGGAACCGGCTATGAAAAGTATTAAGAGCGTATACAAGATTGGTAACGGCCCGTCGAGTTCACACACCGTCGGTCCATACCACGCAGCCGAGACATTCGGCGCACGCTATCCTGACGCCGATGCCTACCGTGTCACGCTGTTCGGCTCACTGGCCTTCACCGGCGAGGGACACGGGACAGGCAAGGCGATCCGGACAGGGCTGCCCGGCATTGAAGTGATTTATAATCGGGATGTTCCGGAGCATGAACTGCCACATCCGAATACCATGTTATTCAAGGCGTTCAAAGACGGCACTTTGGTCGGATCACACCGCGTGTTCAGTATCGGCGGCGGGTCGATCCGGTTCGAAAATGAATCTTCTGACGAAGATCTTGAACTCTATCCGCAGAATAATCTGTCAGAGATCCTACACCTTTGTCACCAGCGCAGTGTTGGTCTGGCACAATATCTCTATCGTGTTGAAGATCCGTCAATCCGCACATATCTGAAAACGATCTGGGAAGCCATGAAAGATTCTGTCCGGCGCGGACTTGCTGCTGAGGGAATCCTGCCAGGCGGCCTCGGCATCGAGCGGAAGGCAAAACTGCTCTTTGAAAAACGGTGTTACAATGAGAGTGCAGATGTCGCAATGAACCGTATCATCGCAGCTTATGCCTATGCCGTCAGTGAAGAAAATGCAGACGAGCATATCGTTGTCACGGCGCCGACCTGCGGCAGCTGCGGCGTATTGCCCTCCGTCCTGTATTACATGCATTACGACAGAGGATTTCCGGAAGAAGAAATTCTGGACGCTCTGGCAGTCGCAGCGCTTTTCGGAAACGTCATCCGCACAAATGCCAGCATTTCCGGTGCGGAATGCGGATGTCAGGCCGAGATTGGCAGCGCCTGTTCTATGGCTGCCGCCGCACTCGCAACCCTCTACGGGCTCAATACCGACCAGACGGAATACGCCGCAGAGATCGCCATGGAACACAACCTGGGGCTCACCTGTGATCCTGTCAAAGGTCTGGTGCAGATCCCTTGCATTGAGCGAAATGCCGTCGCCGCCATGCGTGCAATTAGTTCTGTTAATCTCTCACGTTTCCTGTACTCCACCAGGAAAATCTCATTTGACGAGGTCGTTGCAACCATGTATCAGACCGGCCTTGACATGAACGAAAAATACCGCGAAACCTCACATGGCGGTCTCGCGGTACTTTACGGGGCAGATCATTGATCTGCCCTTCCGTTTTGTTCATGGTTTGTTAACGGTGCCTGTCACCGCTTTTTGTTCACAAATTGTTAACGGTGCCTGTCACCATTTCTCACAGCATAATCCCGGAATTCTCCTTGCTCCTGTCCACGGCAGCCCGCAGCTTTGCGAATGGCTTCATCATGACGAGGCCGATGACAAGACCGATTACAGCGAACATCAGCAGGATTTTGATATCTGTCAGATAGTCGTTTCCGTACATGCCGCCCACGCACTCACGCATCGCGTTGATTCCGTAGTTGAACGGAAGGAAACGGTATACGGCCTGATACGCCCAGGGCAGCATTTCGATCGGGAAGGTTCCGCCGGAGCCTGCAACCTGTATAACGAGGATCACGACGACGATGGCCTGTCCGACTGCCCGGAATGCGACGGTAAGTGAATACATCAGCATGGTAAATACAAAGCTTGCGATCATGCCGGTCACGATGAACAGCACTGGTGATACGCAGTAAATTCTGAGGAAGAACAGATCTCCCAGACAGATCAGCAGTGCCTGGATCTGGCCGATCACGAAGAAGATCAGATAACGCCCGAAGAACTTCTGCCAGGCTTTCATTCCTCTGGTTTCTTCATCTTCGATGACCTTGACTTTCAGCAGTGCGATCAGGAAGAGGGAGCCGGCCCAGATACTCAGGATCGTGTAGAACGGAGCCATCTGCGAACCGAAATTCGGGATCTCATATAATACTTTTTCATCCAGCATAACCGGTGAGGATACAAAATCCGCCAGTGAGACAGAATCCTCATCCATCATGTTCCGGAACTCGTTGTATGCCTCCGATGAATCCAGCCCGGATATCCTGTTCCGCAGTTTTTCCAGATCTGTTTTCATCTGTACAACATAGGCTCTGGTATCATTTAATGATGCCGTGCCTTCTGCCAGTGTCTTTTCATAACTGTCAAGTGTGTCGGTAAGATCTGTAAAATTCGTATCTACCCTGCCGAGAATCGTGCCCGCTTCGTTCAGTGCCGCGGAAGCCTTGTCAACCACGCCGGTAAGCTTCAGCGCCAGGTTATTGCTGTAATTGGACCGCAGTGTTTCCAGTGTATCTTTTGCATCCGTAATATTTCCCTGCAGTGATGCACTTAAAGAATCCGCATTGTCTTTCGCGTCTGCAGCGTCCGACTCGATCTGCTGCAGTTTTGAAACCAGATTGTTATACGCATCCAGCGCATTCTGATAAGCTGTCGGAAGCGAGATCTGTATTTCACCGTCGATCGAAATCTCTTTATCGATCTCAGCTGAAATTTCTGCACCGCTCTCGCCCGATCCTTCCGGATCTCCCGTACCGGGAATCTCCGCATCAATCTTCGCCTGCGTTTCTTTATCAACCTCAAACGGAACCGGTTTGCCGCCCAGGATATCGATGATCTCCTTCACAGCTTTCAGTGCTTCGCTGTTCAGAATCGTATCGACCGTTCCGGTTATCGTCGATATGTCCACGCCGGAAGAAATCAGGTCTGCCTGCGCGTAAAGAATATCCAAATTGGAACTGAGCCGGTCCAGCGCCGAATTGCCCATCCTGACAACCGCATTCGCGGTACTGCTTCCTGCTTTGCTTCCGCTCTTCATGACATTCACGGAATCAATCCCGGAATTAATGATCTTTCCCATTTCAGGAACGATGGCATCCGTCGTCTGGATCAGTCCTTCTGCGGAGTCGTTCAGGAGAAGTGCGGTGTCAATCGCCGCGACAAATGTATCCAGACTTGCCTCGAGACTTAACAGCCGGTTGTTCAATGTGTTAGAGATCTTTACGGTAAGATCTTCATTTCCAAGTACACCTTCCACGGCCTCTGAGGAATACAGGGTAATCGTCTGGACAAAGGTCTCATTGATCTTTCTCTGGATCGCCGTTTTGACTTTTGATGTGATCTTCGTTGCAATC
>JAFUCM010000207.1 GCA_017459675.1 Eubacterium sp.
CATTAATAAAGGGTTTTTTAGGGCTAAGGGATGCCTATAGGGGGTTCGATTCCCTCCAGGCGTGTCTGAGCGGGGCTGCTGTTAAGGCAGCCCCGATTTTGATGTTACAGGATATTGATTTCCTGCAACATCAAACGCTTCGGGGGATGCACAGGCTCCCTCTTATTTTATTGAGGAACTCATATTTATGCGAATCAACAAATATCTTGCTTCCTGCGGACTCTGTTCGCGCCGCGAGGCAGATCTGCTTGTCGCGGAAGGCCGCGTGACCATTAACGGGATTCCGGCAGAGCCGGGATCACAGGCGGATGAAACTTCGGCTGTGGCGGTGGACGGAAAGCCGGTACAGCTGCAGCAGGAGAAGACCTATCTTTTGTGTTACAAGCCGCGCGGCATTGTCTGTACCGCCAGCAGGAAGGAAAAAGACAACATCATAGAGTTTCTGCATCTGCCCGTGCGTCTGACATATGCCGGACGTCTGGATAAAGATTCAGAGGGGCTGATGCTGATGACAGACGACGGGGACCTGATTAACGCGGTTATGACTGCAGGAGAGGTCCACGAGAAGGAATACGAGGTGACGGTCGCGCAGAAGCTGCACCGGAAGGATCTGATTGAAATGCAGAAAGGCGTTTTTCTGGAGGAGATTCAGCGCCAGACGCGTCCCTGCAGAATCCGGTATATCAATCCGCACACCTTCCGAATCATCCTGACAGAAGGGATTAACCGGGAGATCCGCCGGATGTGCAAGGCATACGGATACCGTGTGACGAAACTGGTGCGGGTGCGCATGATGAACCTCGAGCTCGGCACGCTGAAACCCGGCGAGACGCGGCTGCTCACAGGAGAAGAGATCCGTGAACTGCGCGCACTGGCTGACCTGAAATAAAACGAAGGAAATCGGAATCCTATGAATACACCAGAACTATCAGAAGTTATGAGAAACCGCATCCAGGAACTGGTTCAGCGCCTGCAGGAGGCAGCACGCGCGTACTACGCGGAAGACCGTGAAATCATGTCGAATAACGAATATGATGCGCTGTATGATGAACTGGAGGCACTGGAGCGGGAGACCGGCATCATTCTTGCAAACTCCCCGACTGTGCAGGTCGGCTATGAGGCAGTGGACAGTCTTCCCAAGGAGACGCATACCCGGCCGATGCTTTCGCTGGACAAGACAAAGGAACGGGATGCGCTCCGTGCATTCATCGGAACGCGGAAAGTACTTCTTTCCTGGAAGCTGGATGGCCTGACAATCGTGCTGACTTACCGGGACGGGAAGCTCTTCAAGGCCGTCACGCGCGGAAATGGTGTGACCGGGGAGGTTGTGACCAACAACGCCCGGGTGTTTGTCAACACGCCGCTCTCGATTCCGCATAAAGGCGAGGTTGTCCTGCGCGGTGAGGCGATCATTACCTATGAGGATTTCGATCGGATCAATGAAACCATTGAAGATGTCGATGCGAAATACAAAAACCCCCGCAATCTCTGCAGCGGATCCGTCCGCCAGCTGAATAATGAGATCACGGCGCAGCGGTCTGTGCGCTTCTATGCATTTTCACTGGTCAGCGCCGAGGGGGTTGATTTCAATAACTCACATGAGCAGGAATTCCGCTGGCTGGCGTCACAGGGCTTTGATGTCGTGGAGTACCGTGCCGTGACTGCTGAAAATCTGGATGCTGCCATGGACGCGTTTGCGGAGAAGATCAAGGACAATCCGTTCCCGTCCGACGGACTTGTGGCCCTGTATGATGACATCGCTTACGGCGAATCACTGGGCACGACGGCAAAATTCCCGCGCAATGCGATTGCATTTAAATGGGCGGATGAAAAACGCAGCACAAAGCTGCGGGAGATTGAGTGGAGCCCTTCCCGCACGGGTCTTCTGAATCCGGTTGCGATTTTTGATCCGGTGGAACTTGAGGGATCCACAGTGTCCCGGGCAAGCGTGCATAATGTCAGCATCGTGAAGGAATTAAAGCTCGGAATCGGAGATGAGCTGGAGGTCTACAAGGCCAATATGATTATCCCGCAGATTGCGGCAAATCTGACCGGAAGCGGCACGGCAGAGATTCCGGCCTTCTGTCCGGTCTGCGGCGGCCCGACGGAAATCCGGACCGGCGGCGAAGCGGTTGAGACGCTTTACTGTGCGAATCCGGACTGTCCCGCGAAGCAGATGAAATCATTCACGCTGTTTGTCAGCAGGGACGCCCTCAATATTGACGGGGTCTCAGAGTCGACACTGGAGAAGTTTATGGCGCACGGTCTGATTCGCGATTATGCGGATCTGTTCCGGCTGGAAGAACACAGGGAAACCATTATCCGGATGGATGGATTTGGCGAACTTTCCTGCAGCAACCTGCTGGAAAGCATTGAAAAAGCCAGAACGACAACCGTCGCAAGGCTGCTGTATGCGCTGGGCATTCCGGAGATCGGCGTCGCCACCGCGCGTCTGATCAGCCGCGCATTTGATGAAGATCTGGACGCGATCCGGCACGCGGATGCCGAACGACTCGCCGCACTGGAGGGGATCGGGGCAGTGATCGCACGGTCCTTTGAAGCGTGGTGGGCCGATGCAAAACATGCGGCATCTGTGGATGCACTGCTTCCGTTCCTGAC
>JAFUCM010000208.1 GCA_017459675.1 Eubacterium sp.
ATGGATCTCTGCTCGTGTGTTTCAGAATGTTCGCTCGAAAATCCGGAACGATCCTCCGCCCGGCCCGGAATATATAGCAGCGGTAATGAAGCTACATTTGATACTTGCAGGAGCGGTTATTAAATATGGAGCACACGGAAATACAGAAATTACATGATCTCGAGCTGGAGATTGCCGCAGAGATTAAGCGCATCTGCGAGAAGAATCGCATCCGCTATTTTATGATTGCGGGGACGCTGCTTGGAGCGGTGCGGCATAAAGGGTTCATTCCATGGGATGCGGATATGGATTTTGGCATGCTTCGTGCTGATTTTGACCGGTTTGTCGCGGCGTGCGCTGATGAGCTGGATCCGGAAAAATTTTTTTTGCAGACAGACGGGACGGATCCGGGGTATACGTATGCGTTTGCGAAGATCCGGCTGAACGGAACCCGCATCGTCGAAGGGCTGTCGCGGGATGCCGCGGCGCATCAGGGGATTTTTGTGGATATTTTCCCGTTTGACAATGTGCCGGACAATCGCCTGCTGCGCACGCTGCATGAACGTGAGCGCTACGTGTGGAAAAATCTGCTGGCGGTCAAGCTTGGCTACCATAACGGACAAAAGCGCGCAAAGAGTCTGCAGAAGCTGCTCGGTGCGGCAGCTGCCGTGCTGCCCGCCGGTTTTATCAGAAAACAGAAGGTAAAAGCCTTTACCCGCTATAACGGACACCTGACAAAAATGGTTGTCACCGCAGAGGGCAGCTACCGGTATTACCGGGAGATGATTCCGTACCGCTATACGCAAAAATTGTGCAGAATGCCCTTTGCGGATACGGAATTCTTCACATTTGCGTCATATGATGCCTACCTGAAGGAAATGTATGGCGATTATATGAAGCTGCCGCCTGAAGAGCAGCGTAATAAACATGCTGTTATGGAAGTGGATTTTGGTCAATATGCCGAGGTGAAATCCAGTGTCCGGGGTGAATAATTTGATCTTCTGGTACATTCCTGTTATAATATTGCAAACTGTGTCTTGATGAAGACCATCTGAGCGGGGAGTATCAGATCGTATGCATCAGAGAAAAAAAGGGAGATGGCTGAAGCATCTTGATTTTATGATGCTGGATGTCGCGGTCGTTGAGATCGTGTTTCAGGTCATCTGCCACTTTCGAATGAGAATGATGGGCTGGCGATATACGCCGGTATACAGAAGCACCCAGATTGTACTTCTTATGCTGGCTTTCTTCGTCGTGGCCCTTTTGCCGCTTCACAAGAATATTCTGAAGCGCGGACTGCTGCATGAGTTTGTAGAATCGGTCCGTTATGTGTCGATTCTTGCAGTCGGCATTATGCTGTATCATTTCCTGACCAAAAGCGGCGGTTCGTTTTCACGAAGTATTTTTCTGATCTTCTGGATAGCGGGAACCATTGTTGTCTGGCTGGTCAGGATCATCTATAAACTGATTGTAAAAAAACTGTTTCTGGAACGTATCGTATTGCCGAATATGGTGCTGATCACAACGGTAGAGCGCGCGGAAGAAAACTATTTGCGGCTCAGAAAAGAAGGTAAAAACCGTTTTCAGATCGGCGGTGTCATGATCCTGGAGCCGGATCAGTCCTTTGCAGCAAAGACGAATAAAAAGGCGGCAGAGCGATCGGAAGAAGATTTGCTGTACGAAGACGAAGCATTCGACATGTATTGCGGAATTCCGGTCGAGAAGATCATCGGCGGACCCGATGAAATGGATGTATACTGCACCAATCATGCAGTTGACGAAGTTTTTATCGATCTGAACCAGCAGACAATGGAAAACCGGATTGCAAAAGATCTGATCACACAGGGCATTACTGTACATATTGCCCTGACAAAGCAGTTTAAAGGGCTGCCGAATCCGGAGATTGAGACGATTGGCGGGCGGTCTGTAATGACAAGTGCAGTACAGTCTGTTTCAGCCGGGAAACTGATGATTAAACGCGCGATGGACATCGTCGGCTCGATCATCGGTCTGATTTTGACAGGGATTGCGTTCCTGATCTTTGCGCCGATTATCTATCGTCAGTCGAAAGGCCCGGTCTTTTATGCGCAGACGCGCGTGGGGTTAAACGGCCGTCGATTTCAGATTTACAAATTCCGGTCAATGTATCCGGATGCGGACAAGCGGAAAGCAGATCTGATGAATCAGAATCAGATGCAGGGGCTGATGTTCAAGATGGATGATGATCCGCGTATTATTCCGATCGGGAAATTTATGCGGAAATATTCCATTGATGAGATGCCGCAGTTCTGGAATGTCCTGAAGGGTGACATGAGTCTGGTAGGAACCAGACCGCCGACAGAAGATGAGTGGAAGCAGTACAGCCCGCATCACAGGGCACGTCTTTCAGTGAAACCCGGTCTGACAGGTATGTGGCAGGTCAGCGGCCGCAGCGATATTGTCGATTTCGAAAAAGTCGTCCGGCTGGATATGAAGTATATCCGTGAGTGGAGCCTGAAACTGGACTGCAAGCTGCTGATCAAAACAATCAGTGTTGTCCTCCGGGGGCAGGGTTCTAAATAATAATAAAAACAGAGGAACTAAAGATACATGGAGCGCATACAGAAAAAACAGAGTAAAATCATACGGACCATCAACAGGTATTATTTTCTGTTTCAGGAACTGGTTAAGCGTGATTTCAAGCAAAAATACAAGCGTACAGTACTTGGTATGTTCTGGAGTGTCCTTTCTCCGCTGCTGTCACTTCTTGTCATGAAAGTGGTATTTTCGAATTTCTTCGGAAGAAACACACCACATTATACAATCTATCTGTTTGCCGGAAATATTGTGATGTCATATTACCGTGAAGCTACCAACAGCGGCATGAACAGCCTGTATGCAAACAGGAAAATTCTTTCAAAAATCAACATACCGAAGTATCTGTTTCTCTTTTCGAAAAATGTTTCGGCATTCATTAATTTTATGCTGACCATCGTCGTGTTCTTTGTGTTCTGTATCTTTGATCACATTCATTTCGGTCTGCATATGTTTGCACTGATTTATCCGATTATCTGCGTTGCAATGCTCAGCATTGGTGTGGGAATGATCTTGTCGGCGCTGTATATTTTTTTCCGGGACACGCAGTATTTGTACAGTGTTTTCCTGATGCTTCTGCATTATGTTTCGGCTATTTTTTACCGGGTTGATTCTTTCAGCCCCAGGGTGCAGAAATTGTTTCTGCTGAATCCGGTCTATGTCATGATCAAATATATCCGTCTGGTAGTCATTGACGGGCAGATTCCGTCACTTGCCTATCACGGTTTATGCGCATTTTATGCGCTGTTTTTCCTGATCATCGGGTTCATTATCTACAAGACACAGAATCATAAATTTATCTTCTATATGTAAGGAATTTATATATGGCTGTCATTGACTGTAATCATGTAAGTATCCGCTATATTACAGGGGATTTCAAATCCATCGGACTGAAAGAGTATGTAATGCGGAAACTTACCAGAAATTTTAAAGTAAAAGAATTCTGGGCTGACCGGGATATTACATTTCAGCTGGAAAAAGGAGATATGCTTGGAATCATTGGGTCCAACGGCGCGGGGAAAAGCACACTCCTGAAAGCTGTTACGGGTATCATGCTGCCGGCGGAAGGTTCTGTTCGTACAAAGGGAAGTATCGCCGCACTGCTGGAACTTTCCAGTGGATTTGATGATCAGATGACAGTACAGGAAAATGCCTATCTGCGGGGTGCCATGTTGGGATATACCCGTGAATTTATGGATCAGATGTATCCGGAGATCATCAAGTTTGCAGAGCTGGAAGACTTCCAGGATTATACCTTTAAACAGCTCTCCAGTGGCATGAAGAGCCGCCTGGCATTCTCGATTGCGTGTCTGGTGGAACCGGATATTCTGATTCTGGATGAGGTCCTGAGTGTCGGTGACGGTGCATTCCGCCGGAAGAGCGGTGATAAGATGCGCGAAATTCTGGACAGCGGCATCACTGGTATTCTTGTCTCACATATTGTCGGGCAGGTGCGGGAACTCTGCAATAAGATTCTGTGGCTGGATCATGGCAAACAGATTGCATTCACGGATGAGACGGATCTGTATCTGGATGCCTACGAAGAATTTCTGCATACGAAGAAACTGCCGAAAAACAGAGAAGATGTCCTGCTGCTGGCAGACGCATTTCATGTGCGGACAGCGAAGGAGCGGCAGGAAAAAGAAAAGAAAGAAATGGAACGTCTGGAGCAGATTCTGGAAGAGGGAAAGAAAGAAACTGCTATGGATGCGGCCATCAGTATTATACGGAAAAACAATCCGGATCTTCTGGACGAAGATAAAGTTAATGAATATCTGAGAGGAGACAGTAAATGAAACGCGTTATCACTTATGGAACCTACGATCTTCTTCACTATGGTCACATTAATCTGCTGCAGCGGGCGAAAGCGCTGGGTGATTATCTGATCGTTGCACTCTCAACAGACGAATTTAACTGGAACATGAAGCAGAAAAAGTGTTATTTCACCTATGAAGAGCGTAAAAAAATGCTTGAGGCACTGCGGGCTGTTGATCTTGTTATTCCGGAAGAAAACTGGGAGCAGAAGCGTTCCGATGTAAAACTGTATCAGGTAGACACGTTTGTTATGGGTGATGACTGGAAGGGAAAATTTGATTTTCTGGAAGAAGAGGGGGTAGAAGTAATCTATCTGCCGCGGACGCCGGAGATTTCAACAACGCAGATTAAGAGTGACCTGTCGAAATAAGATCTGTAGCAGGAATCAGTTATGAACAAGCAGAATCAGACAATAGATATCAGTGTGATCGTACCGGTTTATAATGTGTCAGAGTATCTGGAGGAATGTCTGGATTCACTTCTGGTACAGGGAGATGTGCGCCTGGAAGTCATTATGATAGACGATGGATCGACAGATGACAGCGGACAGATTGCTGACCGGTATGCAGCGGAACATGATCATTTCCGCTGTTATCACATTCCCAATGGCGGACTGGGTCACGCCAGAAATTACGGTGTGCAGTTTGCAGCCGGAAAATATATTTACTTTATTGATTCTGATGATTATCTGCAGGAGAACGTGCTGGAAACCATGTTCCGCCGCGCTGAAAAAGACGGCAGCGAACTGACAATCTGTAATGTGACACGGTTTGATGCGAAAGGCGAACATCGCTCCCGCATGTTCAACCATGTCTTCTTTAATCTGGAACCTGTCACACATATTACCCGGCAGCCGCAGCTGCTGTATGATTCAACCAGCTGGAATAAGCTGATTCTGAAATCTTTTTATGAGGAACATGCTTTTCAGTTTCCGGAACGAATCCTTTACGAAGATATTCCGGTTACAATCCCGATGCATTTTCTGACAAAGCAGGTGTCGGTCGTTCCGGAGATCGGATATATGTGGCGGCTCAGGGACGGTGCATCATCATCGATTACGCAAAATACCGACAGTCTGGTCAATCTGCGGGACAGAATCCGGATTCTCCGGATGCAGGATGCATTTTTCAGGGAATACGTCAAGGATCCGGCATTAGAAGAAGCAAAACAGACCAAGGTTCTTGACGGGGATTTGTTTCTGTTTATCAAAGCCTGCCTGATTGTAAGCCGTGATCAGGTACCCAAAGCGCTGGAACTGATTAACAGCTATATAGACGAGGCAATTGAATCGTCAGCATTTTCCGGACTGGATCCATTCAAGCAGGAAATCTATCAGTGTGTCCGTGCAGGGGATGTAGACCGCCTGATTGAACTTGAGCAGTATAGAGAAAACAAAATCAGACTGATACCGCTGAATGAAGAACAGGGCAGATTACTCGCAGACCTGCCGGAAGAATTGTTTCATTTGCCTGAATATGATCTGACACAGGACCTACTTCGTGTTGCACCAGTTACACGCATGGACGAAATGTCAGTCAATCAGAATGTTGTTACGCTCACAGCACATGTTATGCGGGAACGTGTTAATATGCCAAAAGACGCGCAGACGATGCAGGCATATCTATATAACAGTGCAGAGAACCAGAAGATCGCGCTGCCGACAGAGTCAGTTGATGGTGTATATGTGACGGAAGAACTTGGACAGATCACAGATCCGGACACCGGAAGAACAGATACATACAATTATGACGGAACGGCAGTCAAAATCACGATCCCGCTGAAGCAGCTGACAGCAGATCAGACATTGAGCGGACGTTATCTTCTGCTGATTGCATTCCAAAACCGCCTCGAAACAGGCAGCGTATTTCTTGAAAAACTTGCTCCCGGTATTAAGAGTAAATACCGTGATACAGCGCAGATATATGGAGATACCATCATCCATTTTGACTTTCAGGTAAAAAACAGATTTGTTATTGAGGCAGACCGCAGCCCTGTATTTGCTGATTCGGTTTCTGTATCGGAGACAGATATACAGTGTAGAGTTAACCATGATGATGCTGAACTGCTCGTAAGAAATGAGGAGGACGGCAGTGTTATTCATATGGAGAAAGCTGCTGCAGGGACCTGCCGGATTGCGCGCAGCAAGTTAAATGAGCGGGTGAGATATCATTTGCTTGTCCGGACTGAAGGAGGAATGGTTCCGGTATATGCCAGAGAAAAGGCTTCACAGATCAAAGGAAGCGGAACCGCACATGCAATTTTGAACAGTCTGCGGAATTATGCCATTAATTTCCGCCTGCTCTCTGAAATCGCTGAGGCCGCAAAGCCGGCGTATTTCGGGAAAGCACTGCGTCTGAAGATTTCGCGTGCCGGCGATCCCGGACATCTGAAACAGATTACTTCTGCCAGATTATTTGTTCCGGATCCTGTGGCGCAGCGGAAAAACTATCTGGCATCTGCTTCCTGCAAAGTGCATGGAGGCAAAGTAATCACACGGTTTAAAGTGGATTTTTCTGATGATGAAATTGTGAAAGATTTTTATCAGGGTGCACGTGATGTGCAGGTGGAATATCTCTGTTCGGACGGACGGCTTGAAGATGTGCCGGTCTATACATCACAGAGCTTTATGCGGAAATACGATCAGAAGAATCTGAAAATCGAGTGTTACCGGAGTGCTTTTGGAACATTGCGTTTTCAGTTTAAACAGGTCTGGGATGCGGCTGAAAATTCAAAAAACAAACGTGAAAAACTGATAAAGGAGAAATATCCGGAGTTCTGTAAAGAACCGATTGTTCCGAACAGAATTATCTTTGAGGCAATGTGGGGTGACAAATACAGCTGCAACCCGCGTGCCCTGTATGAGTATATTAATGAGAATCATCCGGAATACGAATGTATCTGGTCTTTTAATGACCAGCGCACACCGGTTAACGGCAATGCAAAACGCGTCAGAAAAGGGTCGCTGGAATACTGGCATACCCTTGCAACTGCTAAATATCTGATTAATAATGTCAATTTTGAAAACGGATATCAGAAGCGGGAGGGCCAGATTGAAGTACAGACCATGCATGGGACACCGCTGAAGACGATGGGGCTTGATGTGGCACAGGAGCTGAAGTCCGAAGAGGAACGGGAGCTGTTTCTGCGGCGGAGTTCCCGCTGGAATTACCTGGTTGTACAGGGGAAATTCATGGAAGATCATGCATGGCCGATCTATCATTTTGAGAAAGAAATTCTTCGTACAGGCTACCCCCGGACCGATATTCTTTACCGGGGAGATCCTGAGAAGAAAGCGGCATTACGCAAAATGATCGGGATTCCTTCCGACAAGAAGGTTATTCTCTATGCGCCGACCTGGCGAAGAAAAAAACGTTTTGATCTGGAAATGGATCTGCAGAAAATGAAAGCTGCACTTTCTGATGAATACGCTTTGTTGATCCGCCTCCATTATCTGGCAGATGTCTGCGATGATATTCCGCAGGAAGATCCGTTTATTATGGATCTGACATCCTATGACAGGATCGAGGATCTGTATCTGATCACGGATATTCTCATTACAGATTATTCCTCGGTCATGTTTGATTTCGCACTGACTGGCCGGCCAATGTTGTTCTATACCTATGACATGGAAGAATACGCATCAAAGCTGCGCGGACTCTATGTTGATTTTCGGGAAGAATCTCCGGGACCGCTGTTATACACGACGGAAGAAATCATTGAAGAAATCCGCCAGATCGATCAGTTTGACGAAAAATATAAGGATCGAATCGAAGCATTCCATAAGAAATTCCTGACCTATGAAGGAGGGGATTCCTGTAAGAAAGTTGTAGAAACAGTGTTTAAGAACCAGTAAAGACAGGAAACACGAAAGAACTACAGAGAAGGATATCAGGTTTAATTACATCACAGATGAAAACACAGACACACACCTTTAAAAAAATATGGCTGCTCTATACAGTCGGTTTCGCCGTGATGGCTGCCGGTGTGTTCTGGTATTTTGTCTACTATGGACGTTCCATGGTCTGGGACGGATCGACACAGGACGGACTGGTTCAGCATCTGCAGACACTGATGTATTATTCAAAATGGCTGCGGGGTGCGGTCAGAACGATTCTGTTTGATCACAGCCTGGATATTCCGACATATTCCTTTGGGCTGGGCTATGGTGATGATATCCTGACAACGCTGCATTACTACGGAATCGGAGACCCGTTCAATCTTCTCAGTGTATTTGTACCGGTCGGAAAGATTGTATGGCTTTATCATATTCTGATTGTATTGCGGCTGTATCTGGCAGGACTGTCATTTCTTGTATTTCATCGATACATGGATCGGCAGCGTGTTTATTCTGTCCCGGCATATCTGCTGGGAGCGATTACGTATGTGTTCAGCGCTTACGGTATTATAGCATCGACACGGCATCCCTTCTTCATCAACCCGATGATCTGGTTTCCGCTGATTCTACTGGGAACAGAGCGGATCCGCAGGGAAAATAAGCCCGGCCTTTATGTGATCAGTCTTTGGCTGGCAGCAGTGAGTAACTTTTATTTCCTCTATATGATTGCAATTCTGACAGTGTTGTATGTTTTCTGGAGGGAGATACCAGTCAGAGGCGCTCAGGCGTGGAAGGCATTTTTTGTCCGCGTGGGCAAATATCTGTTATATGCAGCGATCAGTGCCCTGATGAGTATGGGGGTATTGCTGCCCGTGCTGATGCGGATCATCGGTGATACCCGCATGCAGCGTGAATACGAAGTAATTCGCTTCTTTGAGCCGCAGTATTATCTTCAGTTTCTGTCCCGCTGGATCGGAAGCCCATCGGTTGATACTTGGTGTTGTCTCGGGTACGGGGCGGCGGGCGTGTTATGTGTTATCTGGATGTTCCGCAACTGGAAGCAGAACCAGAAACTATGCATTCTGACAATTACTATGACAGCAGCCTTGATGATTCCGTACTGTGGTTATGTGCTGAATGGCTTTGCATACCCTTCACAGCGCTGGGTGTGGGCCTACAGTCTGCTGATTGGGAGTATCGTACTGAAAGAGTGGGATCAGCTTTTCGCAGATTCAGATCAAACAAATGAGAGCAGTCAGAGTATATCAGCGATGCTTCTTCCTGCAGGTTTGACAATAATGGTACTTGCGTTTGTCTGCAGACTGCTGGATAATACACTGAATGCAGATGACAGCACACATCTGCTGATTGCCGCACTGCTGCTTTTGATGTTTGCGGTCCGGCCGGTCTTCCGAAGAAAGATGCTGCAGAAAACGCTGGTTATTGCACTTGTTTTCGTATCGTTGATCAATATGGCTGCTACATGGTATTCATGGCGAAGCCTTGACAGGATCAGTGAATTTGTGACAAAGAAGTCTCTGCATAAAACAGTCTGGAAAACAGATGCGATGGCAGTGGCCAATACCGGCGGCAGAGATGAATTCTATCGCTATTCCGGTGATAACCTGAAACGCAACATGTCATTGATGGCAGGGCTCTCAACAACTCAGTACTTCTGGAGCATGAGTACGCCGCTGATCAACCAGTACATGACAGATCTGGCAGTTTCAGATCCGAAGAATCTGGCAACACTTTATCAGGGGCTGGATGGCCGGACGGTTCTGAACGCACTGGCTGGTGTAAAATATTATGTGACAGAGGATGAAGATGCACTTCCTTTTGGATACAGTCATGAGAAGGAAGCAGAGGATCTGACAGGAAAGTATAACATCTATCAGAACGAGATGCCTTTGCCGTTTGGCTATACTTATGATAGTGTTATCTCCGAAGAAGAATGGAAGACATTATCTCCGGTTGCAAAAGAGCAGACGATGCTTCAGGCAGCGGTTGTTGCTGACACAGGCCACGGACTTTCCGCAGGAAAACCGGCTGCTGCCGATATGACAAAAGAATGCCGGGTAACGATAGAGCCGGCTGATGATTCTGTAATCTGTGAAGACGGAAGAATAGTCATAACGGAGGAAGATACCTCTGTAACACTGCAGGTCAGTGCTTCCTCACCGTATAATATAGCCGAAAACCTTTTATATATTAAGAATCTGGATTTTCAGGGATATACGACGCTTGATTTTTATCTTGATTCTTCCGTCACAGGAGATGCAGATCAGTTTGCAGTTGAAAAATACCTGAAGATGAACTCGGTCAGACGTGCAAAATTGCGGCAGGAAAAACGTGCTGCAAAAGATGTAACGGAGGTTGTTCTGACATGTCTGTTCCAGACAGAAGATGAGTCAGCAGTTGACAGGGAGAACGCACATTCAGTCGCAGATCACAACGGCGAGCGGATGCTGTACTATGCAAATGCAAGAAATGAATTCGGAAAAGGCCAGACAGATTTTCTGCTGAACGGCGGCGTTTTTGAAAAAGAAAACTGCGTAAAGACGATTCGAATTACATTTCCGGAAACAGGTATTTATACTTATGATGACATCAGTCTGATCTGTGCAGATTTGTCTGCATATGATGCCGGAATTCGTGCCTTGTCACAGGATACCCTGCAGGATGTAGATTTTCACGAGGGGTCATGCTGGAATGCGACAAACCGGATTACAGGAAGCATTGACCTGGATCAAAAAAAACTGCTTTGCCTCTCCATGCCATACAACACAGGCTGGCAGGCATATGTAGACGGGCAGAATCAGACTATTCTGCGGGTCAATGGCATGTTTGCCGGACTAGTGTTGGAACCGGGAGAGCATGAGATTGAGTTGGTGTATGAGACGCCTTATTTGAAGAGTGGCTTGTTACTAGTAGCCTTTGGCGTGCTGAGTTTGATTCTGGTAACTGGCATTAAACGGAGAAAATGAATTTAGCATTATTCGTTAATGTTAGTCATATTTTGGATGGGCTTAGTACCTGATATGGTGATTTATGAATTATTTACAGCTTCCATACGACTTTATTGCACATTACATTGGGAGATTTTCACGTAGAATCCCTAACGGTGTGAGGAGGGCAATTCTCAGAGGGTTATGCTTTGTTTGCGCCTTTTATTTTCCACTGAAATACTCAATTGGATCACATAACATTCTAAAGGATGATTACTTGCGCAGTTATATTTATGCAGCGGTAATTCTTGTGTTTTGTATATGTTTATCAGATGGAATAGAGAACAACCAAGTGTGGAAGAAGAGGATTGCGTTTCCGTTTTTATTGTTTGCAGTTTGTATTGTTATTTCCGGATGTATCCATCCGATTGGAAAAGGTTTTTTACAATTTGGAGCAACTTGCCTGATTCTGCTTCCAATATTGGCAAGTATCTTAAAGGATTCGGAGAAGAGTAAGCTGTTGATTCGGATCATGGCTGATTCGTATCTGGTAATGGGCTCTCTCTTTTTTATCATTTGTTGGGTCTGTAATCCATATAGAACAGAAGTATTTCCATACGGATATACCGGGATAACAATCAATCCCAATTTTTTAGGAATGATATACTTGTGTTGTTCAGTATCCTCCGTATATCATTTAATGAGAAAACATAACAGGTATGCAGGCGGATTAATGTTTGGATTATCCGGGGGGATGATCTTATTATCCCGCAGCAGGGCGTCCGAACTGGTGTTTGCTGCCGTTTTTATATGTAGTTTTCGGATTATTAGAGTCATATGTAAAGA
>JAFUCM010000209.1 GCA_017459675.1 Eubacterium sp.
GCACTGGGTAACATTTTCGGCGGAAGGTCAGCGGATAAGAATCCGGATCCGGACCGGCTCTACCGGCGGATTCTGATCGCGGCGATCTGGATCGCGGCGATCCCGGTCCTCGGAAAATATGTGATTCTGGGAATCTCCGGGTTGCTGATCATCACAATCAGCACCAATTTGCTGATCTGGGCAGCTCTGTTTGCCTGTCTGGTGATCTTTGTCTTTCCGCTGTTTCTTCTGGGAACGGTTACGCCGTCGCTGATCAAGTTTTCTGTGGATTCGCTGGAAAACAGCGGAAGCATCGCAGGGCGGCTTGGAGCATTTAATACGATTGGAAGCATTATCGGAACATTTCTGCCTACATTTGTGACGATTCCGGCGGTCGGAACATCGATGACGTTTCTGATTTTTTCCGGGATTCTTCTGGTGCTGGGCGTTGTCTATTTTGTCAGCCCCGGACAGGGCGGTACGCAGGATGCCGGAACAGAAGACGGCGGTACGCAGGAGGTGCTTCGTTCCCAAAAGAGTTTTAAGCCGGTGAATGGAAAGCGGCTGATTGCTGTCTCTCTGATTGCATTTATTCTGTGTTCCGTGTTCGGTCATAACGACAGCTTTGCCTTCTGGGAAAAAGGCCTGACGTATGAGGGAGAATCCGTCTATAACTATCTGCAGGTGAAGGAGGATGATCAGTCAATTGCACTGTCAACAAATGTGCTGTTTGGCGTGCAGTCAATTCTTATGAAAAACAGTGCGCTGACAGGCATGTATTATGATTATGCAATGGCATCTCTCTACATGGCAGATGTGCAGAACAAAGATCATCTGGATGTTTTGATTTTGGGAAACGGTACCGGAACGTTTGCGACGCAGAGTGAGCGGTACTTTGAGAATCTAACCATAGAAGGCGTTGAGATTGACGGAAAGATTATCGATCTGGCAGACCGGTATTTTGAACAGCCGGAAGACGTAGCGGTGACGGAGTATGACGGCCGCGCGTATCTCAATGCGGTTGATCATCAATATGATGTGATCATGGTGGATGCCTTCCGGGATATTACCATCCCGTTTCAGATGTCATCGATTGAATTTTTTTCGAAGGTGAAGGATCACCTGACCGATGACGGCGTCATGGTTGTGAATCTGAATATGCGCGGCGATGAACCGGGAGATATCAACCACTACCTCTGCGATACGATTTCTGCTGTTTTTGATGAAGTTTATACGGCGGATGTTCCGTATACGACGAACCGGGAGCTTTTTGCGTCAAACCGCGTACGGATGCGCAGCGGGGACAACGCAGGTGTCGCCAAGATGCTGCAGCGCGGGATTGCGGCGGAAGGCCGGGAGGAACTGCGTGTACTGATGCAGACGATTTCCGATGCACTGGTGCAGTATGAGGCCGGGGATCTGGTGATGACGGATGACAAGGCTCCGGTGGAAATGCTGGGAATCCGGCAGATTGATCTGATCATACAGGATGAGATCGGGTATTATAAGGAGCAGATTAAGAGGGGAGATTTTTCCTTCTGAATGTTTGAGGGACGCGTCCTGCGGCGCGCCTGTTATATCAGCGGCGGTAGATGCGGAGAACTTCATCCGTGTAGACTCCCGGGGAAGTGTAGACGACAAGCGGCGGGTCGACGCGCATGCCGGACCGGCCGCCTCTGGAGGCCTCGATGAGGACAAGGTTTGGCTCGCGGTCTGCGTAAGGATGGACGAGACGCATGCGCTTTGGCTCGAGATGGTGACGTGAGAGGGTGCGTATGATTTCGGCAAGACGGAAGGGACGGTGGACCATGTAGAAGCGTCCGCGGCTTTTGAGCAGTTTTGCAGCTGCGGCTGCGAGGTCATCCAGCGTGCAGCAGATTTCGTGGCGGGCGATGCGTATGCTGTCTTCGGCGTTTGTCAGGCCGTGCTGTCCGATCATGTATGGAGGATTGCTTGTTACGACATCAAAAGAAGCCGCACCGAATGTCTGTGCGGCTTCTTTGATATCACCTGTTACGATCCGGACGCGGTGTTCCAGTTCATTATATTGTATGCTTTTCCGGGCGAGCGCTGCGCTCGCCTCCTGTATTTCCAGCCCTGTGATAAATGCGGCGTCTGTGTGCGCCGCAAGTAAAACGGGAATGATACCGTTGCCGCATCCCAGATCAATGACATGTTCTCCTGTTCTGACATCTGCATAGTCAGCGAGCAGGACAGCGTCAATGCCGAAGCGGAATCCTTTTTTGGACTGAACGAGCCGGAATCCGTTCTGCAGGTCGTCCAGCTGTTCGTCCGGATTTAGGTTGATGTTATGCATTCTGCTGCGGCTCCTGTGCTGTTTTTTCGCCTGATTTTCTGCGGTGCCGTCTTCTGCGCCGCTTTTCCTGTCCGCCGGCTGCGGATTTTGGCTCCTCTCCGGAAGAACTGCTGATCCCGGCGGAATTGCTGTTTCCTGCAGGCGCGGCGTTTTTACTGCGTGCGGTACGCGGCGGATAGCTTTTGCCGGCAGTTCCCGTCTGCTGGTTTCTGTCTCTGGCGGAGGAATTGTCTCTGGCTGCAGAATTGTCTGCAGACGCTGATTCAGCCAGAGCAGCCGGTTCATATCCTTCTTCAGCCTTTTTGGCGCTGCGTGAATGCTCCGGCGCTTTCATGCGTCGGTTTTTGCGCTCGGCGGCCCGTTCCTTTGCCTGCTCTCGCGCCGCAGCCTGCCGCTGTTCCTGCTCTGCGCGGGCATCCCGCTCTTTTCTGCGGCGCGCACCTTTTTTGTGGCGCTCCAGAATGGTGATCTGATCAGCGCGCATCTCCTCGACGGTTGTCTCGTCTTCGGTTTCAATCAGCACACGCACGGTCTGCTTCAGGATGTTGACTGTCTGTACTTCTCCGGAAAGTCCCTCTTCATTTTCGACAATATCGCCGACGTTCGGGAGCTGTTTGTTAAGATATTCGTAGGTTTCCTGCTCGTTTTTCAGGCAGCACATCAGTCTGCCGCAGGCACCGGAGATCTTCGTGGGGTTCAGCGACAGATTCTGCTCTTTCGCCATCTTAATCGAGACGGGAATAAAGTCTGCGAGATAAGTGCTGCAGCAGACCGGTCTTCCGCAGATTCCGATTCCGCCGAGCAGTTTTGTTTCGTCGCGGACGCCGATCTGCCGGAGTTCAATTCTGGTTTTAAAAACAGAGGCCAGATCTTTGATCAGTTCGCGAAAATCAACACGACCGTCGGCCGTGAAGTAAAATACGAGTTTCTTGTGATCAAACGTGTATTCCGTATCGATCAGCTTCATTTCCAGACCGTGTTCGCGG
This sequence comes from Eubacterium sp., assembly GCA_017459675.1. Taxonomy (GTDB): domain Bacteria; phylum Bacillota; class Clostridia; order Lachnospirales; family Lachnospiraceae; genus CADBRN01. The sequence goes on from JAFUCM010000209.1 coordinate 3,283, forward strand.
ATTTTCTTTTTGCAGACAGAGAAAGCTTCTTTTGCCTGCTGTTCGTTTTCTGTGCGGCGAAGATTATCCTGCTCGGTCGCAATGCGGATGACTTTGCGGAGCGGCTGTGTGATTTCAGCATCTTCGATTTCGCGTGAATCCATTACGACGCGGCCGCTTTCGATGCCGCGGGCGGTCTCAACAATAACGTAGGATCCGCGTTTGATCTCATATCCGTTTGGATCAAAATAATATATTTTTCCAGCGTGGCGGAAACGCACGCCGATGATAGTTGCCATTTCTTTAGTTCTCCCTGATCGTTAAAAACAGTAATTCAATTACAAGATCAAAGTTTACGTTTGCACGCAGACGGGTAGCTGCAGTTTCAAACGCTGCCAGGCTGTTTTCGATTCCTTCATAGGAACTCACAGCAGCCCGGTCTTTGATCGCATTGATTTCATCTTTAAAAACAAGATTATCGATTTCTCTGGTTGCCTTAAACAAAAGGACATCCCGGAACCACATGCTGAAAATGTCCAGATAGGCATATACGTTCTGCTTTTCTGCCGACATAAATTTCATGGCGTCGATCAGATCCAGACTGTCCATTTTTCTGGAAGACTTCATCAGCCGGACAGCATCCTGCGTCATATGCATGAAGTCGGCGGATTCCGCTGCGCGGATTGCCTTTCCGACGTTTCCCTGAGCATAGGAGGCTTCGATTTCCGCCTGATAATCAGGTACATGAAGATTCTGCATCAGATATTCTTTTACTTCATCGTCTGCCGCAGGTTTGAAGTTCAGCGTTACACAGCGGGACAGAACCGTCGGAAGCAAAATATCCGGGTTTTCAGCCAAAAGAATTACTACGACATAC
>JAFUCM010000043.1 GCA_017459675.1 Eubacterium sp.
TTGAACAACAAGATCAAAACACTCAGGCGGCAGGGCTATGGTTATCCGGATGACGAATACTTCTTCCTGAAGATCTACGACATCAGCCGGCGTGACTACGACCGAAACCCTGCATCACACAGAATAAGTGACTGAGCCATTATTACGCTTGTGGTCGTTTTACTTGTGATCGGGGCAACGGTATTCGTTGTGCAGAAGGCCGCATCTATGGATGACGGACCGGTCGTTCTGGTTTATTCAGAAACGAACGCTGCTGACTCAATTGACGGACAGTATGCAGATTATTTCAAAGAAAAGGTTGAAGAACTGACAGACGGAAGTGTTCTTGTCGATGTACAGACCAGTGGTGTACTGGGAAGTGAATCGGATGTTCTGGACGGCATGATTTCCGGAAGCGGAACGGTTGATATGGCCCGTTTTTCCTGTTATGCGTTCAGCAATTATGGCTGCAGGGCATCTGCACTTCTGGGACTTCCATTCGTTTTTGAGAGCAGCGATCACTTCTGGAAATATGCAGCATCTGACCTGGGACAGGAAATTCTTGAAGAACCGCAGAACAATCAACTTGGAGTATCCGGATTGTTTTATCTGGAAGACGGTTTCCGAAGTTTCTTCTTTAACAAAAAGGTTGAAACGATTGAAGATATGAAAGATATGAAACTGCGTGTTTCCAGTGACCAGATTATGACTGGCATGGTGGAATGTCTGGGTGCATCTCCGACAGTTGTTTCCTTCAATGAATTATATACCAGTCTTCAGTCTGGTGTTGTAGATGGAGCAGAGCAGCCGATTCCGCAGTATGGATCGAATGCATTTAATGAAGTAGCACCCTACATGCTGCTGGATGAGCATACACTTGCCACCTCTTCAGTGGTTATCGCAGATGAAGCACTCGCACAGCTCTCGGATGAACAGGTCGCAGCTTTGTATGAAGCAGGACGTCTGACAGAGGAATATTGTCAGGAACTTTCAACTGAAGAAGCTGTCCGCGCAAGAGAAGAGCTCACAGATAAGGGCGTAACCTTTATCGACGTAGAAGATAAGACGCCTTATCGTGAAGCCTGCAGTAATCTGTATGGTGATTTCATAGGCGGAATTGAAGAGAAATACGAAGAAATCATTCAGATGGCAAAATAAAGAAGGAGATTTTTATGGAGGGTACAACAAAGCTTGTTTTTGACAAGATATATGCGGTCGTCATGTTCCTTTGCAAACTGTTTCTGACTGCGGATGTTGTCATCACATCCTATGCGGTTCTGGGACGCTACATCGGAAAATACATCCCGTTTCTGAGTGATCCGGCATGGAGTGAAGAAATGGTATTGACATGCATGATTTATATGGCATTTTTGAGCGCTGCTCTTGCAATCCGCAGAGGCACACATATCCGTATGACTTCACTGGACCGGTATCTTCCGGAAAAACTGATCATTGTACTGGATCTTGCTGCTTATGTACTTGTGCTTCTGTTTTCAATTGTGCTGGTGTATGAAGGATTTCAATTTGCAGTGACCATCGGAAGCCGCGCAACCTACACAAGCCTGCCCTGGCTTTCGAGGTTCTGGCTCTATGCGCCGGTACCGATTTCGGGAATTGCCATGGTGCTGTTTCAGATCGAAGTCATTGTTAATTACATCAAGGAGAAAGGAGTGTAACCCGGATGATCGTAAATCATACAGCGATAGCAATTCTGATCGGATCGTTCCTGATCATGATCGTGCTGCGTATTCATATTGCATATGCAGTTGGCATTTCTTCAACGTTATGTCTTTTATATCTGGGAATCCCGCTGAACAACATCTGTCAGCAGATGGTAAAAGGACTCAATTCTTTCTCACTGATGGCTGTTCCGTTCTTTATTACGATGGGAAGTCTGATGGGTGCGGGAGGCATCTCGGATAAACTGATAAAACTATCCAACTCACTGGTCGGCTGGATGCACGGCGGGCTGGCTATGGTCAACATTGTCGCATCTTATTTCTTTGGCGGCGTCTCGGGATCTGCAACAGCAGATACAGCTTCCATCGGAAAGCTGATGATCCCCATGATGGTAGACGCCGGTTATGACGATGATTTTTCTACGGCTGTAACGGTCACATCTTCTGTAGAAGGTCTGCTGGTTCCGCCGAGTCATAATATGGTTATCTACGCGACTGCTGCCGGCGGCGTTTCTGTCGGTGCACTTTTCATGGCGGGATATCTTCCCGGAGCGGCACTTGCGATTTCATTGATGGTTGGCTCTTATATTATTTCCATGAAAAGGAACTATCCGAAGGGAGAACGTTTTTCTCTTCCGGTATTTCTGAAACAGCTTGGTCAGTCTATCTGGGCGCTGTTCGCGATCCTGATCGTAGTCGTCGGTGTTGTTGCGGGTGTTTTCACAGCAACGGAATCTGCTGCAATTGCAGTTATTTATTCCCTGATCATCAGCATGGCAGTTTATAAGGGACTGACATGGAAAGGACTCTGGAATGTTCTGGGTGAGTGCATCGATACACTTGCCATCGTACTGATTCTCTGCGGAACATCTAGTATTTTCGGATATTGCCTGACCTACCTGCACGTTCCGGTTCTGGCAGCAAACTTTATCACCGGTATTACCTCAAACCGGATTCTTCTGATTCTGCTGATCAACCTGATTCTGCTTGTCCTGGGTATGATTATGGACATGGCGCCGATTATCCTGATTGCAACGCCGATCTTGTTCCCGGTGGCACAGTCAGTCGGTATCGGGGCAGTACAGTTCGGCATCATTATGATTCTGAACTGCGGCATCGGCCTTCTGACACCGCCGGTCGGTAGCTGCCTGTTTATTGGTTCGGCTGTATCCGGCGTCAGAATTGAGCGGATCGTGAAAGCTACACTGCCGTTTTATATCTGCATGATCATAGTACTGCTTCTGGTAAATTTCGTCCCGCAGATCAGTCTGCTGATCCCGACATTATGCGGCTATTAAACAAAATGGAATAGAGGAGTTTATTAAAGATGAAAGCATTTATGGATAAAGACTTTCTGCTGACCAATGAAACCGCGCGGCATCTCTTTCATGATTATGCGGAAAATCAGCCGCTGGTAGATTATCATTGTCATATTTCGCCGCGTGAGATCTGGGAAGACCGCCGTTTTGATAACATTTCCCAGATCTGGCTCGGCGGCCGCAATGCAGACGGCACCTATTTCGGAGATCATTATAAATGGCGCGTGATGCGCTCCAACGGTGTTTCAGAGGAAACTGTTACAGGCAGTGCTGATCCGTTTGATAAGTTTTATGCATTTGCCGAAGCTCTGGAAATGGCCATCGGCAATCCGATGTATCACTGGACGAACCTGGAACTGCATAAATACTTCGGGGTCACAGAACCGCTGACGACCGGGAATGCGAGAGAGATCTATGATCACTGCAATGAAATGCTGCAGAATGATCCGGAGATGACCGTCCGCGGTCTGATCCACAAGTCCAATGTCACCTATGTCGGAACTACAGATGACCCGGTCGACACACTGGAATGGCACGAGAAGATTGCGGCAGATCCATCCGTGGATTTTCTGGTCTGTCCATCATTCCGGCCGGATAAGGCAATTAATATTACACGTCCCGGATTTACATCCTATATCGGGCAGCTTGCTGAAAGTGTCGGACGTAAATCACTTCCCGGAATGCAGGATGTTCTGGATGCACTGACAGAGCGGCTTACATTCTTTAAACAGCATGGATGCCGCGCTTCTGATCACGGGATCGACTATGTCATGTACCGCCCCTGCACGATCGATGAAGCTGATGCGGTTTACCGAAAAGCCATGGAAGGGAAAGAGCTCTCTGTCGAGGAGGCAGAAAAATATCAGACAACTGTCCTGATGCATCTTGCGAAAGCATACCACAGAATGAATATCGTAATGGAGATTCATTACTCATGCCGCAGAGACAACAATGCGAGGATGTTTGCACTGGAAGGTCCTGACACAGGATTTGATATGATCGCGCAGACGATCTGTATTGCCGACATGGCCCGCTTATTCAGTGCGCTGGATGAGACAGGCGAACTTCCAAAGACAATCCTGTTTTCACTGGACAGCACTGATTTTGACCGGATCGGTACATTGATCGGATGCTTCCAGTCAGATGAAATGCCCGGAAAGATTCAGATGGGACCTGCCTGGTGGTTCCTTGATACCAAGGACGGGATGGAGCATCAGATGCGTTCACTGGCACGCCTTGGTCTGCTCGGGAATTTTGTCGGTATGCTGACGGATTCCCGCTCCTTTCTTTCCTATACGAGACATGACTATTTTCGCAGAATTATGTGCAATATGATCGGCACGTGGGTGGAGAACGGCGAATATCCTGCAAATGAATCTTCACTCAGAAAAATTGTAGAAGGAATTTCCTGTCAGAACGCGATCCGCTATTTCGAAATATAATGGGATGCGGCGGGTGACAGATGGAGGAAGCAAAATGGAACAGTTAAATTATGAAGTTCTGAAAAAGAGCGGCTATACAGGGTATGTTCTGGAACAGGCACCGGTCAGAATGCTTCAGTTCGGAGAAGGCAATTTTATGCGCGCCTTTGTAGATTACTTTTTCGATATCGCAAACGAAAAAGCCGGCTGGAACGGGAAGGCCGTGCTGGTGCAGCCGGTCGGAAGACATCTGCCTGCAAACTATGAGGAGCAGCAGGGACTTTATACCTTATATCTGCGCGGGAGTGAAAAAGGACTGAAAACAGATAAAAAGAGAGTGATTTCAGTGGTTGACAGCTGTCTGAATCCGAAACGGGACTGGTCTTTACTGGAAGAAATCATGATAAGCGATGATCTGGAATATATTACGTCCAATACAACGGAGGCAGGGATTGTTTATGATCCGGAGAGCTCATTTGATCAGATTCCGCCGGCAAGTTTTCCCGCAAAGCTGACAAAGCTTTTATATGAGCGGTATCGCGCCGGGAAAAAGGGCGTGATCATCCTTTCCTGTGAACTGATCGACAACAACGGACGGATTCTTCAGGAATGCGTAAACCGGCACATCGCAGACTGGAAACTCGGAGGAGATTTTGAAACGTGGATTAATGAAGCCTGCAGTTTCTGCTCAACGTTGGTAGATCGTATTGTTCCGGGTGCAATCCGGGATCCGGAAGAAATTGCGGGCCTGGAAGCCGCTAACGGATATGCTGATGAACTCGGTGTTGTCGGTGAAGTGTTCGGTGTCTGGTATATCGAAGGGCCTGCAGGACTTGCAGAAAAACTGCCGTTTGAGAAGGCGGGCGTCAATGTACATGTAGTGCCGGATGTCGCACCCTATAAGAAGCGTAAGGTTCGTATTCTTAACGGGGCGCATACGGGATTTGTTCCCGGTGCATATCTCTCCGGAGAAAATATCGTCAGAGACTGCATGAACAATGACACCATTCGAAATTTCATGAACAAAATGCTGTATGAAGAGGTGATACCGGTCCTTCCACTGGATAAAACGGACTGTGAGGTATTTGCTGCGGCTGTTACGGACCGGTTCAATAACCCGTTTGTGGATCATCAGCTGCTGAGCATTTCTCTGAATTCTACCGCAAAGTGGCGTGCGCGGAATCTTCCGACTCTCCTGGAGTATGTGGAAGCGTTCGGAGAACTTCCGACGTGTCTTGTGATGAGTCTTGCGGCCTGCATGGCATTTTACAGTACAGAAATAAAAGAGCGGACAGAAGACAGTCTGATCTGCGTGCGGCCGGCAGGAGATTCCTATAAAGTACAGGACGATGCATATGTTCTCGATTTCTATGCGGCACATAAAGATGCAAGTGACAAAACACTGGTTCATGATGTTCTGAAAAATATAGAAATGTGGGGCATGGATCTTAATAGCGTGAAAGGTCTGGAAGAAGCAGTTCTGAAGGATTTGACGAGGATTCGCACACAGGGTGCAGAGGCGGCCTTTGCATCGTGTCTTGAGTAAAATCATGGAACGAAAAACAATGGAAAAGACCATAATAATCCTGCAGATTCATCCAAATGATACCGTTGCAGTCGCACTTCGTCAGATTGCATGCGGAGAAACTGTGACAGCCGGCGGATATACTGTATGCGCTGCAGAGGAAATACCGCGGGGACATAAAATAGCGCTTCGGCCGGCTGAAATGGGAGACCAGATCGTAAAATACGGTGTTCCGATCGGTCATGCAACAGAAGCGATTGCGAGCGGCGCATGGGTGCATACACACAATATGCAAACCAACCTGTGCGGAGAACTTACTTATTCATACACACCTGCTGTGCGGGATCTGCCGCCTGCTGAACCGGCAGAATTCATGGGATATCTGCGTCCGGACGGTCGTGTGGCCGTGCGCAATGAGCTCTGGATCATACCGACGGTCGGATGTGTCAATGACATCGCAAAGCGGCTCGCGTCGGCAAATCAGGATCTCGTAGCAGGATCGGTTGACGGTCTGCATGCATTCACCCATCCATTCGGATGCAGCCAGACCGGAACCGATCATGCACAGACAAAAAAGCTGCTGGCTGCACTGGTGCGGCACCCGAACGCAGGCGGTGTTCTTGTGCTCAGTCTCGGCTGTGAAAACTGTACGCATGAACAGTTTCTGGAAGAACTGGGGGCCTATGATCCGGACCGGGTCAGATTCCTGACCTGTCAGAAGGTAACAGATGAACTTGCGGAGGGAAGAAAGCTGCTGCAGGAACTGGCTGATTATGCAGGTGGATTTCAGAGACAGGCACTGCCTGTGTCAAAGCTTGTAGTAGGTCTTAAATGCGGCGGTTCTGACGGACTCTCCGGCATTACGGCAAATCCGGCCGTCGGGCGTTTCAGTGATTTGTTGATTCGACAGGGAGGAAGTACGATACTCACGGAAGTTCCTGAGATGTTTGGTGCAGAAAGTATGCTGCTGAATCGCTGCAGAGACAAAGATGTATTTGACCGGGCAGTACAGATGCTGAATGGTTTTAAGTCTTATTTTCTGTCCCATAACGAGGTGGTTTATGACAATCCTAGTCCCGGAAATAAGCAAGGCGGAATCACAACGCTGGAAGACAAAAGCTGTGGCTGCGTGCAGAAGGGAGGTTCGGCGCCGATTGAAGATGTACGCGGATATGCAGAACCTGTCAAAAAGCAGGGTCTCACACTACTGTATGGACCGGGGAATGATCTGGTTTCCTGTACAGACCTTACTGCGGCAGGGGCACATATGATCCTGTTCACGACAGGACGTGGTACGCCGTTCGGCGCTCCGGCACCAACAGTAAAGATTGCGACGAATACGGAACTTGCGGAACGCAAATCCGGCTGGATCGACTTTAATGCCGGCACTGCTGCAGAAGGAGAATCACTGGATGATACTGGTGCGCGGCTGATGGATCTGGTTATTGAAATTGCATCAGGCAAAGAGACAAAGAGCGAAACAAACGGATATCGTGAAATATCAATTTTTAAAGATGGCGTAGTACTCTAATAAATAAGGAGTGAATTATAAATGAATGCAATATTTGAACGGTTTAAAAAGACTGGAATTATCCCCGTTGTAGTACTGGATGATGCAAAAGATGCTGAGGCGCTTGCAAATGCTCTGTGCAGAGGCGGACTTCCGTGTGCAGAGGTGACATTCCGTACTGCTGCAGCTGCAGAATCCATTCGCATTATGCATGAGAAATTTCCGGAAATGCTGGTCGGAGCCGGTACTGTGCTTACAACAGAACAAATTGATCAGGCAATTGAATGCGGTGCTGAATTTATTGTGAGTCCTGGATTTGACCCGGAACTGGTGAAGCATTGTATCGAAAGAGGAATCGCCGTGACGCCCGGCACGCAGTCCCCGACCGATATGGAACAGGCAATTAAATTTGGTCTGGATGTCGTAAAATTCTTCCCGGCAGAGCCTTCCGGCGGACTCAAAATGATCAAGGCTGTTGCCGCGCCGTTTACAAATCTTCAGTTCATGCCAACCGGCGGAATCAATGCCTCAAATGTCCGGGAATATCTTTCTAATGACAGAATCGTTGCTTGCGGCGGAAGCTGGATGGTTAAAAGTGATCTGATTCGTGAAGGAAGATTTGACGAGATTGAAAAACTGGTAAGCGAGGCAGCACAGATTGTACGTGAGGTGAGAGGATGAATGCTATGAATTGGAATTTAAGGCCTGCAGAAACCTGTAAATATGATGCAGTCAGCCTCGGTGAAGTGATGCTGCGTCTGGATCCGGGCGAAGGCAGGATCCGCACAGCCCGCAGCTTCCGCGCCTGGGAAGGCGGCGGTGAGTATAATGTAATCCGGGGACTGCATAAATGCTTTGGACTTCGCACAGCGGTTCTTACAGCATTCGCTGACAATGAGGTGGGTCGTCTGATGAAGGATCTGATCGAGCAGGGCGGCGTTGATACAGAACTGATTAAATGGAAGAAAACAGACGGAATCGGACGTATCTGCCGGAATGGGCTCAACTTTACAGAGCGCGGATACGGAATTCGCGGTGCCGTAGGATGCTCAGACCGGGCCAACACAGCAATTTCACAGGCAAAGCCTGAAGATTTTGATTTTGATTATCTTTTTGGAGAACTCGGTGTGCGCTGGCTTCACACAGGCGGCATTTATGCTGCACTTTCGGAACAGGCATGTGAAACAGTTATTGCAGCCTGCAGAGCGGCCAAGAAGTATGGAACTTATGTATCTTACGATCTGAATTACCGCCCGTCCATGTGGAGTGCGATCGGCGGACTGGAAAAAGCACAGGAAGTCAACAAAGAGGTCGCACAATACGTGGATGTGATGATTGGAAATGAGGAAGATTTTACCGCATGCCTGGGATTTCAGATTGAGGGGAATGATGAAAACCTCAAAGAGCTGAATATTGATGGTTACAGGAAAATGATCAGTGAGGCTGCGAAAACCTATCCGAATTTCAAAGCTGTCGCGACAACACTGCGAACAGTCAGGACCGCCACGGTTAATGACTGGAAAGCACTTTGCTGGGCTGACGGGGAAATCTATATGTCCAAAAACTATGACGGTCTGGAGATTATGGACCGCGTTGGCGGCGGAGATTCCTTCGCATCCGGTCTGATCTATGGTTTAATTACTACTGGGGATCCGGAAAAAGCAGTAAATTACGGCGCTGCGCACGGTGCTCTTGCCATGACGACACCAGGAGATACTTCTATGGCTGATGTGAGTGAAGTTGAGGCAATTATGGGAGGCGCCGGCGCACGTGTGAAGCGGTGATCAAAAAACAGGCAAGTAAGGTATCAATCATATGACAGCAGGCATTAAACAGATTGAGCAATTTGTAACAGAACATATTCATGAAAATATAACACTTGACATGCTTTCCGGATATGTATATCTAAGCAGATTCCATTTTTCACGTGAATTTAAAAAAATGACCGGAGAGACACCAAAA
>JAFUCM010000210.1 GCA_017459675.1 Eubacterium sp.
ACAGCTGCCTGGGGAGGACCGGTGATTCTGGCGATTGTCTATCTCGTTCTCGAAAAATGCGGCGTTATGACAACGCTCACGGTCTCACAGGTAGTATTAGCCATTATCTCTATGACGATCATGGCATTTATTGCAGCCGGTATCAGCTTTATTTACCAGGTGGAGCAACTGCCGCTGGCGATTGCAACGATCATTCAGATGGCAGTCCTGTATTTTGACTATCTGCTGTTTTATCGTCTGAACGGCTGGGTTCCAAATGAAGGTCTGATCACTTTTACTGTTATCTTTGTTGCGGGATTCGTTGTAGTATGGCTGATTGTTTATTTCTGTGCGGTCCGGCCCAGTGTTCGAAAGCTGAATGATAAACTGAACGCCGAAAAATAAACCGCGCTTTTCTCTTATCAGGGGGATTTTCTGGATTATCTGCAGCTGGAAGGCATGGGCGTCTTTACCACGAACGGCTATGATCCTGGCGTGCCGGAAGAGAAGCTGAAAAAACCCCTAAAGGTATTGACCCCTACGTTACGTCATAGTTTATAGTAACCTTACCGAAAGCAAGGGAGTGATGAATTATGATGACTGTAAACGAGGTAAGCAAGCTGACCGGCGTGAGTATACGCACCCTGCAGTATTATGACAAGATCGGGCTGCTTCATCCGGCGAAATACACGGAGGCAGGCTACCGGCTGTATGACGATGCGGCACTGGAGACCCTGCAGCAGATCCTTCTCTTCAGAGAACTGGAATTTCCTCTGAAGGATATCAAAGAGATCATCGGCAGTCCCGATTTTGACAGGAACAAGGCTTTGGAGCAGCAAATCGAGCTCCTTACGCTGAAAAAGGAACACATCGAGAACCTGATCGATCTTGCGAAGGGAATCAAACTATTGGGAGTGAGAAAATTGAAATTTGATGCATTTGATACAAGTAAAATAGATGAGTATGCTGCGCAGGCCAAAGCTTCCTGGGGCACAACACCGGCTTATAAGGAATTTGAAGAAAAATCCAAAGGCAGGACAAAGGAAGAAGACAGGAAAATCTACCAGGGTATGATCGATATCTTTGCAGAATTCGGTGCTGTCCGGAATACAGATCCCGCATCCGGGGATGCGCAGGCCCTGGTAAAGAAACTGCAGGATTATATTACAGCACATATGTATACCTGCACAAAAGAGATCTTAAGCGGTCTTGGGAAGATGTATGCCGGCGGCGGAGATTTCACAAAGAATATTAACAGCTATGGCGGGGAAGGCACGGCTGAATTCGCTTCGCAGGCAATTGAAATCTACTGCAGATAATAATTCCGGCAGATGCGTCTGCCAAAATAAAAACGGAATCATGCAATTACATAGAACGGTCCTGGAGAGGGAAACTCCGGGGCCGTTTTGTGTGCAGGCAACGAGCCAAGAGCGTTAATGCAAGTTTGCCTGCAGATTAACGCTCTTAGCGACTTACAGGGGAAATGCCACAGCATCGGCATAGAGTTTCTTCAGTATGCCAAGAAACAGTTTGATACTTTCTCTGGCATCATTTTTATGCGTCAGCAGCTGACAGGAAAACTTTTCTTTACAGTCGAACGGGATCCAGGCGAACTGGCCGCTGTGATCATTCAGGAATCCCGGAGCCAGACAGACGCCTTTTTTCGCGGCAACGTTTGTCAGCGTTGTATCATGATCCGGACTGTTGAAGTAATCGAGTTTACCCGTCGCGATCAGACGCTGCTGTACGCTGCGCAGAGCCGGGGGAGAGCCTCCGCCGACCATGAGTGTCCGGCCATACAGATCTTTCTCTGTGATCAGGTTTTTACCTGCGAGAGGATCGTCTTTCCCTGCGATCAGATAGATCCGGCTTTCAAACAACGGATGAGCTGTGCCGCCCGGAATCTGGCGGGCCTCCTCTTTCAGGGCGAACAGGATATCAGATTCTTCCTTCAGGAAAGATTCAATGCCGCCCTCATATTGAAAGACCGGTGTGATCTGTACGCCCGGTTCCTGCTCCTCAAACAGCCGCATGGCTTCCGGCAGGAAATAAACAGCCTGGCGTACCATCAGGCTGATCGTGATGTTATCCTGGTATTTCGCGCTGAAGTTCTGCCCCTGTTCAATCGCCCGCTTCATTTCCTGGCGCATACCGGAAAGGTACGTCACGAACTGTGCACCGGCCGGGGTAAGGGATGCACCCTTTCCGTTCCGGTCAAAAAGAGCAAAGCCGATCTCTTCTTCCAGAAGCTTTATCTGATAGGAAAACGTCGGCTGGCTCACAAACATATTCTCCGCGGCCCGGCTGAAATTTAAAGTATGGGCCAGCTCAATACAGTAATCGATCTGTTTTGTTGTCATACGAAGGGAACCCCCGGAACCAAAGCTATTTAATATTTAAATCAAGTATATAGTGTTTAGATTGGACTTTGCAATAGATTTATGTGACAATAGCATCAGAAAAAGAAATGAGCAGCCGTAACGGCGAACATAATAAGGAGGATTTTACAATGGCAAAGACACTGATCGCATTTTTTTCAAGAGCGGATGAAAACTACTTTGGCGGAGCTATGAGATATGTAAAGGTCGGCAATACCGAGATCGTCGTAAATGATATGAAAGAAATGATCGAAGAGGAGTCGCGCGCGCACCGCGAGGCACAAGTGCCACACGCACCGCGCACGGAAGTCGATACTTTCAAGATCGAGATGAAGGATCCGTATTCACCGGTCTACATGACCTGCATTGACGAGGCTAAGAAAGATCTGCGGGCAAAAGCAAGACCGGAACTGGTCTCCATGCCGGCTTCCATCGATGAGTATGACACCGTAGTTCTCGCGTATCCGAATTACTGGGGAACCATGCCGATGGCCGTGTTCACCTTCCTGGAGAACTTCGATTTTTCCGGCAAGACGATCCTTCCGCTCTGCACCAACGAAGGCAGCGGCATGGGCGGCAGCGAGCGCGATATCAAAAAGACCTGCCCGGGCGCAGTTGTAAAGAGCGGGCTGTCTGTCACAGGTAGTGAAGCAGCAAACGCTGCCGGCCGTGTAAAGAAATGGCTCGCGGCAAACGGACTGATCTGAATACTGCGGGGAAGTCTTTATGATGGATGATAAAGAGCAGATCCGGGAAGTATACCGAACTTACTGGCGGTATATGATCGAAAAGAACGCAGAAGGTCTCAGGGATATCATGACAGAGGATTATTATCTGCTGCATATGACCGGTGTGAAGCAAAGCGCGGAGGTATTCCTGAAAGGGCTGCTGGACGGGACGTTCAATTATTACGCCGCGGAGCATGACGATATCGAAGTTACGGTCGAAGGTGACAGAGCCAGGATGACTGGTAAAAGCCGCGTGCTGGCTGCCGTCTACGGCGGCGGAAGACACCGGTGGCACCTGCAGGGCGACTTCACACTCAGGAAAGAACAGGACGAATGGAAACTGAGCAGTTCCAGAGCTTCGACCTATTAACAGAAGTTGATACAGGAGGATGAGACAATGGATTATATCACTTTGAATGATGGAAATAAGATCCCGGCGATCGGATTCGGCGTCTTTACGATCCCGAATGACGGTCCGACCTATGAAGCAGTTATGCAGGCCTTAAAAGCAGGCTACCGCCATATCGATACGGCAGCGGCTTATTTTAACGAAGGAGACGTCGGCAAAGCGGTGCGTGACAGCGGGATCCCGCGCGAGGAGATCTTCATCACCAGCAAGCTGTGGCTGCAGGATCACGGTTATGAGGCGGCGAAGAAAGGGATTGCCAGATCTCTTCGGAAGCTGGATCTTGGCTATATAGATCTGTATCTCGTTCACCAGCCCTACGGCGATGTGGCCGGCGCATGGAAAGCCATGGAGGAAGCAAAAGCAGAAGGAATGCTGAGATCCATCGGTGTCAGCAACATGTCTCCGGCGATCTGGAAGAAGTTTGTTCCGGACTTCGCGACAAAACCGGCTGTCAATCAGGTGGAATTCAACCCGCTGTTCCAGCAGAAAGAGATCCGCGTTCTGATGGCAGAAATGGATACAAAACTCGAAGCCTGGTATCCGCTCGGGCATGGAGACGCCGGACTTCTTGGCAATCCGGTGATCACAAAGCTTGCTGAAAAGTATGGAAAGAATGCCGGACAGATCATCCTCCGCTTTGAGGTGCAGGAAGGCGTGATCACGCTTCCCAAATCCACCAATCCGGAGCGGATCCGCACAAATCTGGATGTATTTGATTTTGAACTGACCGAAGAAGAAATGAATGAAATGCGCGCGCTGGATACCGGAAAGGGCAGCCATGATCCGGATGCACCGGGTGTGGAGGAAATGCTCCGCGGCGCATTTGTGATCGAAGATTAAGGAGAACCACCCGGGTCTGAAGGGAGTTTGTCATGCAGCTGAAGATCAACGGACAATTATATTCGGTTTCAGAAGAGAAAAGCGGGCTGACGGAAAGCATCAGCCGGCTTTCTCCGTGCAGTCTGGTACTTTCCCGTTCAGCGGGGCATGAATACTATGGTACGTTGCCGGAACCTGCCGATGTGACAGGGGCAAGGAAGACGGCCCATGTAGAAGCCGGCGGGATCTACTATTTTCAGGCATGGAATGCATTCAGCCTGAACTTCAAAGATATGGATATCGAACCTTATCAGGTCCACGTGATCGGGAAAGCGGATGCAGCTCTTGCAGAAGTGCTTGCTTCCTGCGGGAAATCTATTGATGTTGATATCCTGAGATAATGAAAAACTGTATTATGAAAGGTCAGGTGTAATCAGGATGAAAAAAGCGGTTATGATTGTGACGGGCGCCGGTCAGATCGGCATGGCGATCGCCCGTCGGACAGGATTTGGGAAAAAGATCATTCTCGGGGATAAAAGCTTAAAGAATGCGGAGACGATCGCAAAGATCATGAACAATGCGGGATACGATGTCGTTCCCTTTGAAATGGATCTTTCTTCCCGCGCGTCCATTCTTGCGATTATTGCAAAAGCTTTAGAGTATGGCGAGATCAAATATCTGGTCAATGCAGCAGGCGTTTCTCCGTCCCAGGCGCCGGTCGAGGCGATCCTGAAGGTGGACCTTTACGGAACGGCAGTCTTACTGGAAGAGGTGGGAAAGGTGATCGCGGAGGGCGGTGCCGGTGTTACCATCTCCAGCCAGTCCGGATGGCGGATGCCGCAGCTGACGCCCGAGGAGGACCGGCAGCTTGCCATGACCCCGACGGAGGAACTGCTCTCCCTGCCTCTCCTGCAACCGGAGAACATCAAAGATACACTTCATGCCTACCAACTTGCCAAACGCTGCAACGAAAAACGGGTCATGTACGAATGTGTCCGATGGGGCGAGCGCGGCGCAAGGCTCAACGACATCGCTCCCGGCATCATCGTAACACCGCTGGCGGTTGATTAGTTTAACGGCCCCCGCGGAGATTTTTATAAGAATATGTTCGCAAAATGCCCGGCCGGCAGACCGGGAACGGCGGACGAGATGGCAAACATCGCAGAGCTTTTGATGAGTGATGCCGGCGCCTTTATCACCGGATCTACCTTCCTGGCGGACGGCGGCGCGACGGCAAGTTATTATTATGGACCGCTGCAGCCGCAGGAGTAAGGAGGAAGACATGGTAAAGAGTTTTAAAAGGACAGGTGTTATACTGCTGTCATTGTTGCTGTTGCTTTCACTCGCAGCGTGCGGTTCTCAGCCGGAACAAAAAGAAAGTGCTTCGGAGAGCAGCTCAGCAGGAATCAGTTCAACAGGAATCAGTTCAACAGGTGAATCACAGGATACCAAAGTGGGAACCGCATCCGAAGTTCCAGCAGAAACTGCTGCAGAAACATCGGAATCTGCTGCAGAACCGGAAGGCCCGGAAGCAGAAGCCGATATTCTGGTCGTATATTTCTCCCGAACCGGAGAACAGTATGGCGTTGGTGAGATTGACAAAGGCAATACAGCTATCGTGGCTGATATGATTATTGATAAAACCGGTGCTGACAGTTTCGAGATCCTTCCGGAAGAGGATTATTATCCGTACACCTACGACGAACTGACCGACGTGGCAAAGCAGGAACAGAGTGAAAATGCCAGACCTGCCTACGCCGGAGATGTGCCGGATCTTACGCAGTACAGCACAGTCTTTATCGGAGCTCCGGTGTGGTGGGGCGACTGGCCGATGATCATGTATACCTTCTTTGAGAATAATGCCGATGCCCTTGCCGGAAAGACATTGATTCCTTTCTCGACACATGCCGGAAGCGGTCTGTCAGGATTTGACAAAAAGCTCTCCTCTGCCTGCCCGGGCAGCACAGTGGGCGAAGGACTTGCCATTGCAGGCACGGATGCACAGAATAATCAGGACAGCGTAAGAGACACTGTAAATGACTGGCTGACCAGTTTTGGATATTAAGGAAATGGAACATGAAAGTATTACTGATAAACGGAAGTCCCCATCAAAAGGGATGCACTTTCACAGCTTTGTCTGAGATTTCAGATACACTTCAGCAGGAAGGCATTGATTCGGATATTTACTGGATCGGAAACAAGCCGATCGGCGGATGCATCGGATGCTTTCAGTGTGCGAAGAAGCAGAAATGTGTTTTTGAAGATAAGATCAATGAATTTACAAAGCTGGCGGCGGAATATGACGGCTTCATCTTCGGTTCTCCGGTCTACTATTCAGGAATGAACGGAAGTCTGATGAGTTTTATGGACAGGGTATTTTTTTCAGCCTCCGCCCAGGATCCGCATCCATTCCGGTTCAAGCCGGCAGCGGCAGTCGTATCAGCCAGAAGAGCCGGGACAACTTCCGCGCTGGATCAGATCAATAAATATTTCCTGCATCAGCAGATGCCCATAGCGACATCGCGCTACTGGAATATGGTACACGGAAACACACCGGAAGAGGTGCGGCAGGATGAGGAAGGAATGCAGACGCTCAGATATCTTGCAAGAAACATGGCCTGGCTGCTTAAGCTGAAGGAAGCCGGGAAAAGCGCAGGTGTTCCGGAGCCGATTCAGGAAAAGACAAGAATTGCCACCAACTTTATACGATAATTCAAAAGTAAGAACTGATCATCATAAGAATAAACCGTGGCTCACAGTACTTGCCCGAAAAGCGTAAAAAATAATTGGAGAAAGTGCAAAATGGGTACGAAAGGAAAAAGACAGTACTAAGACCCGGAGCGGGATGGTTTCTACGGAGCGTTCTATGAGTGTCCTTCTAAATCGGATAAAGCAATGATTCTGATGTTGGGAGATGCGATTGATGACAGGATGGCTGTAGCCGGTGTAAAATGGCTTCATCAGCATAATGGCAATGTCCCCGGACAAGAAAGGTTACGGACACCATAATCATCCTCTGGAGCGCTTCGGAAAAGCGATGGATTGCCTATGATATCCCTGGAAATAGCGGAAAGTGATCCGGATTACAGGAATCCGAAGAAGGACTCTGTTCTGATCATGGCAGCGGAGGGTGCAGGTTTCGAAGAAAGCGAGCACTGGTACGATCATCTGGAAAAACATATCGGCTGGAAGAGCCTGGGCAAGGTACTCTGCGGGTATGTGACCCAGCCGGGAGATACCAAAGACAAGGCGGAGTTAAAACAGGCATATGATCTGGGCAGATCCATAAAATAAGGAGCGGTTTATTATGAGCAAAAAAATAGTTGTGATCACGGGGAGTCCCATCTGAGTTGAAATAATCTGACTACATATAATGTGTTTTTCACATTGTGTTATTGTATTTCGCACATTTCTTCGATCCACTCTCTGCGCTTGATGGCAGAAAGCCAGTCTTCAGGAATGGAGTCATATCCGTAATACAGTCCGGCCAGCCCTCCTGCGATCGCACCAACGGTGTCCGTATCATCTCCAAGGTTGACTGCTTTCAGCAGTGCCCGGTCAAAACTGTCGGTTGTGATCAGAGACCAAACAGCGGCTTCCAGTGTATCCACGACATATCCGGAACTCTTGATTTTGTCTGCGGGCAGAGATTTGAAAGCAGACAGATTCCTCAGCTGGTCATAATAATGAAGATTTTCCCTGTCAGCGAGCCAGGATTCGTAAAATGCAAACCCCTGTGTGAGTCCTCCCTGCATTCTGTCCTGCAGAGAGTCTTCTCCGGTCAGGATCCACTTTACCATAAAGAAATACAGGCCGCATGCAATGTTCGAGCGGATATGGGCGTGGGTAAGTCCGCCGACAGAATGTATCGCCTCGATTGCTTCGCGATCAGAATACGTTCCGCTGCGCTCCATAACACTGCAGTAAAGGCAGGCCGGCATGATTCTCATCAGACTTCCGTTGCCGTTATTCCATTCTTCGTCTCCGCCGCATTTCTTTGCATTACGTTTTCTCTTGTAACGGTTGATTGCCTGCATTGTGCCGCGGCCGATATCGTAGGATTCGCCATAAGGTGTAAATTCTCCGTCATAGAGCCACTTCATGAAATTTCCCATGATATCATCCGGATCGATCGTCCCGATACGTCGGATGCTTTCCAGCAATGCCAGCGTCAGGCTGCTGTCGTCTGTCCAGGATCCTTCTGGCAAATTGAACGTGCCGTAACCCCGCATTCCTGTAACCGGATGCCGGGCGACTTCTTCTCTTGATTCAAACTGTACGGGACAGCCGAGGGCATCTCCCGCAACAACGCCCATGATTCCGTTCAGCCAGATTTTTGTATTGTTTGTCATTTAAATCATCTCCTGTTCTTAAATACTTTCTTTTGGATCATGTCCATATCATAGCATATGAAATGACCGGCAAGGTCGCTTCGCGGGCGACGCCGGATGCCGCAATAAGATTTTACAGAGGGAATGCTGCGGCGCCGGGAAATTGAAATTGTCTGCCGGATTATCTATAATCATATATGTTACTTTTGGCGATGAGACGGAGCAGAAGAGATGGAACGTGACAGGAAACAGATTCAGGTGGTTGCGGCGGTCATCCGCAGAGCTGACGAAGTATTTGCAACACAGCGCGGCTACGGGAACTATAAGGACTGGTGGGAATTTCCCGGAGGAAAGGTTGAGAAGGGAGAGACGCCGGAGCAGGCACTGGTCAGAGAAATCAAAGAGGAGCTTGCGGCAGAGATCAGCGTCGGGGATTATCTTACGACGGTTGAATACGACTATCCGGAATTCCATCTTTCGATGGCCTGTTACTGGTGCAGCATCAGGGAGGGACATTTGACGCTTCTCGAACACGAAGCCGCAAAATGGCTGCCGCTTCATGATCTGCGGCAGGTGAACTGGCTGCCGGCGGATATTCTGGTAATCGAAGCGATCGAAAAATCTTTATGTAAGGAATGAAGAACAGAAAATCTGGTGTTTATGAAGGAATCTGCAAAATGCCGTACAGACTGAGACCATACTGACAGGTGTTTCTGGATATTTTTAGGAGAATCAAAAATGACGTTTCATAATATGCACGAGACCATGCCGCGCTACAGCCAGAAAACAGGTCCGTTCGCGCAGCTGCCCTATCACGGGCATACGGTATCAACAGACGGCTGCGGCCCTGTCGCATTTGCCATGGCGGCTTCGTATCTCTGCGGGCGTGAAATTACACCGGCAGAGATCATCGAATGGATTGGCGGACGTTTCGCCGGTTTTCGGGGGCGCGGTACGAAGACATCTTTCTTTGCTGCGGCAGCGGACGCATACGGCCTTACCTGCCGGCCGACCAACGCAATCACTGAAGTATGCAGTGCCCTGCGGAACGGGCAGCCGGTCATCTATTATACAGGCGGCTCGAAGGGACTTTTTTCCGTTGTGGATCATTACCTGACGCTCGCCGGAATCGACGAAAGCGGAAAGATCTGTATTCACAATCCCAATGAGCGCAATGACGGCGTATTCTTTTCACCGGAAATGATAGACCGGTTCCGGAAACGCCGTCCACTGAAATGCTCGTACTATATTCTGGGCAAAAAATGAACGGGTAGGTGAGTCAGAGTGAAACGTCCCCTTTGACTGTTATGAAGTGACCTTTGTCAAGAGGTGAATTTAGTCACCAGCAAACTTTTTCTTGACTGTCACATTTGTGTGACCTGTCAGCATCTGGAAGGAGCCCTGATTTAACAGTTCCCGGCATGTGGCCACTCTGTTA
>JAFUCM010000211.1 GCA_017459675.1 Eubacterium sp.
AGCCAGGATCAAACTCTCATAAAAAATGTATATCTCATCTTTCCGAAGAAAGATCTGATAACAAAAAGTTCGACCGATTCAGAATCAACCTTCATTTAAGAATGCTGGCTAATCCTACCTTATTTACTGTTAAAAAGGTTTTCGATCATTCAAGAAATTTAAAATTCAATTGAACTTTCGAGGATGTGTTTTACTGTTCAGTTGTCAAAGAACGATGAGCACTTGCAGGCTTTGCCTGCTTACGTGCGACGCCTGCCTGTCCCTTAACGAGCACCTGTGCGAGTTTAGTAGACAGGTAGTGCTGTAACCTGTTTTTATGAAACAGAACTGTCTGCCGTTCGAGACAGCTTAGTTATACTATCATGTGATTTCGGGTTTGTCAACGAGTTTTTTTAATTTTTTTTACTTTCTTTTACTTTTGCAAAACACAGTCAGTTTTTCCTTTAGATACAGGTATCTCTCATACTTTTTCGCTTTAGCAAAATGCAGTTCACGTAACTGTTCTGGATTATTGCTGTAATCCAGTTTCTCTTCTTCGAACTGTTCACTCGTAAGATCAAACACCTTCCCTTCCACTTCATTATAACAATGGTAATTACCGCCCGGCCTTCGAATGCCGTATACCTTCCCGCCGAAAATATCCTGCGCAAGAAACGCAGTGACGGAACACTGACCCAGTGTTTTGTTCTCCTCTGTCCACTCGCTCTGCAGCCTGGGTGTGCATGTCTCTCTGCACCAGATTTCCGACAATGCAGCATATAAATCCTGTGGGGTCTTTATTCCCGGGTAATCTTCATTTACAACAGGAACAAAAATGTTCTCTGCACCATAAAATGTTTGTCCATCTTCGATCAACTGTTCTTTCGTAAATTCAGATAAATGCATTTTACCACCCACGTCACTTAAACAAATCACATAAAGCGTATCAAATCCACGCTATAATCTCAGAACAAAACGTATCATATTTCTAAGAAAACCACAATAAATCCCGTCCGCTTTTCTTTTTACAGGGCGAAATAACGAAGTATTACTTTCTATGAAAACCCTGCTTCATTCTACACACTGTTTCTGTTATAATCCTTCTACAAAGAGTATCAAAAGCAGTACGATGCTGTGCAGACGGTACACAGCATTTTTATATGTCCTGCATGCACCTGTACAGGAGAAGCAACATGGTCTATACCAACGAAAAAATCATTGAACTGAAAAACATCACCAAAGCATACGCAAACGGTGTCACAGCGGTATCCGATTTTAATCTGTATGTCCAGAAAGGCGAATTCATCACGCTGCTCGGGCCATCCGGATGCGGCAAAACAACAACGCTTCGCATGATCGCCGGTTTCGAATTGCCCACGGAAGGCGAGATTCTGTTAAACGGGAAGAACATTTCCAATCTGCCCCCGTACGAGCGGCCTGTTAATACGGTATTTCAGCGTTATGAGCTTTTCCCGCATATGAATATATTTGAAAACATTGCTTTCGGTCTGCGTCAGAAAAAGATGTCTTCTGATATTATCGCGAAGAAAGTGAAACATGTACTGGATCTGGTTGATCTGGAAGGATTTGAAGGCCGTTCCGTCAATACGCTGTCCGGCGGACAGCAGCAGCGTGTAGCGATCGCCCGCGCGCTGGTAAATGAACCGGAAATTCTGCTGCTGGACGAACCGCTGGGCGCACTGGATCTGAAAATGCGCAAAGAAATGCAGCTGGAACTAAAAGAAATGCACGAGCGGCTCGGCATTACTTTTATCTATGTCACACATGACCAGGAAGAAGCTCTGACCATGTCCGATATCATCGTTGTAATGAACGAAGGAAAAATCCAGCAGATCGGACGACCGGAAGACATTTACAACGAACCAAAGAACGTATTTGTCGCAGACTTTATCGGCGACAGCAATCTGTTCAACGGGATCATGACAGATCATTTGAAGGTCCGCTTCTGCGGCGGTACGTTTGACTGTGTGGATGACATTGAAAAGGGCACGCATATCACCGCTGTTGTGCGTCCGGAAGATGTCATCATTACAAACCCGGATGAAGGAACGATCTGGGGCCGTGTTGACTCGGTCATCTTCAAAGGGATTCATTATGAAATCACTGTGATCTGCGGCAAAAATGAAGTGGTTATCCAGTCGGTCAACGCACCGAAAGTTGGTGAATTCGTCGGTCTCCAGGTCGATCCGGATAATATTCATATCATGGCCACCGGAGATTCTACGAATTATTTCATGGCCGACATCCGTCCGGACTTCCGGCTGGAATTCAACGGAAAACATCTGGATACCAGTGTCACGAAAATTATCTCCGGTTCCAGCCGGCGCGAAGACGGTATGCTGGTCAATGCACTCGGTGATGCCATTGACCCGTCCCGCACGAAAATCATGGTCGGAATCCGTCCTGAAGATATTACAATGACCGACCAGGTCGAGGAAGGCCTGATTGACGGCTATATCAGTAACCTGGTCTACAAGGGCGACCACTACAGCTACGTCATTCACACGGAACTCGGCCAGGACTTTATTGTCGCCGACGAATACCTCTGGAATATGGATGACCACGTCGGTCTGATTATGCCGGTGGAGAAAATGTCATTCCGGCTCAAGTAAACACAGCGCAGATATACATGTACGCCGGGATCATACCCGGCGGCCGGCACGCACGGAAATGGAGTGGTCCGCACGATGCAGATATTTAAGTTTTCAAGAAAAAGTCTGGGAATTCCCTATGGGGTGTTCCTGATCCTGTTTGTGATATTACCACTTCTGGTACTCTTCTACTTTGCTTTCACAAACGGCCAGGGACACTTTACATTTGCAAATCTGACCGGGTTCTTTACGGATCCCAATACACTCGGCACGCTGTTCTACAGCTTTGCTGTCGCACTGGTCACCACAGCACTCTGTCTGCTGCTGGCGTATCCGGCTGCTTATTTTCTCGCAGCAAGTTCTCTGAAACAGAAGGAAGTTCTGCTTCTTCTGTTCATCATGCCGATGTGGATCAATTTTTCGCTCCGGATCACGGCACTGAAGGAAATTCTGACCGTAATTGAAGGGAATCTGGCAATGTATCCGTTTTTGAATGCCGTGGTGGGTATGACCTACGACTTTCTTCCCTTCATGATCCTGCCGATTTATAACACAATTGCAAAACTGGATCCTTCGCTGATCGAGGCTGCAAAGGACCTCGGTGCCAATGACCGCAGTGCATTTCTGAATATCACGCTGCCTCTCTCCATGCCGGGTGTTGTCAGCGGAATTGCGATGGTATTTCTTCCGGCCATGACAAACTATGTCGTGCTGGATATGCTTTATAACAGTACCTATATCATGGGAAGCCTGATCGGCAGTTATTTCTCCGCATACAACTGGCACGGCGGATCGATGATCGCGCTGATTCTGCTTGCGATCATTCTGTTGTTTACAGTTCTGACCGGCGGCGATCAGGATGACAGAACAACCGGCGCAGGAGGTGCACTGCTATGAAGAAAGCTTTCAGACCTGCTTTTATTATTTTTGTATTGATCTTTCTGTATGCGCCGATCCTGCTGCTGATCTTCTACAGCTTTACCAGCGCCACAACCATCGGCGCTGTCCGCGGTTTTTCTCTGCACAACTATGTGACCCTGTTCACAACAGAGGAACTGCGTGAGATGATCATCGGAACCATCTGGCTCGCGGTTATTTCTGCGATATTCGCCACGCTTCTGGGAACCTTCGGCGCAATTGGCTCATTTTACTCCTCGAAAAAGGCGAATGTATTTATGAGCTCACTCAACCAGGTGCCCGTTGTCAATGCAGACGTCGTAACCGGATTTTCCATCTGCATCCTGCTCGTAGAAGTATTCGGCATCGAAAAGGACACCTTTATCCCGCTGGTCGCAGGCCATGTCTTACTATGCGCGCCGTTTGTATACCTTTCCGTCATGCCCAAGCTGAAGCAGATGGACCCGTACCTTTATGAGGCAGCGCTGGATCTTGGAGCGACTCCTTTCAAAGCACTGCGAAGCATCGTAATCCCGCAGATTTCCTCCGGTATCATTTCCGGATTTGCACTGGCGATTACACTTTCGCTGGACGACTATTTTATCGCGACTTACACGAAGCCGTCTACATTTGATACCATCAGTACTTATGTCGTAAATGCCACAAAAGGTGCACAGACAACTATTAAAACGGCACTGTGGGCACTTTGCGCTGTGATTTTTATCATCGTCGTTTTAATCGTGATGCTTTCAAATCTGAGAACCATGCGCAGCAACAGGAAAGAGAGGGCTGTTACATGAAACAACTGGTTAAATACGCCCTGCTCAGCTGCCGGAGACCACAAAAAAGGCTGCTCGCATCTCTGCTCACCGGGATTCTGACAGCCACTATGTTTCTATGCGGATGCGCGCGGACTGTATCCGCACAGCCGGACGATGCCGGTGAAGAAGTGATCCTGCGTATCTGCAACTGGGAGGAGTACATCGATCTCGGAGACTGGGATCCAGAAGAGACGATTGATCTGGAAAGCGGTGATATTATCGGGGAGAATCCCCTGATCGAGGACTTTGAGATCTGGTACGAGGAAACATACGGCAAAAAGGTACGGGTAGAATACTCAACCTTCGGAACAAACGAAGATCTCTACAACATGCTGACACTCGGTGATGTGTATGATCTTGTCTGTCCGTCAGAGTACATGTTCATGAAACTGATGGCCGAGGACAGTCTCGTACCCCTCTCCGATGCTTTTTTCGACCTTGCAGATGAAAACAATTATTATGCGAACGGCGTCTCTCCCTACATCAAAAGTGTCTTCGACAGTCATAAAACGAACGGAGAATCCTGGAGCAAATATGCTGCCGGATATATGTGGGGCGTGACAGGCATCGTATACAACCCGGAACAAGTGACCAGAGAAGAGGCTTCCACCTGGAACGTACTGGGAAACCCGAAATTCAGACGGCAGGTCACCATCAAAGACAATGTACGCGACTCCTACTTTGCGGCAGTCGGCGCACTGAAATCCGGACTTCTTACGGATCCGGTTTTCAGGGGGACGCCTGATTACAAACAGCGTCTGGAGGAAGAGATGAACGATGTCTCCCCGGAGACGATTTCACAGGTACAGGATTATCTCCAGGACATCAAGGATAATCTCTACTCTTTCGAGACCGATTCCGGCAAGGCAGACATGATCACCGGCAAGGTACTGGCCAATTATCAGTGGTCCGGCGACGCCGTTTACACAATGGATCAGGCGGATGAAGATGAATATACCCTGAACTTTGCGGTTCCGGAAGAATCCACCAACATCTACTTCGATGCGTGGGTCATGTTAAAAAACGGCATCCGCGATGATACCGCAAAACAGCATGCTGCTGAAGCATTTATCAACTTCTGCTCACGGCCTGACAGCGTCATCCGGAATATGTATTATATCGGCTATACTTCCGTCATCAGCGGCGGTGCAGACGGCCGGATCTTTGAATATGCCGACTGGAACTTTGGTGCGGAGGATGATGAGACAGATACCGCCGACTACCCGCTTGGCTATTTCTTTTCCAATGATCCGAATGACGAAGACTATATTCTGACCACTCCGGCCGAACAGCTTGACCGGCAACTGGGCGCACAGTATCCGTCCGAAGAAGCGATCGCCCGCTCTTCTATTATGGTTTACTTTGACAACGAAAAAAACGATGCAATTAACCAGATGTGGATCAATGTAAGATGTTTCAACATCCTTGATGTTCCCGTCTGGGCCTGGGTTCTGCTGGCAGCAGGTCTTGCTGTACTGGTGAGAATCTGGCTGTACCGCAGAAAGCGCAGATTATTGTATCAATAGCAATTCTTTATCATGTAATAAACGGGGACGCCGTCATGCCGACAAATGCAGCTGACAGCGTCCCTTTTATTCTGTCTGTTTCTTCGTTTTCATTCCGCGCCGCTTACGCCCGCCCGCTTTCGTTTTCCATCGCACGGATACGAAGAAGCATAAATGAGATTCGAAGCCTGAAACATGTCTCCATATCATTCAGATCAATTCTGCACATTTCCTCGATTTTATGCAGGCGGTATGTCACACTGTTTCGATGCATATGCAGCGTGTGTGCCGACTCTTTGATATTACAATTTGACTGCAGATAAACGCGCAGCGTCTCCAACAGAAGTTCTCCGTCACCACATTCCGGCGTCATCAGATCGCGCACTGCCGGATGTAGATATCGTTCTGCATCATCATATGCAGCCACTTTCCGGAACATTGCGTAAATCCCGTACTGGTCGAACTGATAAGTACTTTTCTCCGGCGCAATCACACACCCTGTCTCATATGCTTCAACAGCTTCTTCCATCGCACATTTTACAGTTTTTACATCTGTAAAAGGTCTGCTGATTCCCAGTTTCACATTACCTGTTTTTCCAAGAACAGACATTAATCGTCTGCTGTCAGTAAGCTTCCCGGCGCTGCCGATGATTACGGCCCCGTCCATATGCACAATTGCATGACAGTCCGACAGAATCTCCATGCACCTTTTAATCACCTTCGCCTCATCAGGATTCTGCCTCCCGTTCTGGTCTTTTACAAATGCCACCTGCATTCTCTCAGGAAATGACAGCTTCAGGTAAAGATCCGGCAGCGTTTCCGGCGGCGCACCGATCAGAAGATTATATAAGAAGCTGTGATATTCATTGGTCTGATACAAAAGATTCGGCGCATATTGCATAATTGCCTCACCTAGTACCGAAGCCAGCAGCTGCAGCATTTCCGGATGCGAGATCTTGTAGGAAGTGTCTCCTTCGATTAAAAGTACAAACCCGATCCAGGTATCGCTGCAGTAAATACGGCTGGCAAATTTACGAAACGGAGACGATTTGCAGGTGACCTCAACCGGATTCGTTCCGGCATGCATCATCTGTACAGATTTCAGCTCCCGTACCTGTGCGATAAATTCGTAGTCACAATATCCCTGCTTAATATTACGTTTCCAGAGTTCATCCGTTACCGGGATTTGTGTTGAGCAGCTTAAAATCCGGAAGTCCCGGTCACATAGAATGAGAGAAGCGCCAAATGACTGTGATGCCAGATCAATTAAAGCATCTACGTTCTGCACCTGGTCTGCCACTTCACGATAATATTGATAAAACCCATTTCCCTGTGTGCTTTTGATCAGATCACTGCTTGCATTGAACACGCTGCTGAACGCTGCCGGATCTATAATTGCAAGATTATGTCCCGTTGACACATTTATTGTTTTTCTCCCGGATGCCAGAATACAATGAACAGGCAGCTTTTCCGGTTTTTGTGTATCATATCCAAAATAGAGAATGCTGCTGCGTGTCTGGTTATCATCCGGATCCAGCATTTTAATGTCTATAATCTCGCATGGAACAGCCGCAGAAATCACTTCAATTTTATATGTTTTCTGCAAATTATTGATCAACTGTTCAAATTTCATTCCTTTCCTCCGGTTATCTGCTCTGCACGTATTGCACGAATGAATACAATTCTAAGCAGAATCTTAGTGCATGATTAACAAAATGTCAATTTGCTTTTATGAATCAGCGCCATGGATTCTTGTGCACAATTATCCTATAATATCCTTAAAGTAAAATAATTTTGTCTGGATTGTTTTGTTGTGTACTCATTTTAAGCGTGTGGGTTTCATTACGGGCAGCTCACGCATCAGATTGAAAGGAGGATATTGCATGTACGAAAAACTGTTTGAAAAGGGCCGCATCGGCAATGTAGAACTGAAAAACCGTCTGGTTATGACGCCGATGGGCACAAATCTTGCCGAACTGGACGGCACACCTGGTCCTGCGATGCTTGCATATTTTGAAGCGCGTGCCGCAGGCGGCTGCGGACTGATCATGCCGGAAATCTGCCGTGTTAACGAAGCAACCGGTGCCGGTATGCTCCGCCAGATCTCCGCCACGAGTGACCGTCACATCCCCGGCCTTGCGAAACTTGCGCAGACCATTCACAAATACGGCGCCAAAATTTTCATCCAGCTGCATCATCCCGGCCGTGAGGGCGTATCCTCCCTGATCGGCGGCCAGCCATGTGTGTCTGCATCTGACAGAGTCTGTCAGGTTTCCATGCAGGAAACCCGTCCCATGACGCTTGATGAAATCCATGAGCTTGTCGGACAGTTCGGCGATGCCGCCCTCCGCTGCAAAAAAGCGGGAATCGACGGTGTTGAACTGCACTGTGCACACGGTTATCTTCTGCAGCAGTTCCTCTCTCCTTATACCAATAAGCGCGAAGATGAATATGGCGGAAGTTTTGAGAACCGTATGCGGATTGTTCTGGAAATCATCGAAGACATCCGAAAAAAATGCGGTCCGGATTATGTACTCGGCTGCCGTGTTTCTGTTGAAGAGTTTCTTGACAGGATCGGTGTTACAGAAGATTATATCCATATTCAGGACGGTATCAAGATCGTCAAGACACTGGAAGCTGCAGGCATCGATTTTGTAGATGTCAGCTGCGGTCTGTATGAGACCGGTATTACCAGCGTCGAGCCGATTTCCTTCCCGCAGGGCTGGAGAAAACCGTTCATCAAGGCTGTTCGCGACGTTGTTGACATTCCGGTTATCGCTGTTTCTCAGATCCGCGAGCCGGCTGTTGCTGAATCTTTCCTGGAAGACGGTGTTGTTGATTTTGTTGCAATGGGCAGGACCTGGCTCGCTGAGCCGGAATGGGGCAAAAAGGTACTGGAAGGACGCGAGGATGAATTGAATAAATGTATCTCCTGCCTGCGCTGCTTCGAGTCCCTGCTGGGTCTGAATGCACAGGGACTTCCGTTTGAATGCGCTGTCAATCCACGTACCTGTAACGAATACAGGTACGGTGATCTTGTTCCGGATACAGGCAATCACAAGGCTGTCGTTGTAGGCGGCGGGCCATCCGGTATGTATGCGGCGCAGACACTCGCAAAACGCGGTGTTAAAGTCACCCTGCTCGACCGCCAGGAAGAGCTTGGCGGCACCGTTAATCTCGCAAAGAAACCGCCGTGTAAGGAACGCATGCAGTGGACCATAGATTATCTCGCCAATGATCTGAAGAAGCTCGGCGTCGATGTGAAACTCGGATGTGAAGCAACCGCAGAGGATATTGCCGCTCTGGAACCGGATGCTGTCGTTCTGGCGACCGGCGCCGCTCCGATCTTCCCGTCTGCAATCCCGGGTGTCAACGGAGACAACGTTTATACAATCGAGCAGGTGCTGAACGGCAAGGTCGACCTCGCAGGCAAATCCGTCGCAATGATCGGCGCAGGTCTTGCAGGTCTTGAAACCGGAGAATATCTGGGCGAAAAAGGCTGTGCCGTCACATTTGTTGACCTTCTGAAGCAGGCCGGCACCAATGCATACCGCACCAATGTCGCAGATATCATGTCCCGCCTGAACAAAATGAAAATTGACTGGAAGCTCGGAAACGGCCTGAAAGAAATCACACCGGGCGGTGTTATCATCGAAAACGTTGATACCAGAGAAACCGAAACCATCCAGGCGGAAGCAGTTGTTCTGTCACTCGGCAACCGCCCGGACCAGAGTCTGAAAGCTGCTCTGGAGGAGAAAGGTATCTGTGTAAAAGTTGCCGGTTCTGCTGTGAAAGACGGCATGATCGCACCTGCAACACGCAGCGGTTATGAGATCGGTGCTTCTCTGTTTAAAGAAGAGGCTCCGAGTTTTGTAATCCCGCAGTCCCAGGTTGACAATTTTGCAAAAATATCTGACATGCGCGGACAGGAAGGTATCTATCTTGCATACCTGACACAGCCGGAGGCAATCGCAAAGATTCTGCCGCCGCCGCTGAAACCGTTCTCGATCCCGGTCGTCACGCTGTCCGTCTGCCATATTAAGGATCCGACCTTCGCCGATAATTACTATGAGACCATCCTCGGCGTCTACTGCACCTACAACGGGCAGCTCGGCATGTATCCGATCAGCCTGCTGCTCGGCGGACAAGGTGCTGAGATGGCCACGCAGCTCGGCCGTGACAACTCTGCTATTCCGAAGAAGCTGGATGCCGAATTTGTCATTCGCAAAGGAGATGACGGAAAAGTTTCCGTCGGCGTTGTCCGCCGCGGCGCACAAATTGTCAATGTTGAAATGCAGCTTGGATCCTACAATCACCCGATGACACATATGCTCTATCAGGCACCTGCAGCCGGAAAGAAAACTGCCGGAAGCGGCTACTATTTCCACTTTGACCGTCTGCCGGATGAAAACGGAAAATGGCGTTTCACCAACACAGGTCTGATCAGGAACATCGTCAACTACACTTATGATGCATGGACACCGGGTTATGTCACAAAACTGGAACTGAACTCCAGTCTGGACGATCCGTGGGGCTGCCTGCCGGTTAACACAATTGTCGGCGGCGCATACGCCGAAAACAATCTGCTGATCACAGCACTTGAGTATCTGGAAGATGTTGATCCGGAAGTCCTGATGCCGATGATTCTGCCGGCATGGTACGACAGAACCACATTTATGGAAACCGGACGGAAATAAATCGTTCTTCGTGCTGCCGGGACCGCAGCTGCGGTCCCCGGGGCTTTTTCTCACGAAAATGTCAGTAGTAAGTATATTACCAGGGAGGAATGTATCTCATGAAAGATTTCAAGGGAAAAGTCGCTTTGATTACCGGCGCCGCTTATGGATTTGGAAAAGAATTTGTAAAGCAGGCTGCACAGCGCGGTATGAAGATCGCTGCTGTTGATATCATCGGCGAGGAACTGGAAAAGGTCATCCCGATCGCACAGGAACTTGGTGCCGAAGAAATTATTACCATTCAGGCTGATGTCAGTATTTATGAAGAGACCGAGAAGGTTGTCGCGGCGACAATGGAGAAATATGGTGCCATCGACCTGCTTATGAACAATGCAGGTGTGGCAGTTCCCGGAAACGGCAGTAATCTGCCGCTGCGTGACTGGGAGTGGATCGTTCAGACAAACTTCATGTCACATATTTATTTCATGCG
>JAFUCM010000212.1 GCA_017459675.1 Eubacterium sp.
AGAAAAGACAAGAGCAGGAAAAATGTCAGCCCGGAAGCACTGCTTAGGCAAGCAGAAATAACAAAATCAGGAA
Organism: Eubacterium sp.; assembly: GCA_017459675.1. Lineage (GTDB taxonomy): Bacteria > Bacillota > Clostridia > Lachnospirales > Lachnospiraceae > CADBRN01. Next base: position 74 of record JAFUCM010000212.1, read on the forward strand.
AACGGCAGCAGCGCTGTTATAATCACGCAGACGGATCTGCCTGACTTGATGAAATGGAGAAATAAAGAAGCTATGGATCAATCTCGTACCCCCATCATTGATGCCCTGCAGCACTTCGCAGAGAAGAACCGGGGCTATTTTAATATTCCGGGTCATCGCGGTGCGAACGGAGTGGATGCGCGCCTGCTTGCACTGCTGGGAGCGCAGGCCTTTGCGGCAGACCGGACGGAGACGGACGGACTGGATGATTTGCATGCGGTGGAAGGCGTCATTCTTGAAGCACAGGATCTTGCTGCGGAACTGTTTGGTTCGGATCAATGCCGTTTTGTTGTGAACGGGACGACCGGCGCAAATGAGGCGATGATTCTTGCGGCTGTCAGACCGGGAGAGAAGATTCTGGTGCCGCGCAACGCGCATAAGTCAGTGATGATGGGGCTTGTTATGAGTGGGACTGTTCCTGTCTGGATCATGCCGGAACGGGAGCAGGAAACGAATACATATGAAATCGTGAGGCAGGATGCAGGCTTGCATGAAACCGCATTGCAGGACGCAGGCTTGCATGAAACGACATTGCGGGACGCAGGCTTGCATGAAACCGCATTGCAAGACGCAGGCTTGCATGAAACCGCATTGCTGAACATAGGTATGCATGAAACTGCAGAAAAGGAAACAGGATTATATGGCGCTGTGGATCCGGAGAAAGTGAAGAAAATTCTGGATTGTGATCCGGATATCAGGGCGGTTTTTCTTGTAAATCCCACTTATTACGGATCATGCTCAGATCTGAAAGCAATCGCAGAGATTGCACATGCACATGACATTCCGCTGCTTGTAGACGAGGCACACGGTGCCCATTTTACTTTTCATGAGGACCTGCCGGCATCTGCAATTTTGTCCGGTGCGGACCTCGTGGCGCAGAGTACGCACAAAACCATCGGCAGTCTGACACAGAGTGCCATGCTGCACGTCAGCGGCAGCAGAGTCAGCCTGTCGCGTGTGGAGGATGCACTGAAACTGGTGCAGAGTACGAGTCCGTCTTATCTGCTGATGGCTTCGCTCGACGGACAGCGCCATCTGATGGCAGAGCAGGGACATGCACTGCAGAGCAGGGCCATGAAGCTGGCGGAACTGCTGCGCAGTGAATTGAAGCAAATTCCGGGCATAGAAGTGTATCATGATCCGATTCGGAAGAAAACGGAAACTGCGACGGGAAGTGTAGTAGAGATTTTCGCGAAAAATGCTCCGGCGGAGAACGTCAGCAGAGGTGACACAGGGAATGCTCCGGCGGAGAACGTCAGCAGAGGTGACACAAGATATGCCCTGACAGAGAACGGTTACGAGGCTAGCGAGGTATATGATCCTTGCCGCGTTGTCTTTTCACCCTGCGGGGCAGGACTGACCGGGCTTGCGCTTCAGGAAAAACTCTTCTGGCATCAGATCACAACGGAACTGGCAGATCTGCAGTTTCTGGTACTTGTTGTGACGCACGGGAATACAGAGGAAGAGATCATGAATCTGGCTGCTGCGGTCCGGAGAATTGTCATGGAGAGAGCAGAAAATCCAATAACCGCCCCGGAAGCAGTTTCTTCCGGAGAGCCGGAAGCAGGCCTGTGGCAGGCACAGGTTCCTGCTATGGTTCTGACGCCGCGGGATGCCTGGTTTGCCGAAAAGGAAACCGTTCCGCTTTCGAGAGCATGTGGAAGGATTGCCGGAGAGGCTGTTACGCCATATCCGCCCGGCATTCCGCTGGTGTATCCGGGCGAACGCCTGACGGAGGATCTGTGCAGGAAGCTTGCATTACTCAGAAGCCGCCGTATTCCTGTTCATGATGCGGCGGACCATACACTGGCGTCGGTTCGTGTTATTAAAGAATAATACGACAGTCTTAACTTTTCTCCTAAGAATCTTTAGGAATGTGTTCGAAAATCAATGCAAAAACCACCGGCCTGTGGTAACATGGAAATAGTATCATCTTATAAACCGGAGGTTTCCCATGCGCTTTATTTCATGGAATGTAAACGGAATCAGAGCCTGTGTCCAGAAAGGCTTTGCGGATTATTTTCAGCAGAGCGGCGCAGATATTTTCTGTCTCCAGGAGACAAAGCTGCAGGCAGGCCAGATCGAACTGCAGACAGATGGCTATGAACAATATTGGAATTATGCAGAGAAAAAGGGATATTCAGGAACCGCCGTCTTTACACGCCGGACGCCGCTTTCCGTGACGTATGGTCTCGGAATCGAGGAGCACGACCATGAAGGACGTGTGATTACGCTGGAATATCCCGATTTTTATTTCATAACAGTCTATACACCCAATTCACAGGACCAGCTGAAAAGGCTGGACTACCGCATGGAATGGGAAGATGCTTTCCGTGCATATTTGACTGGATTGAATCAGAAAAAGGGCGTGATTGTCTGCGGCGATATGAATGTCGCACATCAGGAGATTGATCTGAAAAATCCGAAAACCAACCGCAGAAATGCCGGATTTACCGATGAGGAGCGGCAGAAAATGACCACGCTTCTCGAGGCAGGATTTACTGACAGTTACAGATTTCTATATCCGGGTAAGGTGGAGTATTCATGGTGGTCATACCGCTTCCGGGCGCGGGAGAAGAATGCCGGATGGCGGATTGACTATTTTCTGGTATCAAATGATCTGCGGGAGCGTATTCAGGAGGCAAGGATTCATACAGAAATATTTGG
>JAFUCM010000213.1 GCA_017459675.1 Eubacterium sp.
GAACAGAATTCGATCTGTTTGCAGATATGAAACCCGCGAAAGAAGTCGGCGGCGATTTTTATGATTTCTTCCTGCTGGATAAAGATCATCTGGCGCTGGTAATTGCCGATGTTTCCGGAAAAGGCGTTCCTGCGGCTCTGTTTATGATGGCCTCCAAGATCATGATCAACAACCGGGCTATGATGGGCGGTACGCCGAAGGATATCCTCAGTTTCGCCAACCGGCAAATCTGCGCAAATAATACACTGGATATGTTCATCACTGTCTGGATCGGTATTCTGGAAATCTCTACCGGTACCATCACTGCTTCAAGTGCGGGACATGAGTATCCGATCATCTGCAAAAACAATGGCAAATTTGAATTGTATAAAGATCCGCACGGATTTGTTATCGGCGGCTACGATGAAATGAAATACCGTGATTATGAAATTCATCTGGATCCCGGCGATACACTTTTTATTTACACGGACGGCGTGACCGAGGCAACAAATGAGGACAATACGCTGTTTGGAACAGAAAGACTGCTGGACACACTAAATGAGGTGCGCACAGGCTCATCTCGTGATATACTAAATCATGTCCATGAAAGTATCAGTAATTTTGTCCTTGACGCACCGCAGTTTGACGATATCACGATGCTCAGTCTTCGCTACAACGGAGGTGGTATTGATATGAAGGAATTGACAGTTCGCGCTGGAGTTGAAAAGCTGGATGAAGTAAATGACTTTGTCAGCCGGACATTGGAAGCATATAGCTGCCCGATGAAGGTACTTATGCAGATCAGCCTCGCTGTCGAAGAGATCTTTGTCAACATCGCAAATTATGCATATGCCGCAGAAGGCGGAAATGCCACCATCCGCGCAGGCATCGAAAAAGACACAAACATGGCGGTCATCACTTTTGTAGACCGCGGCCGGCCGTATGATCCGACAGCAAAGGCAGATCCTGATATCACCCTTTCTGCGGAAGAACGCGCAATCGGCGGACTGGGCATCTTCATGGTAAAGAAGACAATGGATGAGGTGAGCTATTCTTACACGAACGGATGTAATGTGCTGACGATGAAGAAGAAGTTGTTGTAATTAACTGCTGACGTGCAGCTGCATGAAATTATATCCTCATGCATAAAAATATCATCACCGGGACCGTTCGCACTTAGCCCGCGCATGGGCTGCGTAGATCTCCTGGATGGCCGGATCTTCGCCGAGGCCGTGAAGTACGGCAGTCACTGTATAGCCTGCCGTTTCGAGTATGGATTTCCAGGAATCCGGTTCCTCGCCGGCCATGTCGTTGCAGGCGTGATCGCCGGCAACGACCATAAGCGGCCGGAGGATTACGTGCCGGTATCCCTTTCCTTTCATCTCCTGCATAACATCTTCGATGGTCGGAGACGCCTCTACGGTTGCAATATAGTAATTCTCAAGCCCTGCCTCTTTGAATGTCCGCTGCATGGTGTCATAGACCGTGTTTGCATTTGCTTTGGACGTGCCGTGCCCCATGAAAATGACGGCAGCAGGGGGATCTGAGTTTGTCTGATTTTCTTTTGTATCTATTTTCGATTCCGCTCCGGGTTTACACCCGTCTCCCGCAGCGAGCCATGCATTTGTCCCGGAGACAACCGCTTCCGCGACAGCTCTGAAATCTGCTTCGGAAGCCAGAAGCGGCTCTGCGATCATGAGCTTGTCGAATTGATCCCGGTACTGATCCAGCACCGCATTCATCTCATCGTATTCGATTCCCTTCATAAAGTGCGTCGGCTGTACAAGCAGCTCCCGGATTCCGTCAGAAGCCGCCCGCTCCAGCGCCTCTGTTACAGTATCAATCTTTTCCCCGGTCTCCCGGAGAATCTTTTTAATAATGAATCCTGACGTAAATGCGCGGCGTACCTCCCATTCCGGAAACGCGGCCGCGAGGGCACGCTCGATTCCTCCGATCGCCGCGTCCCGGCTTTCTTGATAGGATGTGCCAAAGCTGACGGCGAGGATTGCTTTATTGTTTTTCAAATGGTCTTTCATCTCGTTTTTCTCCTGCTTTCACTTTTCCCGGCTGTCGTATACAGCATACCAACTGTCTGAAAGAACTGCACCAGGTACAATTCCACGCCGGTCAAAATTCCGCCGCGCAGCGTCTGCCTGTCCATTCCCCGGATTTGTTTCCATACCAGGACGGTCATAAACAGCGCTGCGAGAATAAAGCGGTATGACAATAGCCAATTCGGGCCGATCGCATCCAATGACCCCTTTGTTACAGCAAAACTTGCGCCCCAAATCAGAGGCGCAAGGAATAACATCAACTCAGACTTCCACTTACTCATAAATCTTTTGTACCACCCGTTCAATCATGCTGTCTGCATCCCAGGCCTCTCCGGTCAGCACTTCATTTTTACCGTCAAACATTGCCCTCAGTGTCAGCTGATCCTCATGATATGCCGCGTGTACTCCCAGCGCTGTCGCGCAGTCTGCTTTCATGCGGCAGAAGAGCGTCCGCTCCGTCCGGAATCTTTTCATTGCCGCTTCATTGTTGATCTGCTGCAATATTTCCCGGGTCCGCTTATCATTTTTGCGGCACTCCAGCGCCAGAATGCCCTGGCAGGCTGCCGGTATCATCTCCTCCGGTGCAAATTCCCGCACGCACAGCCCGGTCAGGTCAGGAGACAGTCGTTCCAGTCCGGCCCTGGCCAGTACAATCGCATCATACTGCCCTTCCCGAAGTTTTTCCAGCCGTGTATTAATATTGCCCCGGATTTCCCTGCATACCACACCCGGCAGAATTTTCTGAAGCTCCGTCACGCGGCGGGCACTGCCCGATCCGATAACTTTCAGTTCTTCCTGCTTCCGGCCTTCCGGCCAGATCAGACAGTCTGCTGCACTTGCCGCGTCCGGCACACAGACAATCTCAAGATCATCCGCAAGCTGATAAGGCAGGTCTTTTCCACAGTGTACCGCCACATCCGCGCTGCCATCCAGCAGGGCGCGCTCCACCTCACGCACAAACAGTCCGTCGCCGCCAATCTCCTTCAATGCACGAACCCGGTCTTTATCCCCTTTCGTCTTCACGACAAGAAATTCCGTCTCGATACCCTGATCCGCCAGAAGCTTCTGCACCAGTTCCACCTGCGCGCGTGAGAGAAGACTCCCGCGTGCCGCAAGGGTCAGTTTTTTCTTTGGGCTTCTTGTTTTTGCTGTCTCACACATACCCTCACACCGTTCTTTCAGGTCCTATTTCTCCGGAAAAATATCATTTCGCTCGTCATTTCAGCTTAAGATATCGTTTCGCCTGCCGCTTCCTCTGACATAGC
>JAFUCM010000001.1 GCA_017459675.1 Eubacterium sp.
AGCGGAGTTATCAGAATTTTGAGATTGGAACCGAGAAAATGCCGGCGGAAATTATCCGTGCATTTGCAGTCCTGAAAAAAGCTGCCGCGATTGCGAACTGCCGTCTCGGCAAGCTGGACGAGCAGCGTATGGGGCTGATCAGCCAGGTCTGCGACGAGATCCTCGAAGGCAAACTGGAAGGAAATTTCCCGCTGGTGGTCTGGCAGACAGGCAGCGGCACACAGTCCAACATGAATGTCAATGAGGTTGTCGCAAACCGCGGCAATGAGATTGCGGCGGAGTCCGGCATGCAGTTTGATACGGAGAAGCCGCTGCATCCGAATGATACTGTCAATATGTCCCAGAGCTCCAATGACACCTATCCGACTGCAATTCACATCGCAGCCGTAACAGAGATTGAGCAGCAGCTGTATCCGTCAATTGATCATGCCATCGAAGTCCTGAAAAAGCTGGAAGAGGCACATCAGGGTGTGATCAAGAGCGGCCGTACGCATCTGATGGATGCGACGCCGATTGCATTTTCACAGGAAATCAGCGGATGGCGCGCAATGCTGGAAGAAGGCAGACGCCTGATCGGATCCGCAATCCCGCATCTTTCCCAGCTGGCGCTGGGCGGCACCGCGGTCGGCACCGGCATCAATGCGCCGAAGGAATTTGGTGAGGAAGTGGCGAAAGCTGTCTCTGAGCTGACCGGCAAGCCGTTCGTGACCGAGCCGAACAAATTCCACGCGCTGACGTCCAAGGACGCAGTCACCTTCGCACACGGCGCGCTGAAGGCACTGGCAGCCAACATGATGAAGGTGGCAAATGACGTGCGCTGGCTGGCAAGCGGTCCGCGCTGCGGTCTGGCGGAGATTACCATCCCGGCAAATGAACCGGGCAGCTCAATCATGCCGGGCAAAGTCAATCCGACGCAGTGCGAGGCTATGACCATGGTCGCAGTACAGGTTATGGGAAACGATGCCGCAATCGGATTTGCAGCCTCCCAGGGCAACTTCGAATTGAATGTATTCATGCCGGTGATCGCATACAACTTCCTGCAGTCCGTCCGGCTGCTCGCCGATGCAATCCGTTCCTTCACTGATCACTGCCTCGTCGGCATTCAGGCAAATGAAGAACAGATGGCAGCCAACCTGCACAATTCTCTGATGCTTGTCACGGCGCTCAATCCGATCATCGGTTACGAGAACGCGGCAAAGACCTCCCTGAAGGCATACCGCGAGAACATCTCGCTGAAAGAGGCCTGCGTGTCACTGGGGCTTCTGACAGAGGAGGAGTTTGATCAGGCAGTGCGGCCGGAGACAATGATCTGAAGCAAGATTTTCGGGCAGGGCATACGAAATCAAGAAAACAGGAAGATTCGTCCGCCCCGGAATCCGGAAGAGAAGTACCAGGGGCATACGAAATCAAGAAAATAGGAAGATTCGTCCGCCCCACAACCTAGAAGTAAGGTGAAACGTCCCCTTTGACTCAGAGAAGTAAGGAGTACAACAAGAAATGAACATTAGAAGAGCCATGGAGAAGGATCTTCCCCGCATTGATGAATTACTCAGCCAGGTATTGATGGTGCATCACAATGCGCGGCCGGATCTGTTCAAGGCGAATTGCAGAAAGTATACCGATGAAGAACTACTGGAGATTATCCGGGATGATCAGCGTCCGATCTTTGCGGCAGCAGATGAGAATGATGTGCTGATGGGGTATGCGTTCTGTGTGATTCAGCAGCATCTCAATGACAACATCCTGACTGATATCCGGACACTTTATATTGATGATCTGTGTGTAGACGAAAACCTGCGCGGCAAACACATCGGGAAGGCACTGTATGAATATGTTGTCGCCTGGGCGCGGGAACGGGATTTCTATAATGTTACACTGAATGTCTGGGAAGGCAATGACAGTGCGAAGAAGTTCTATGAGGCCTGTGGACTGGGAGTACAGAAGACGGGGATGGAGCTGATTCTCTGATTCGACTCGACAGAATATAGAGAAAACTGGAGAAAATATGGTTGGATTAAGCACGCTCTGCTACATTGAGCAGGACGGAAAATATCTTATGCTCCACAGAGTAAAGAAGGAGCATGACATCAATAAAGACAAATGGATCGGTGTCGGCGGACACTTTGAGGCGGATGAAAGCCCGGAGGAATGCCTGCTCCGTGAGGTGAAGGAGGAGACCGGCCTGACGCTGACCTCCTGGCGGTACCGCGGAATTGTGACATTCGTATCAGGCGATGGTGTAACGGAATACATGTCCCTGTTTACAGCTGACGGATTTACCGGCAGCATGATTGAATGTGATGAGGGCGAGCTGGTCTGGATTGAGAAAACAAAGATCAATGATCTGGAGCTGTGGGAAGGTGATAAAATCTTCTTCCGGCTGCTGGATGAGGAGCGGCCGTTTTTCTCATTGAAACTGGTTTATGACGGCAGCGGCAATCTGACAGAGGCGTCGCTGGACGGAAGAGAGCTGGCAATCTGACACAAGCATGAGGAAATCAATATGAAATACGACTATCTGGTTGTCGGCGCCGGCCTCTACGGCGCTGTATTCGCGCACGAAGCAAAGAAATCCGGGAAATCGGTTCTGGTGATCGACAAGCGTCCGAACATCGCCGGAAATGTTTACACGGAGCAGATCGAGGGAATCCATGTGCACAAATACGGCGCGCATATTTTCCACACGAATCTGAAGCATGTCTGGGAGTACATCAATCAGTTTGCGACATTCAACCGGTTCACCAATTCGCCGGTTGCAAATTACCACGGCGAGCTGTATTCGCTTCCGTTTAACATGTACACCTTTAATAAAATGTGGGGCGTCGTGACGCCGGAAGAGGCGGCTGCGAAGATTGAGGAGCAGCGGCGCGCGGCCGGCATTACGGAGCCGAAGAATCTGGAAGAGCAGGCGATCAGCCTTGTCGGAACGGATATCTATGAGAAGCTGGTAAAGGGCTACACGGAGAAGCAGTGGGGCAGACCATGCACAGAGCTGCCGGCATTTATTATCAAACGTCTGCCGGTACGCCTGACGTTTGACAACAATTATTTTAATGCGCTCTATCAGGGAATTCCGGTCGGCGGATACACGCAGATGGTCGCGAATATGCTGGATGGCATCGAAGTGGGGCTGAATACCGATTATCTCGCTGACAGAGAAACGCTGAATGATCTGGCGGAGAAGGTGGTCTATACCGGTCCGGTTGACGCATATTTCGGATTCCGGCTCGGCACACTGGAATACCGTTCTGTGCGGTTCGAAAATGAAGTGCTGGACCAGCCGAATTTTCAGGGAAATGCAGCGGTCAACTACACGGACCGCGAGACGCCCTGGACACGTATCATCGAGCATAAATGGTTTGAATTCGGAAAGGATGCGGAGGGGAATGATCTGCCGAAAACGGTCATCAGCCGCGAGTTCAGTTCCGAATGGAAGCCGGGCGATGAGCCGTATTATCCGGTAAATGATGAGAAAAACGGTGCGCTTTACAGTGCATACAAAGCGCTGGCGGACAAGGAAGAAAAGGTTATTTTCGGCGGCCGGCTGGGTGAGTACAAATATTACGATATGGATGCCGTGATTGCATCGGCACTCGAAAAATGTGAAAAGATATTTGGATGAAAAACTGCTGCAGCAGTGCAGGGTACTTTAGGGATTGAGCAGATTGAGAAAATACAAAGCAGTGTTTTTTGATATGGACGGAACCGTTCTGAATACATTGGAGGACCTGACAATTGCATTGAATTATGCGATGGAGCAGACCGGCCACCGGCATGATTATACGATGGAAACCGTCAGGTGTTTCTTCGGCAGCGGAATCCGCGTTGCGATCCGGCGCGCGCTGGCGCTGGAGAATAATCCGGAGATGCAGGCGGAGGATCTGATCCGGATCGATACGGAAGCGGATCCGGAAAATGCCGGCAGTTCAGCACGCAGCGACAGAAAGTACAGGGAGCCAGATGAAATTCGCCGGATCCGCACAGTCTACCAGCCGTACTATGAGCAGCACTGCAATGATCATACGGTGCCCTATCCGGGAATTATGGAACTCCTTGAGGAACTGCGCCAGAGAGGAATCCGGACTGCAGTCATTTCCAACAAGCCGGATGCTGCTGTGCAGATTCTTGCGGATGAGCTGTTTCCGGGCCTGTTTGATTTCGCAGCAGGCGAGAAACCCGGAACGGCACGCAAACCGGCGCCGGATCTGGTGCTGGAGACTGCAGATGCCATGCAGTTAAAGGCGGAAGAAATTCTGTACGTCGGCGACTCGGAAATTGATTTGCAGACGGCAGCGAATGCAGGCATGGACTGCGCTGCTGTGACCTGGGGATTTCGGAACAGGGAGATGCTGACAAAACTGCAGCCCGCGTATCTGATTGATGACACCGCCGGGCTGCCGGGGTTGCTATAAGAAAATGATGGGAGAGGCTGTCGAACCAGGCACATGAATGTGCAGGCTGGCAGCTTCTTTTTTGGTGACAGAAACCCCCTTGCGTTTGCTGCGTATAATCTGCTTGCATGTTGTGGACAGATATGTTATATTTACTACGACAGACATAGTACGACAGGCGTTACAATGTCAGACGTTGTAACGACAGACGTAAGTATAGAAGAAGGTGGTGCATATGAATATCAGCAGTGATGTCATTCGCGGCTATAATGACACGATTATCCTGTATCTTCTGCTGGATGCTCCTTCCTACGGTTATGAGATTTCCCGCAGGATCCGGGAATTGTCAGAAGAGAAGTACGTGATTAAAGAAACAACGCTCTATTCTGCATTTACCCGGATGGAGAAGAACGGATATATCGAGTCATTTTACCAGACCGCAGAGAATGGAAAGCGGCGGACGTATTACAGAATTACAGACAGCGGCCGGGCGTATTATCAGGAAAAATGTGCCGAGTGGCAGCTGACCAAAGAAGTTGTGGAGCGGTTTATTCTGGACGCCGAGTAGATTTTCCGGAATTTGAAAATTCCGGATCACCGGCAGAAAAGAATACAGACGGAGGATAAGAAGATGGAAACAATCAAAAATTATCTTGAATCAATGTTTGCGGCGCTTCCGAATACATCGGAGGTGCTGAAGGCCAAATACGAACTCGGCCAGATGATGGAAGATAAATATACGGAACTGATCGAAGAAGGCAAGGCGGAAAATGAGGCAGTCGGCATTGTGATTTCAGAGTTCGGCAATCTGGACGAACTCGCAGAAGCACTGGGAATCGAGGAAATTCTGCGGGCGGGCGAACCGGAATCAGCACCGCTCCTGTCACAGGATGCGGCACGGGAATATATTGCGGATGCCAGCCGCACGGGATTTCTGACGGGACTCGGCGTACTGCTCTGCATCTGCAGTCCGGCACCGTCTGCAGCAGTTGCCGAGCTGAACAGTCCGCTGGCAGAGGCAGTCACCACTGCAATGCTGTTTCTCTTAGTTGCCGCAGGCGTCGGACTTTTCATTTACAGCTCCGTGCGCATGAGCCGGCACAGCGCTGTGCAGAAGCGGCAGTGCCGCATTGATTACGGGACAGCGGCATGGGTCAACGAACAGCGGGAGAGTTTCCGCAGCACAAGGGCGCTGTTTCTGGCAGCCGGTGTAATTCTCTGCATCATTTCTGTCGTCCCGGAGTCCGTAATGGGAATTCTGGACCACAGCACCGGCCTGGTCATGGGCTTTTCCGCGGCACTGATTTTCATTTTTGTCGGAATCGGTGTCATGATGATTGTAAGTGTTTCGCAGCGCAGCGATGCCTACAATAAACTGCTGAACCTGAATGCATCCGGCACGGTCGGAAGCACATACCGCGGCAGCGGCGAAGATGACGACGTTTATTATGAAAATAACACGGTGGGTGCTGTCATGTCCGTCTACTGGCCTACAATCACCTGTATTTACCTGATCTGGAGCTTCCTCACATTCCGCTGGGGATTCACCTGGATTATCTGGCCGATTGCCGCAATTGTTGAGACACTGATCAAGCGGACATTGGGCACCAGGAGAGTCTGAACCTGCCTGACAGGTGAAATGCTGCAGGATATTTACAGAATGAGGAGGCAGAGGGCATGAAGAAGAATATCTATCTGACGGTCATCACCCTGATTACCATAGGCTGTATCATCGGCGGAATGCTGTATCACACCGGCGGGCTGCCGGGGCTTCGGCCGGATAAAAGTATCACCCGCAAAACCGAAACCATCTTTCAGGAAGACGGAGCGGTCACGGCGGTTTCGCTGGATTCGGAAGTGATGGATGTGCGGTTCCGGACAGGTGAAAAACTGGAAATTGCTTACGGGGGAAATGAAAAGCTGAAACCGGAGATTTCGCTGCAGGACGGGACACTGACGATTACACAGCGCGGCAAAGTCAGAAGCAGATTCAATCTTTTCGGGTTCGGGAAAAACGGCGCACGGCTGGATGTAACGATTCCTTCCGGCACGAAACTGGAGAACTTCACGAGTCAGATCGATGCCTGCGACATGGAAATTGCGCAGCTTGCAATCGCAGATGTAAAGATTCACGGAAATATAGGAGATATTAAAGTGGCCGGCACTGCATTTGACAGGACGGACATTTCACTCAACACAGGAGATCTGGAAGTCGAAGATGCGTCGCTTGGCACCGGAACAATTGGGATGAATACAGGCGACACCGATGTGAAAAACTGTACATTTGAAGAGCTTCTTGTGACCGGCGATGTGGGAGATATAGATGTCGTGCTGGCGGGAGACCGGAGTACATACGCGATTAATCTTTCAACGGATATGGGCGAAGTAGAGATTTTCGACAGAGATGAGGGAAGAAGCTTTTCGCAGGAGGGGAGCGGTCCGTCACTGACTGTGGAAAACAATGTCGGGGACATTGAAGTGAAATAACGGAAGAACAGATACTAAAAAAATACCACCGATGGAACGTACAGTTTACGTCCACGGTGGTATTTTAACATGCAGATTATTCGTCCCGGTCATCCGGCTTGTCAAATCCGGACACAGCGGAAACAGCAGAGATGATTGCAATCAGCACTGCGAACAGCGCCATAAATCCAAATACACAAAGTCCAACAATTGCTCCGATCGGCATATTCAGAACCTCCAGATTCAAGTGCGAATGTGATCAACAGCTATTTATAAATATATATGATTTAGCCGGGTATTTCAAGTGGCGCAGGCAGCCGTATCACAGGAAAACTGTGCAGAACCGGGCAAACATTCCGGCAGAACCGGTGCAGAACCGGACAGAAACTGCCCCAAACGGGATCAAGCGGAAAATCCCGGCGCCGGCACCTTCTTGATCACATTTGCATCATAGGACGGAACGGCCATCTCGCCCGGCTCCAGAATCAGGAAATCATTTTCATTCCAGTCACCGGCAATCATTTTCTCCATAAGACTCATGTCGCCGTCGAGTTCACTGTATTCCCAGCCGAGATATTCTGCAGCCTTCTTAGTGACTTCCGTATAGCGGGGCTTGTCCAGATAAGGCATTTTGATATAGGCATTTGCGTGATAATTCTTCAGACCGCCCAGCTCTTCAATCAGGAAATCGATCGTATCCTCGTCGTAGTCCATGTCCGCATAGTATTTCCGCAGGCGGTTCGTCCGCGCTTCCCCGTACATATCGGAATGATCGATCCAGCCCGCCGTGTACCAGAAGCAGCCCGGCATGTCATTAAAGACTTTGGTGTAACGCTCTTTGGATCCCAGAAACAGCGTAATACAGTCGTGCGCCTTCGGGATCACAATGCGGTGTTTGCGCGCAAAGACCCCGGTGATTGCATTGGAGCACAGCCCGTATCCGAGCAGGATGGCTTCATAATCATCCGGCACACCGCCGCCCGCACCGGTGTCGACGACCGGATTGGTGTAGGGATCTTCGCCGGATTCGATTGCGTCGATTTCCTTCTGGAGGATCGGCGGGAGCTGTTCCGGGCGGTCGTGATAGCCCTGCCGCATCCAGGTGATGTCAACCACATTGTCGGAAAGTGCACACAGATAGGATAACTCTCTGGTCAATACTTTGCAGGCAATTAATTTCAGACGCATTTTTATTCTCCATAAGTATAGATGGAATATAGATTCATCGGGTTTCTGTCTGTTGTCATTATTGCAGAAATAGATATTGGATACAACCGGTTTTTCTGCGGAAAAGTCAGATTTTTTCGTTCAGAACGTGCCAGTTATGCTATAATCAGATGGTATCTTTTCGGGCAGCATGGATTTACAACAAAGAGAGGACATCATTGTGAATAAATATAGAGACTATGATAATTACCTGAAAGAGTATCCGGACAGCAAAGGATATTTTGGAAAATACGGCGGCAACTATCTGGAGGATCCGGAGCTGATTAAGGCGTTCAATGAGTATGCGGAGGCGTACAATACGATCGCACAGTCCGCACAGTTCATCGCAGAGCTGCGCCGCATCCGCAGGGATTTCCAGGGAAGGCCGACACCGGTTTACCACTGTCAGAATCTGTCCAATCTGCTCGGAAGGACGCAGATTTATCTGAAGCGCGAAGACCTGAACCACACCGGTGCACATAAGCTGAACCATTGCATGGGAGAGGGACTTCTCGCAAAATACATGGGCAAGAAGAAGCTGATCGCCGAGACCGGCGCGGGCCAGCACGGTGTCGCACTCGCGACTGCAGCTGCATACTTCGGCATGGAATGTGATATCTATATGGGTGAAGTCGATATCGCGAAGCAGGCGCCGAACGTCACCCGCATGAAAATGCTCGGGGCAAATGTCGTACCGGTCAGCTTTGGTCTGAAGACGCTGAAAGAAGCAGTCGACGCAGCATTTATGGCATACGCGAAAGAATACAAGGACGCGGTTTACTGCATCGGCACAGCTGCAGGCCCGCATCCGTTCCCGCTGATGGTGCGCGACTTCCAGTTCTGCATCGGCGAAGAGGCAAAATCACAGTTCGTCGAGCAGACAGGACATCTGCCGGACCAGGTTGTTGCCTGCGTCGGCGGCGGTTCCAATTCAATCGGAATGTTTACGCCGTTCCTGGCGGACCCGGTAGAACTGGTCGGCGTTGAGCCGCTCGGACGCGGCCCGAAGCTCGGCGACCACGCGGCATCCATTACCTACGGAACAGAGGGCGTCATGCACGGATTTAACAGCATCATGCTGGCAGATGAAAACGGCGATCCGGCACCGGTTTATTCCAACGCGAGCGGTCTGGATTATCCGGCTGCAGGACCGGAGCACTGCATGCTGCATGACATGGGCCGCATCAACTACACGACGATCAGCGACGAAGAGGCCATCGAGGCACTGTTCCTGCTGTCGCGTCACGAAGGAATCATCCCGGCAATCGAGAGTTCCCACGCACTCGCTTATGCGATCAAGATTGCCCGCACCGGCATGACCGGATCTGTTCTGGTGAACCTGTCCGGCCGCGGCGACAAGGATCTTGACTTTGTCGTGGAACACTATGGATACGGTGAGGATTTCCTGAAGAAAATGGAGGAGCGCAGGAATGCTTGAACTGCTGTTGTCACAGTATGAATTTCAGTTCGGAACGCCGTTTCCACTGGAGAAGTTTACGGATACGACAGAAATCGATTTGATTAATATTCTGTATAACTGTGTGCAGAACAACGATCCGGACTACACAAAGCCGGCGGGAGAAAACCGCTTTCCGTACGCACCGGGACAGAAGGGGTAAATAACGGCTCCCGTATGCGCCGGGCAAAGGGCAAATTCCGGCTTCCGTGTGAGTCATGACAGAAGGGGTAAAACTGCCTGAGCATCTGAGGTAGACTGACTATGCTGGAAAACAAATCCGTACCGCGGGCGATCGCGCAGTATGCGATCCCCACGATTCTCAGTCAGATTGTAACGCTGGTTTACAATCTGGCTGACACTTTTTTTGTAGGTCATACAAATAATCCGTCGCAGGTCGCGGCGCTGGCGCTGAGCTTTCCACTGTTCATGTCGATGACGCTGATCGGCAATCTGTTCGGCATCGGGGCCAACAGTCTGATGTCCCGGTCGCTCGGTCACAAGGATCCAAAACGGGCATCCGTGACATCGACCTTTGCATTTTACGGGGCACTTGCGATGACAGTCGTCTGGATGATCGTGCTATCCATTTTCATGCATCCGATCCTGACTGTGATCGGCGCGAAGACGGCAGAGACATATCAGGCCACCGGCGCCTATATCCGCTGGACGGTTGTGATCGGCGGGCTTCCGACGGTCGCCTCGCTGATGCTCGGCCACCTGTCCCGCGGTGAGGGAAATACAAAGCGCGCCAGTTTCGGCATGGCATTCGGCGGCCTTCTGAACATCGTGCTGGATCCGGTCTTCGTACAGGGATTCGGCATGGGCGCGGCCGGCGCAGGAATTGCCACGTGCATTTCCAACGCGGCTGCATTCCTGTATTTATTTGTCTGTGTAAAACGGGATCCGGATTCTGTCATCCGCCTGTCACCGCGTGCCTTCAAAGTCATTCCATCGATTGCCAGCCAGGTCATTCTGGTCGGCATGCCGGCGGCAGCAGTCATCGTGCTGGGCTCCTCGGCAAACATTGTGCTGACACATTTCATGTCGGCATACGGAGATGTGCCGGTGGCTGCATTTGGCGTCGTCCAGAAAATCGGAACGATCACGATGCAGATCACTATCGGCCTGACGCAGGGCATCATGCCGCTGCTCGGTTACTGCTATGGTGCCGGCGACATGAAACATGTCAAAGAGATCAACCGCTGGTCGTTCCTGATCCTGGCAGTCTACGCCGCATCCTGCGTGGCGCTGATCGAACTGTTCCCGGGACAGCTGATCCACCTGTTTATCCACGAGCCGGAAACCGTCACCATCGGAACGGCCTTCCTGAAGCGGTACATCCTGTGCGCATTCGGCATGTGCTTCGTCATGCTGCTCAATTCCATGTTTCAGGCAATGGGAAAGTGGCAGCAGTCACTGCTGCTTTCCTTCATCCGGCAGGGCGTTCTGCTGATCCCGCTGCTGACCATACTGAACCGTGTCATGGGCATGTACGGCCTCGTGTGGTCCCAGCCGATCGCCGATACCTGTGCGCTGGTACTTGGGTTTGTCATGTACGGACTGACGATCTACGGGCGAAAAACGGATCGGGTGCGGAAAGGCGGCAGGTGAAGACGCACAAGTGCGTCGCGCAGCTCGCGCGATCAGAGATCGCGATTTACATCATATTTTATTGAAATCCCGCCTCTGCCGTGCTACACTTGAACACAATGAAAAAAATCTATAACTGCGGTTAAGAACAGGAGCAGCAACTATGTTAGATGGAAACAAAGTCCTTTTTTCGGGCATGCAGGCAACCGGCAATCTGACACTGGGCAATTACCTCGGCGCACTGAAGAACTGGGTTGAACTTAGTACACAGTACATGTGCTTTTACAGTGTCGTAGATATGCATTCGATCACAGTCCGCCAGGATCCGGCGGAACTCAGAAAGCGCGCACGCCGTCTGATGGCGATCTACATCGCGGCAGGCATTGATCCGGAAAAAGCGTGTCTGTATTATCAGTCCCATGTAACAGGCCACGCCGAACTTGCGTGGATTCTGGACTGCTTCACATACATGGGCGAGTTGAACCGCATGACACAGTTCAAGGACAAATCCGCAAAGCATGCGGACAACATCAATGCGGGACTCTTTACCTATCCGGTTCTGATGGCAGCTGATATTCTGCTGTATCAGGCAGATGTCGTTCCGGTCGGCATTGACCAGAAGCAGCATCTGGAGCTGACCCGTGACCTGGCAATTCGCTTCAATAATATTTACGGCGACGTCTTCACCGTTCCGGAAGCCTATATTCCGAAGGTCGGCGCGAAGATCATGAGCCTGCAGGATCCGACCAAGAAAATGTCCAAGTCCGATGAAAATCCGAACGCCAGCATTTATCTGATGGATGACGCAGACACTGTCGCGCGCAAATGCAAGCGTGCCGTCACGGACTCAGAGGGCATCATCGCGTACCGCGAAGAGCAGCCGGGCGTCAGCAATCTGCTGGATATCTACAGCGCATGCGTCGGCAAGACACCGGAAGAAGCCGTGAAGGAATTTGAGGGACAGGGCTACGGCGCGTTGAAGACAGCCGTGGCAGAATCCGTCAACGCGATCCTCACACCGCTGCAGACCCGCGTCGCCGAGATCGAGAAGGACAAAGACTGGCTCGATCAGCGTATCAAAGAAAATGCCGAGAAGGCAACTTACTATTCGACCAAGACCCTGCGCAAGGTGCAGAAGAAGGTCGGCTTCCCGGTGCGTCCGCGGTAAGGCAGAAGAAAGTCAAATTCCCGGTACGGCCGCGATAAGACAGAAGAAAATAGAAGAATAAACAGAAGAGGCATCTTTCGCCCCGGTTTGGCACTGACACGTGCCGGCGGGCGGAAGGTGCCTTTTTACGATGCCTGACTTCTAAAAACCCGGTCTCGATTCATCATTGACAAGGAACAAATATCCTTGTAATATAAATTATGTAAATGTACCATAGGATAATCCAACGGGTAGGAATTAAAAAAAGGGGGAACCGTATGATGAAGAAAACGAATGAAAGCATAAACATACCCGAAGATGACGATTACACACTTCAGCCGATCCTGAAGTCTCCGGAGTTTCCGCGGCAGGGTGAATATACCGTTGAAGATTACCGGGCACTGCCGGACGACGGCAGACGGTTTGAACTGATTGACGGGTATCTGATCGAGATAGAAGCGCCTTACTGGGTCCATCAGGAGGTACAGATGCAGTTGGTCATGCAGCTCTTAGAATGCCTGAAACAGTCAGACCATGACTGCGAAATATTTGTCGCACCGCTGGACGTGCGGATCGACGAGGATGACAGGACAGTTGTTGAGCCGGATATCATTGTGCTCTGTAATTACGACAAGCCAAGGGATCACGATGTCATGGGCGCGCCGGATTTTGTGATTGAGATTCTGTCAGAATCGAACCGCGCCCACGATCTGATCCGGAAGTACCGCAAATACAAAAACGCCGGCGTGCGGGAGTACTGGATTGTTGACCCGCGGGACAGGGTTGTGCGTGTGCATTATTTTGAAAAAGATGAACCGGAAGAAGTCTATCCATTTGATGCAATTGTAGAAATCCGGATTTCGGAGAGAAAATGTAAGATTGACTTTGCGGTGATCAACCGGAAGCTGGAGCAGTATCAGAGCGGACGAAGAAAATACGGGAAATATCCGCAGCTGACGCCCGACAGATCGATCATCCTGCGTGAATCGCTGGCAGCTTACGGAACCAGCTTGGATGTCGATGATGATTACACGCTGAAACCCGTTCCGCGTACAGCAGAATTTCCCCGTCAGGGAACGTATACCATAGAAGATTATATGAATCTGCCGGATGACGGCAGGCGTTTTGAACTGATCGACGGGTACCTGATCGAGATGAACAGCCCGACAGAACTGCACCAGACGATCCTCGCAGAATTATCTTACCAGATTTACACATGTATCAAACAAAAGAATCGCAAACACTGCAAATTGCTCTTTGCCCCCTTTGATGTGCGGCTGGACATGGACAACCGCACGATGGTGCAGCCGGATCTGCTTGTTGTCTGCGGCGAGAAAGCTGTCAATATGCATGCGGGTGAGGGTGCGCCGGATTTTGTAATCGAGATCCTGTCGGATTCCAACCGCGCCCACGACCTGGTCCGGAAGTATCGCAAATACAAAAATGCCGGCGTGCGGGAGTACTGGATTGTCGATCCGAAGTTCCGATTGGTGCGTGTGTTCTGCTTTGAAAAGGGCGGTTCGGAGCAGGTATATCCGTTTGACGGTGAGATCCCGGTCGGCCTTTCCGAAGGATCTTGCAGTGTGGATTTTTCAGCGGTTTATGAGGCGATTCGGAACTATTATGAATAAACAGAGAGTATAGGCCGGAAATGTATACGGTCTGTTGGCCGGAAATGTATACAGTCGGGAAAGCAAGACGAAAACGGTGATAAAATGCGGATGAAATGCCTGTCCGCCGCTGTGTTGTTCAAATATTTCTGATGTGCTATACTGAGGATTAACTGAACCAATGAATCGGGTTGCTGACACAAGTCAGGAAGTATTTCACCAGAACAATCCGAACATAAGTCAGGCAATATTTATACAGAACCATTCGAAAGGAAGAGGAAGAAACCATGGCCGGAAAATATGTCGCTTACGCGGGAACCTATACGCTCGGCAGCAGTGTCGGCATTCATCTCTATGACGTTGATATCAACGAAGGAACACTGACGGAACGCAAGGTCTTTCCGGTAAATAATTCCTCGCATCTGTGTCTGTCGAAGAACGGAAAATACCTGTATTCCATCGCCGACGAAGGCGTGGCTGTGTTCGCGATCCAGCCGGACGGTGATCTGATCAAGATCAATCAGATCGAGCTGACCGGTATGCGCGGCTGCCATCTGTCAGTCGATAAAACAGGTAAATATCTGTTTGTGGCGGGTTACCACGACGGCAAGGTGACGCTGATTCACACGCACCACGACGGCCGCCTCGGCTCCGAGTGGGACGGCGTCTTCCACCGCGGCCTGGGAACCGTCACGGAGCGCAACTTCCGTCCGCACGTTTCCTGCGTCATGCCGACACGCGACGGAAAATATGCCTGTGCGGTGGACAACGGAATTGACCAGGTCAAGATCTACCGTGTCACGGAAAAAGGCAAACTGGAATTGGCGGATATTCTCCGGTGCCAGCTCGGCTCTGCGCCGCGCATGATGCGGTTCAGTCCGGACGGCCGCTTTGCCTATCTGATCTGCGAGCTGCAGAATGTGGTGCAGGTTCTGGCCTATCATCCCGAACGGACCGATGATATTTTCGAAGAAATTCAGACCATCAGCACGGTTAAGAAGACCAATGACCGCGAACATGACGCAACCTCTGCACTGTGCTTTGCAAAGGACGGAAGATATCTCTTTGTCTCAGTCGCCGGCGACAATGTTGCCACGATGTTCAAGGTGAACCCGGAGACAGGACTGCTGACAAGAGAATTTACACTGCCGATCAGCGGCAACTATCCGAAGGACATCCGGCCGTTCCCGGGCGGTGAGTTCCTGGCATCAGTCAATCATGAATCCGGATCGATCACGACATTCCGCATCGATTACGAGAAAAAACTGATCGTCATGAAGGGAAAACCGGTGCGTCTGGATACACCGAACTGCATTGTATTTACAGAAGTAGAGGGATGAACCGCAAGATTCAAAGAAATTGGTTGTTTTTTTCATGAAACAACCAATTTTTTATGCGCATTTGTGTAATTTAATGGTATACTGATCATACTAGGGTCAAAAGCTGGGTTCACGCTGCAGTTCACCTGCAAATGTGCGCGCAGATGCTGATCCTGATCACATTCATCTATGACACTGCCGGATTTATGGCAGTATGCATAGCGAACGCTTTGCTGCCGGACAATCCGTACACCACGGCAGACGGCAAATGTATTTAGCCTGACCGCCGCTCAAATGACATCAGGGCATGACATCTTCAGGGAGCGGCTTTCAGTGCGGGTTAATCTACCGTTGGAATCCAGACATTTTACAGTCATTCCGGCTGGTCTGGGTTCCGCGGCCTGACTCGCTGCGAAAACGAATTTCGACAGAAAATGATTTTTTGCGCAGGCAAGAAGAAATTCGACAGAAAATGTTTTTTACTCAGGCATGAAGACAGAAACCGGCGACGGAGGGTGCACAGGCGGCCGGACAGACCGCGCAGCGCAGCACAACAATAACCAGTAGTGATAAGGAGGAAACACGATGGCAAGAAAAATGAAAACCATGGATGGTAACACCGCAGCGGCTCATGCGTCGTATGCATTTACCGAAGTGGCAGCAATCTTCCCGATTACCCCGTCTTCACCGATGGCAGAAGCTACCGATGAGTGGGCAACCCAGGGCAGAAAGAATCTGTTCGGACAGGAAGTACAGATCACAGAGATGCAGTCCGAGGCAGGCGCAGCAGGTGCTGTTCACGGCGCACTTTCAGCTGGTGCTCTGACCACAACCTACACCGCTTCTCAGGGTCTCCTTCTGATGATCCCGAACATTTACAAGATCGCAGGTGAGCTGCTTCCGGGCGTTATCAACGTTTCCGCGCGCTGCGTATCCTCACACGCGCTGAACATCTTTGGTGATCACTCTGACGTATACGCATGTCGTCAGGCCGGTGCTGCAATGCTCTGCGAATCTTCCGTACAGGAAGTTATGGACCTGACTCCGGTTGCACACCTCGCTGCAATCAAGGGCAAAGTTCCGTTCATCAACTTCTTCGACGGATTCCGTACTTCCCACGAGATCCAGAAGATCGAGACATGGGATTATGAAGATCTGAGAGATATGCTGGATATGGATGCACTTGCTGAGTTCAGAAAGAACGCCCTGAACCCGAATCACCCGGTTCAGAGAGGTTCCGCACAGAACCCGGACATCTTCTTCCAGACAAGAGAAGCATGTAACCCGTACTACGATGCTATGCCGGCAATCGTTCAGGATTACATGGACAAAGTCAATGCCAAGATCGGCACAGACTACAAGCTGTTCAACTACTACGGCGCACCGGATGCAGAGCACGTAATCGTTGCTATGGGCTCCGTCTGCGAATGTATCGAAGAGACCATCGACTATCTGGCAGCACAGGGTCAGAAGGTCGGCCTGATCAAGGTCCGCCTGTACAGACCGTGGGCAACAGAGGCATTCATCGCTGCTATTCCGGATTCCTGTAAGAAACTCTCCGTACTTGACCGTACAAAAGAGCCGGGATCCATCGGCGAGCCGCTGTACCTCGATGTTGTCGCAGCTCTGCGCAACACCAAGTTCAAAGATATCGAAGTCTTCACAGGACGTTACGGCCTCGGTTCCAAGGACACCACACCGTCCGAGATCGTTGCTGTCTATGAGAACAAAGACAAAGAGCGTTTCACCATCGATATCGTCGATGATGTCACAAACCTCTCCCTGCCGGTAGGCGAGCCGCTGGTTACCACACCGGAAGGCACAATCAACTGCAAGTTCTGGGGCCTTGGCGCAGACGGTACCGTCGGTGCAAACAAGAACTCCATCAAGATCATCGGTGACAACACCGATATGTACGCACAGGCATACTTTGATTACGACTCCAAGAAGTCCGGCGGTGTTACAATGTCTCACCTCCGCTTCGGTAAGAAGCCGATCAAATCCACATACCTGATTCACAAAGCAAACTTTGTTGCATGCCACAATCCGTCCTACATCACCAAGTACAACATGGTTCAGGAACTGGTTGACGGCGGTACATTCCTGCTGAACTGCAAATGGGATATGGCAGGTCTCGAAGAGCATCTTCCGGGACAGGTTAAGGCTTACATCGCAAACCACAATATCCAGTTCTACACCATCGACGGTGTCAAGATCGGTATTGAAGTAGGCATGGGCCCGACACGTATCAACACAATCCTGCAGTCCGCATTCTTCAAGCTTGCAAACATCATTCCGGAGTCCGAGGCAATCGAGCTCATGAAGGCTGCAGCTAAGAAGACATACGGCCGTAAGGGTGACGATGTTGTTCAGAAGAACTGGGCAGCAATTGACGAAGGTGCGAAGCAGGCAGTCAAGGTTGAGGTTCCGGAGAGCTGGAAGAACGCAGCTGACGAAGGCCTTGAGTGGAAGCATCATGAAGGCGCAAGACAGGATGTCGTTGATTTCGTAAACAACATCCAGAACAAGGTCAGCGCACAGGAAGGTAATACCCTGAAAGTCAGCGACGTTGCTCCGTACGTAGACGGCACAACCCCGTCCGGCGCATCCGCATTTGAGAAGCGCGGCATCGCAGTCAACGTTCCGGTTTGGGTATCCGAGAATTGTATCCAGTGTAACCGCTGCGCATACGTCTGCCCGCACGCAGTCGTACGTCCGGTTGCAATGACAGAAGAAGAAGCAGCAGGCCTTCCGGAAGGCGCAGCAGTTCTTCCGATGACCGGTATGGCAGATTACAAGTTCCGTATCTCCATTTCTTCCCTGGATTGTACAGGATGCGGATCCTGCGCAAATGTATGCCCGGGCAAGAAGGGTGAGAAGGCACTCGTTATGAAGCCGCTCGACCAGACACTGGATCAGCAGCCGGCATTCGATTACACAGTAACACTGCCGGAGAAGGCAGATGTTGTTGAGAAGTTCAAACAGAACACCGTTAAGGGCAGCCAGTTCAAGAAGCCGCTCCTTGAGTTCTCAGGCGCTTGCGCAGGCTGTGGTGAGACACCGTATGCACGTCTGATCACACAGATCTGTGGTGACAGAATGTACATCGGCAACGCAACAGGATGTTCCTCTATCTGGGGCAACTCCTCACCGTCCACACCTTACACCATGAACGACGAGGGCAAGGGTCCGGCATGGTCCAACTCCCTGTTCGAGGATGCAGCTGAATTCGCATATGGTATGCTTCTGGCTCAGAACGCACTCCGTAAGCAGCTGTCTGACAAGATTACAGCAATCAAGGCTGACGCTCCGGCTGACGTAGCAGCAGCTTGTGATGAGTATCTCGACACAATGGATGACGGCCCGGCTAACTCCATCGCTACCACCAAGCTCGTTGCACTGCTCGACGGCATGGACAGCGAAGATGCTAAGTACGTCGTTGAAAACAAAGACTTCCTCTCCAAGAAATCCCAGTGGGCATTCGGCGGAGACGGATGGGCATACGACATCGGCTTCGGCGGCCTCGATCATATCATTGCAAGCGGCAAAGATATCAACGTTATGGTCTTCGATACCGAGGTTTACTCCAACACAGGCGGACAGTCCTCCAAGTCCACACCGACCGGCGCTGTTGCACAGTTCGCTGCAGGCGGTAAAGAGACCAAGAAGAAAGACCTCGCTTCCATCGCTATGAGCTACGGCTATGTATACGTTGCTCAGATCGCTATGGGCGCTGACTTCAACCAGGCAGTCAAGGCAATCGCTGAGGCTGAGGCTTACAAGGGACCGTCACTCATCATCGCATACGCTCCGTGCATCAACCACGGTATCAAGAAGGGTATGGCGAAGGTTATGGATGAGGAAGCTCTCGCAGTTAAGGCTGGTTACTGGCATCTGTTCCGCTTCAACCCGGACAACGTCAAGGAAGGCAAGCCGGCATTCACACTCGACTCCAAGGAGCCGACAGAGTCCTATCAGGACTTCATCAACGGAGAAGTTCGTTACAACTCCCTGATGCGTGCTAATCCGGAGAAGGCTGAGCGTCTGTTTGCTAAGTCCGAGCAGGAAGCTAAGGAGCACTATGCTTACCTGAACAAGCTGGTTAAGCTGTACGGAGTTGATGAATAATCCGTGATATCGCGTAAAGTACAATGCAAATAAAGAAATGCACCTCCTGATACAGGAGGTGTATTTCTTTTATACGAAGATTGTGCTATAATAAAACGCAGTTGAAATTTATTTCATATATGGTATGTATGTACAGGAGGGTTTTGATATGAGTAAGATGCCGGAGAAGGGCAGCAAGATCGTTTACAAGGGTGTTCCGTTTGAGCTGGTCAGTGATCTGAGAAAGTATCACGATGAGATCGGCGGCGGCTGCAGATTCAGAGCAGACGGCGTAATCGAAGGCGATACCAGAGATGATACAATCTTCGAGATCGAGTGGACATCCGTTCCTGCATATGATGTGTGCCGCAGAAAAGTTATGGCTCGGATGCGTAACATCGAGTCTCTGGAGCATGTTAATGAGGAAGAACTGTATGAGCGTTACGGCGGCAGTCAGTTCTATCACAACGATGAGTTCATCTGCAACTGGGATCAGCCGGCAGGCGTATACCGCACTCAGGTAGTAAAATCCTACGTTCCGTATCTTGACTGATCAATAGATTCACAGTATTTAAGAAGCAACCCTTACAGGCCGGTTTTGAGAATGATCAAAACCGGCCTGTTTTTTGTGAGGGACATCCAACTTCTGGTGACTGACCAGCAAATCATTTGCGGAAAAAACTGCAAAAAAACGGCGGAAAAAACTCTGGCAAATGGAATTGCAATTTTTGAACAAACGTGTTATGGTGACCATATAAGCAAGATCAATTCCCGGTCGTTCTGATCCGGACCTATCATTGCAGCCATAAATGTTTCGATTCTGCTCAGAAACACAGGACTGCATCTGAACGTGGTACTCACCACATGATCCCTGCTTACATACAAATTGAAACAGCAGGGAGAACTGAATCTTCCTGCGCATTTATCAACGAAGGGAGATTTGCAGAATGATTAACAGAAACTACAAAGACACGGTTTTTCGCATGCTGTTTGGCAGAGAGGAATCCAAGGAAAATGCGTTGGAGTTGTACAACGCACTTGCAGAAACATCATATACAGACCTGTCAGAGCTGGAGCTGAATGTGATTGAAAACGCTGTCTACATGGGCTACAAAAATGATGTTTCTTTTGTTTTCCGGAATGAAATGCATTTATGGGAAGAGCAGAGTTCCTATAATCCTAATATGCCGGTCAGAGGACTGACATATTTTTCAAAATTATATTCGAAATATCTGACGGAGCATCGCATCAATGTTTTTACAACTGCACAGCGGATGCTGCCGACACCGCGATATTTTGTATTTTATCTGGGAACAGATGAACAGCCAGAGAAAAAAGTGCTGAGATTGACAGATGCATTTGACAGGCCGGAGCTGGCGGATGTGGAAGTGAAGGCCACGATGTTAAATATTAATTGTGGCCATAATCGTGAGATACTCGAAAAATGCCGCGCACTCAGAGATTACACGGAGTTGATTCAGACGATACGCGTTCATGAGGAAACAATGTACATCGATGATGCGATCGAGGCGGCAGTTGATGAATGTATTGAGCGGGGCATCCTGAAAGAGTTCCTTGTATCTCACAAAGCGGAGGTGAAAGAGATGTTTGCACTGGAATATCATGAAGAAATAACGAAGCGGGACTTGAGAGAGCAGGCGATAAAAGAGGGCCTGGAAGAAGGCCGTGCAGAAGGCCGTGCAAAGGGATTGGAAGAAGGCCATGCAAAAGGATTGGAAGAAGGCCGTGCAGAATTGGCGGCACTATTACAGCAATTAAAGACGGAAGGTCGTACTGAAGAGTTTGACCGGGTACTTACTGATGAGGCATACCGTAATGAACTTCTTCAAAAGCGATTCGGTGTCAATTGACGTATGATTGAAAACAGAAATTATAAATAGTGTCACGCATTACAGGAACGATCCCATACAGGTCGGTCACTTCGGTGACCGGCCTGATTTTTGCCCCGTGCAACGTCTGGTGGTCAGCCTGTTTTTTTGGAGCTCGCAAAATATACGTTTACACAAAACAAGAATTATTGTAAAGTGATCTTTGATAAATAGTGTGCATAGGGAGACAAAATTATGACCAGAAATGAAGCATTTGACCTTCTGAAGAAATACAACCAGGATCCGTTCCACATTCAGCATGCGATCACGGTCGAGGCAGTCATGAAGTGGTTTGCCAATGATCAGGGTTTTGTCGATGAGGAGGAGCACTGGGGCCTCGTCGGCCTGCTGCACGATATCGATTTTGAACAGTATCCGGATCAGCACTGCATCAAGGCGCCGGAGATGCTTCGTGCCGGCGGGGTGAGCGAGGACATTATCCACAGTGTGGTCAGTCATGGATACGGGATTACTGTAGATGTGAAACCGGAGCATCAGATGGAGAAGATCCTTTTTGCCAGTGATGAACTGACCGGCCTGATCTGGGCCGCAGCGCTGATGCGCCCTTCTAAGAGCACGAAGGACATGGAACTGAAGTCTCTTAAGAAGAAATATAAAAGCAAAGGGTTCGCGGCCGGCTGCAGCAGAGAAGTGATCGCGCAGGGCGCGGAGATGCTTGGCTGGGATTTGAATGATCTTCTGCAGAAGACGCTGTCGGCGATGCAGGCCTGTGAGGATGAGATCAACACACAGGTTGCTGCAGAAGCCTGAATGGGAGTTGTATAACGTACTTAACGATCCCACACAGGTCGGCCACTTCGGTGGCCGGCCTGATTTTTTGCCCCGTGCAACATCCGGTGACCGGCCTGATTTTCCCGGATTCCACAAAGCCTGGTGACCGGCCTGTTTTGCCACCTCTCTTCTTCAAATCGCCTCGAAAATCGAACAATAAATCTCAAATTTCTGACACATTATCCTGACATTAATCCTTGCAAGTTTCAAATAATCTGTTACAATGTTCTCATAATCTGAAGATAAATAATCGGAGCACTGTCTCTGTTGCTTTGACGCTTGATTATATGCAGCGGATGATACAATCATAGATATTTAAAAGGTAATATTGTCCTTACAGAGCGAATATTATTCTCATAGCGCAATTATGATTTTCATAAGGAAGGAAAGTCCGTAAACCAGTATCCAGTATGAGGTGATTATTATGAAGAACGATCTGAGAGAATTGTTAAAAATGCTCAGACAGCTGAAGCCGTCCGAAAGAGTCCGGACGCGATGCCGGTCAGCGATAGCGATTATAATTGTTTTCATTACAACGTATACGCTGATCATGCCGGCGGTTGCGCTGGAAAGAAATAATGTATCGGATGTTAAGGGGTTGAATCTTTCGGATCAGAGTGCGAAGGTTCTGAACTGCCATTTCCCTGTACATCAGCATACGGAGGAATGTTATAAAAAGGTGCCGGAATATGACGACGGCGGCAAGAAAATCGGGACGAAAAAAGTCCTTAATTGTTGGAAAGCAGACTGGATCGTCCACGAACACGATGAAAACTGCTATGAAAATGGTGTTCTTGTCTGTCAGCTCCCTGAGTATCAGGAACATAAGCACGATGCATCCTGTTATACGATGCAGCGCGTTTTGGCATGCGGAAAAGAGGAGACTCCCGGGCACCAGCACACAGACGCATGCTATCAGACGACACAGAATATTGCTTGTGGAATGGAAGAACACAGGCATTCCGATAAATGCTACAGCGATGTTGTGACAGGTACAGAGAAAAAGCTTGTCTGTGGATACGATGAGGGCGAGGAGATCTCGCCGGCGGTTTACAGTGATCCGGTTATTGATGAGGAGACCGGCGAAACCATTGAACCAGCGCATCTTGTGCAGGATGCGGTTGTGCATCATCACACAGACAGCTGTTACGAGACAGAGACAAAGACCGAGCGTCAGCTGACGTGCGGTCTCACAGAGCATGTCCATTCGGATGCATGCTATCAGACAGAAAGAAAGCTGATCTGCGGCCAGACCGAAGGGAAGGGCCACACCCATACAGATGCATGTTATAAGGACAAAAAGGTTCTGACATGTACGGAACTGACGCCGCACCGGCATACGGTCGACTGTTATGAGAAGGGCCCGAAGGGCGAAAGTCCGGTCGACATGGGCTGGGTCACGATCACGTATGATGAGTATGGAAATGAAATTCTGAATGGAGATCCGGATCATCTGATCTGCGGCAAGATCGAGCTGCTGAAGCATCAGCATGATGATGGATGCTTCATGGATACAACAGCAGCTGACAGCGAAAATACGGAAAATATGGAAGCCGGTGACGCGGGCGTTCCGGAAAATGGAGCAGCCGCCGATGCGGACCTTCTGGAAAATGAAACTGCCGGCGAAGACAGATATCACGAAAACGAAATCACGTTTGATGAGAACGGCAATCCGATTGAAAATCCGGACGGCGATGCGGAAGGGCAGGACGATGAAACACCGTCCGGTCTGATCGTGCTGCATCCGGATGGCGAAGAAGAGCAGGCGGATGACAGCGAGATCAGCGAAGATGCAGAAGGTGAAAATGCTGACGCAGAAGCTGGAAATACTGACGTGGAAGATCCAGATGCAGAAAATACAGATCCGGAAGCTGCGGATGCAGAAGAAACGGACAAAACATCTACAGATGCAGAGGCTATCGAAGAAGCATCTGAGAATGGCGCTGCGTTTACAAAGACCGTCGAAGTAGAAGGCGCATCCTACAGTCTGATCGTCTCAGGCGAAGAAGCCTGCGGCATTCCGGAAAATGCTGTATTTAAGGCGACGGCCATTTCCGAGAAGCGTGATGATTACGACGCGTACCGCGAGAAGGCACTGGCAGCAGTCGATAATTATACAACAGATGAAGCCAGCCGGGCAGAAGAAATGCCGGGTCTGTTCGATCTGACCATTTATGATGAAGATGGAAATGAGATCCAGCCCGCGGCGCCGCTGTCGATCCGCGTCGATCTCGGCGATGCAATCGGTGAAGATGCATCCGGCGTCTATGCCGTACATTTCCCCGGAACAAATGCAGACACCGTCATGCAGCCGGCTTCGAACAATCCGGTCGGCAAGGCTGCGCAGGTGATCCGCGAGAAGATTACAGGCACTGGCACGGAAGTCATCGAGACGAAGACCGAAGACGATGGCGCGGTACAGTTCGAGGCTGAGAGTCTGTCTGTATATGCCATTGTGTATACGGTGGACTTTGAGTACTCGGTGAACGGCAAAATGTACCAGTTTTCGCTTCCCGGAGGCGGATTTGTCAGCTTTACAGACCTCGTAGAAGTGCTGGGTATAATTGGTGATACATACAGCGAGGAAAATGACGCAGAAATAGAAGAACAGATCACCGATGGCATGCTCGACGTTACGGCGAGTGATGCAGCGAAGAAGTTTGTGGCAGATGTGGAATCTGTAGAATTCAGTAGCCCTGAATTGGTGTGGGTTGGAAAGGTAGATACAGAGACCACAGTCGGTACGCTGAAAGAAGCGAATGGGCTGGAGTGCGAGTATAGCGCGGAACTGACAGAAGAACAGATTGCAAGAATCAATGATACCGTAATCGAGTCGGGAGACTGGGCTTTGATTTCCATGCTTCCATTTGCTTCAGAAGAGACGCTAACAGTCACCATGAAGACAGGTGAAGTACTCACGATCAGAGTAACAGATGCTCAAATTAAAAAGACTGTAATTTCAACTTCCGGTGAGACTTACGAGATCACTGTGACCTATGACGACAGAGCGGAGATCCCGGATGGGGCAGAACTGAAGGTTAAGGAGATTCTGCCAGAGGATGAGAGATACGATGAGTACTATCAGCAGTCTCTTGAGAAGGTTGGCGTGGTCGATACGGCCACTGAAGAAGAGCCTGAAACTGTTGCAGATGCTGTGACGGATGCGCTTGATGGACTGAAAGACCTCATCAGCGGTGACAGTACAGATGATGAAGAGGAAGAAGGTGCAAAGCAGACATCAGATTATGCTCGAATCTTTGATATTCAGATCTGGGCTGATGATCATGAGATTCAGCCGAAGAGTGCTGTTACTGTGAACATCAATTTGCTTGACGCTCCGGAAGATGAAAAAGCTGTTCCGTCCGTTGTTCACTTTGCCAAGGCTGGTGCTGAGCTGATGGAACTGGCGGAAAAAGCTGAGAACAGCGAGACGGACGGTATCCAGTTTGTCACGGACGAGTTCTCGGTCTATTCTGTGGTATACACGGTTGATTTCTTCTTTGAGGTTAATGGCAAAGTCTACGGCTTCAATATGGATGGAGCCGACTCGGTCAGCCTTCGAGCGCTGGTTGAAGCCCTGCATGTCTATGAGGCAAAGCCTGATGGAGAAAAAGAAGCGGAATCTCCAGCAAAGTCAACGGATGAAGAGGCCGAACCCTATGTAGAATCGGAAGTGAATAATGACGAACTGGACGATTCGACTGAAATTCAGTCGGAACTCCTCGACCTGTTTATGAGGGAAGTGGAGACGGTTGCATTCAGCAATGAGGAACTCCTTGTTCCTGCAAAAGTGGATGAGAATACAACAGTCGGAAAGATCAAGACGGCTTTGAAGCTGTTTCCTACCTACCCGCTGGGCTTGAAACAGTCTGAAGTGCTTGCACTCAATGAAAAGGAGTATTCAGCAGGGGATTGGGCTCTGATCAGCATGAAGCCGTTCGATACGCAAGAAACCTTAACTATTACTTTGAAAAATGGTGATAGCTTCAAGATTCTTGTGACAGATGCGCAGGATGCTGTAATGATCGGCGATCAGGTTCAGACTATATCTAACCCTGCTGGAACGACTATTGATCTTTTTGATTATTGGATCGTAAGTCAGGATCTTGTAGGAAGAGATGGATGGGGCGACCTGAATCAGAGCCAGGGATCTGCGGAAGCAGGAGACGATAAGCCACTTAATGGAACCGGTAATAATAAAGGTATAAACTCTTCAACAACAGATACTGAGCATGGTCATGCATTAAAGTTTTCACCTGCATGGTCTGGTACTGTTTATAACGGAAATAAAATAGGTACAACGGGAAATGCCTGGCAAAGTGTTAACCTGGATATGAGAGATGGCCTTAACAGTTATACAGGCGATGAATATACGTGGCATTGGAACTGCCCGAATCCATTTACAGGAATTGTTCAGAGCAACCTTTCAAATGGATATCCGATCCTTACAAACAATCAGACGATTGGTACAAACGGAGAATCACTTGCATATTTATTTGATCCTTCCATCAGCCATTCTGGAAAAGCAAGTTACTCTGACGTTAATCAGTTGCTGTATGTGGACAAGGATGGATATTATACATATGACAGCCGTGATTATGCAGCTTCATTTAATACTGGCGATAAGACATTCACATTGACAGAACAGACATCCACAAATTCAGAAATACGTGGATTCTGGCCTTTTGGAACTCAAAATTTCTGGACTGGCATGCATGTCAATACACAATTTTCCATGCCAACCGGTGGCCAGGTACTCAATCCATCAGGAGTGCTCAAACCTATGCAGTTTGAATTCTCTGGTGATGATGATGTATGGATTTATGTAGACGGTATTTTAATTGGAGACGCTGGTGGTATCCATAACCGTACGGAAGTTGATATCAATTTCCAGACAGGGATTGTTAGCATCTCCGGGTCTGCAGATAAATATCTTGATGACCTCTTCAGAACAGGACTGCGTGATCAGGGAAAGACAGAAGCAGAAATCGAAGCCTATATTGACGCCAATTTTGACGGACATACATTTAAGGCTGGCTCATATCATACTTTTGATTTCTTCTATCTTGAACGTGGTGGTGGGGAATCAAACCTGTACATCCATTACAATCTTGTTTCTACGGCAGACTTTACGGCACATAAGTCATATTATGGCGCAAATGAGACAGATCTTCTTACGAGAGATCAGTTCCAGTTTGAATTAATTGGACTGGATGGGAAATATCGTTCGGTAAGGAATAACGAGACGGGAAACTATGAATTAGTACAGGAAGATACGACCTCTGAAGCAATTATGCCGCATGCAAGCGGAAGCGGTGAAGGGACAGTAGCATCCCCGCATTATGAAGATGATGTAACGATTGCGACATCATCCGGCAATGTGAATTCTCAAGTATATATTACAGGAGTATCAGAAGACGGAAATGTTAATTTCGGTACAGCGTCTATTTCCGAGATGGATATGCATGACGCCGATGAAGGCAACCCTCCGGTATATAAGTACATTATTCGGGAGATTGTCCCGGATGATGCCAAGAATGCTGCTGGAGTGACATGGGCAGAAGCGACCGATGAGCAACGAGCTGCAGGTGGATTTGTCAAGGATCAAGTGACCTATGATGGTACTGTGTATTATATGACTGGTCGCGTCACATCCTGGACAGAGACCAATGCAAGCGGACAGGAGGTAGTAAGGCACGGTATTTCAAAGACATACTATACGGATGATACTTATACTACGGTAAAATCAGACGTAAACTTTGCGAGTTTTGAAAACAGGTTTACTCCTGATTTTGGGAATGTCGATTTCAAGAAGGTCGATGGGACAGGAGCAGCATTACAGGGAGCAACATTCGCACTCTATACAGATGAGGCTTGTACGAAACCAGCAAAGGATCTGGATTCAGAAGGAACTCCGGAATGGACGGCAACGTCAGATGAAAACGGAACGGTTTCTTTTGAGAACGTAAGAGTTGGCACCTATTACATGAAGGAGACTGTGGCACCAAATGATTATGTGCTTGATGAAACCATATACAAGGTTGTCATTGAAGACTCAAAAGATACATCCAAGAAATCAAAGATAACCATTTTAGGGGACGAAACAGAAACGGAAATCACTGAAATTGCAAATGCAAAGTCCGGAAAAATAACAGTTCTTAAAAAGTGGCTTAACGCAAGTGGAGCAGAGATAGATGGCGGCAGTAATGCAGCGACAGTTAAGCTGAAAAGATATAAACAGATAGTAGAGTCAAGTGATGTCGAAACACATACTGTCACGATTAACCTCGATATAAGAGATTATGGCGGCAACTCTTGGACAGAGACAACTACCAAGTCTTTTCAGGGGGATCATGTAACTGTTGAATGGACAGTAGTAGACGGGGCTGGCGAGGGTGTATTTACTGGGCAAGACAGTAGTTATTGGGACGAAAGTTCACATATTACAGTATTTAGCAAAAGTTTCAGCAATGTTAGTTCTGATATTACGTTAAATGTAACACTTAATGAATATTGGCCAATGCAGAATGGCAAGTTCAATATCGACTCCTTCTCAGTTGCCCAGGAAGAGCCGGATGAACCAGTAATCAACATTGTTGCAGATGATGATTTCAATCCTGGCCCGATAACGTTAAATAATTCATCATCCTGGTCTCACACGTGGAACATTGGCGGTTCAGAGTCAAGCCATACCGGATTCGATTATCCGGTAATGGATGATAACGGAAAGAATTATCTGTATTATGTCGTCGAACTGGACGCCCAGGGAAATCCCGTAGAGGTTGGCGGATCTCCTCTGGAAGGATATGTTCTTCAGGGTTATTCCGCAAATAATAATACCGGAATTTCCAATCAAGGTGTAATAACGGTATACAACCGGACAGAAAGCTCAAATACGATCAACGTTGTAATCAAGAAGACGGATAATGCTGAAAACAGTACGAACTATCTGGCTGGCGCAGTATTTAAACTGATGTACAGATCAGACGGTAGTAGTACATTCACGAATGTGTCCAATGAAATCGTTCCTGAGTTGGATTCTGAAAGCAAATTTACTGTACCGACATCGGGTATTACCCTGACCGGGCTTGTTGATGGACAGTATCAACTGCAGGAGATTTCTCCTCCATCGGGATATGTCATTACGAATTCCACCCCGGTAACCTTTACGGTATCAGGCGGAAGTATTAGCAATACGGATGGGACGATAACTGGTGTAAAGTATACAGCAGCCACTGAAACAGGTGACGCAGAGTTCACAATCCCGAACGAACCTGGCGTCGCTCTCCCGAACACTGGCGGCCCCGGCACACGGCTCTTCACGATCCTCGGCGGCCTCCTGATCCTTGGAGCGGGAGTACTGCTGTGGAGGAGACGGAGATTGATTTAACACAAGGTTAACAGAGAAGTCAGTCACTTCGGTGGCTGGCTTTTCTTTTGGGGATGGGTTAGCGAGAACTAACCGCATAATATTAAAATGACGCCGCCCGGGACTGTGCCGGACAGCGTCGGTGCTTACTATGCAGCCAGCGGCATTGCGTTGGCATTGATATTGTCTACTACTGTCATGATCCGCTGGAAGAGTATAATGTTGTCCTCAAATACCTCTGTGACATCCATGCCTCCTGAGAATTCGTCATAAGCCATTTCCTGACGGGCAAGGGTGCCATACTGGACAAGCCAATCAATGATATATCGCACGAAAGTGATCTGTTCCTGCGTGTATAGGCCGGTATCGAGGAATTCGTTAAATGCCTGTTCAGCAGTGGCTTTGTCC
Source organism: Eubacterium sp. (assembly GCA_017459675.1). Lineage (GTDB taxonomy): Bacteria > Bacillota > Clostridia > Lachnospirales > Lachnospiraceae > CADBRN01. The sequence continues at coordinate 29,754 of JAFUCM010000001.1, forward strand.
AGACCAGTGAGGCTACGGACAAATTTGCCGAGAGGAATATCCTCATCATCAGCGGTATGGATCTCGCGCTTATATTCCTCAGCTGTGCCAACTTCGCTCCAGAAGATACGTTCCAGTGTTTCCCAATCTTCCTCATCAAGAGGGATATTGTTTCTCAGTTTATTGAGAGCAGGTTCATCATAGTTCTCATCCACATATCTTCGAGCGCGTTCATAATAGCTTTCAAGATTTGATGGTTGTGTGAATTTTTCACCCTCACGCTCAAACAGCACCTGATCTGTGACGTTTATTATCTTGTGTCGGATTTCGCGCTTCAGGAAATGCATGAGACCCCGCATTTCTTCACGGATTTTGTCAATCTCCGGCAAGGTTGCAGTATTCCAGAATGTATCTGATTTTGCCCTTGCCAGCGTTTCCTTTGCAGCGATGACCTCCGGGATTGTGGCTTTCTGCTCAAGCGTCATGGCTGCGCGTTTTACTGTTCTGACATAGGAATTATACTTGTCTGTATTATTGTCCAGTTTTGCCAGAATGATCTGGAACATCACTATGTCAAACCGTCTGGCGTATTCATCTCCATCAGCCGGTGGCATGAGAGCAGCAAGATGTGCTATTATGCGGTCGGCTTCCAGAATGTCCAGATACTGGAATGCTTCCGGTTTTGAGTATTTCTCTACATACTCCAGATTCTGACGTACCTGGAACTGCTCAACATTGAGCGCCGCAACAGAAGAGGAGAGTTCATCAACCAGTGCCTTTCGGAATGGTATCAGTTCTTCGGTCTGATATTCCATTGCCTGCAGGGCCTGAATCGTGTGGACTTTTAGGGAGAAGGCTTTCTCTGCAAGAGAGCCATCACTGCTGGATTCTTTGCCCTGCGGATTCTCCTTGAAGAACTGGAAGTTGGCCATGTAGTCAAAGATATAGAATTCCTTCTTGTCGTCGCCGGGGCCAAAGAGATCCTCGCACAGGCGTGTCCCGCGACCAAACATCTGCCAGAACTTGGACACGGAGAAAACCTGTTTATAGAAAACAAGGTTTACGACTTCCGGCACATCGATGCCAGTATCGAGCATATCCACGGAGATCGCAATCTGCGGCAGCTTTGTAGGATCCTTGAAATCATCAAGCAGGGAATCACAGTGATCCACCTGATTATCTATAACACGGGCGAATTTGCCCATATACTGAGGATACAGTTTATTGAATTGCTCTTCAATAAAGAGCGCGTGTTTATGACGCTTTGCAAATATAATGGTTTTCCCGAGCTTGTCGCCGCCTTCAACTTTTATGCCTTTCTCCATCAGCTCTGACAGAATGCGGCGAGTGGTGTCCTTATTGAAGACAATGGTGTCGATGTCCGTGCTCCCGATGAAATCAGGCATCTCTTCGCCTTCTTCGAAAGAATCCTCATATTCCTCTTTCTGTTCATCGGTCAGGTCATCGTAGTTGATTCCTTCGGTCGGGATCTTATACAGCTTCTCGATGGTGTGATAATCAACCAGCCAGCCTTCGTCGCGTGCCTGATCATATTCGTAGGCATAGGTCGGCATATCATCTTCAAGATCGAAGAAATCATATGTGTTGTGGCCGACATCTTTCTTCGGCGTAGCGGTCAAGCCTACAAGCAGCGCATCGAAGTACTCAAAAATAGCCCGGTACTTCTTGAAAATACTGCGATGGGCCTCATCAACGATGATCAGATCAAAATGACCGGGAGTGAAGAGTTTCTGTCCATCATCTGTTTTCTCGTCATTGATGGCATTCATGATAGTCGGGTATGTGGAGAAGATAGCCCGGTCTGTAGGTTTGTCTTCTCCGCGCTCCAGCAGATTGCAGGTGGACAGATTCGGCATGTGCTTTACAAATGCCTTTTTTGCCTGCTTCACGAGTTCGCGACGGTCTGCAAGGAACAGAATATTTGTGATCCATCTATGATCTTGCAGCACATCCACGAGGGAAACGGCAGTACGGGTTTTGCCGGTTCCTGTTGCCATGACAAGAAGAGCTTTTCGTTTTTTCTTGGAGAAGTCGCTGCAAACGCTTTGAATAGCAGCTTTCTGGTAGTCGCGGTCTGTGATTTCTGGATTGATATTGAGCTGCCGAAATTCTTTCTGCAGAGTGCGCCGGTCAATGATTCGCTGGATATCCTTCTTCGAGAAGACGGAGTACACCTTCCGCTCGGTATAGTTCAGATCATCCCATAACCATGTAGTATACCCATTAGTGTAGAAAATGAGAGGACGGAACCCAGTCATTTGCTGCAGGCAGTTTGCGTACAGGTATGCCTGATGCTGGCCCTCTTTTGCATCCCGGGTTGTGCGTTTGGCTTCGATCACAGCAAGCGGCTTCAAGTTGTCGGCAAAAAGAACATAGTCGACGGAGCCGGTTCCGGTGGGAGTGTCCGGCATCCCGACAACAGGATATTCTTCAATACAATCCTTGCCGATTGTCCAGCCCATTGATTTAATATCGAGGTCAATGATGCTTTTTCTTGTCTCGGCTTCGGTTTTTTCGTTGGCAGAATAATGGCGCTTCTGCTCGTTTTCCCTACGGAGCTTTTCCAGTTCATCGCGGAGTTTCTTCATTTCCTCCGCCATCTGTCCCCGCTCTTTTGATTTAGACTCCAGATCCTTCAGAAGACGATCCAGTTCTTCAGATGAAATGTGCTGATTATTATCCGCAGCGAGGAGGGATTCGTCGAAGGTTCTCTCTTCGTAGTGCTCGCCATAGCAGTAATCAATGAAAACGATAAAATCAAAGAGATTAGCAAGTGAGAGCACAGCCTCTTTGTATGTGACCTTTGTACTTGTATGCGCGGAGAAATTGCCCAGCTTTATGATGAATTTCAGTCGATCCAGAATATCTTCATCGATGGTATCTAAGAAGGACTGATTGTAAACCAGAGCTGAGAAATTATCTTTGTATGGCATACGAAGGTTGCGGTCAACAGAGTAGAGCCATTTGACTGCAAGTTCAGCACTTTTCCGGACGCCAAGAGCGCACAAGGCAGGGCTCACAGATATGGAGTTTTCTGCCTCTATGCAGGCATCAGCAAATGCTGCAAATTGGTTTTCATTCTTGAGGAAGTCAAAGTTTGTCATGGTGACCATTCCTCCCGGTAAAGTTTCTTTATAATGGTGGGTACGGAGTACCTGGGACTATCCGAAGTATTCCTGCATTAGGGATGCCAGCAGTGTATTCAGTTTATCCAAAATAGATTGAACGACAGCTTTTGATTTGTCGACTTGCAAGGCAAAGACTACAAATGCTCTTTGCATAGTTATTGGAGGCACAATCACTGGCATTTCCTTAAACTCGCCCATATTCAATCCCTGTAAAGCGATTCCTTTTGTTATGCCCTTCAACCAATTCTTGATTGCATCCTGTGCAAACAGCTCTTGAAGAAAGCGCTGTAGGACTATATTCGAATCAGTGACAAGGGGTACGATGTTCCTGCCAACGTTACATCCTTCGAATTCGTCTGTGGTTTGAAAAGTCTCTCCAACAGAGCCACGCACAGTAATTAGTAGCTCATTTCCCTTTAATAGTGTTCTCTTATATCGTGCAGAGATTAAGGGATCTGTTTTTTTCAATTCTTCCCTTTTCGGGATATGACCACCAGCGATGTCTATCGGCCTGAAAACAGGAATACCATTTTCAAATTCATCGCCTGTTTGAACAATTCCGTATGTTACTGTTCTGCCTGCTTCCAAGGATTCAAGCAATGTGATTTTCTGCCAGCCTCGATCGTTGACGACTGGATCCCCAAACATCTCGACAAATCGGGCATTGATACTTTCATTCAGGATGTTTAACTCGTTTTGACAGATTCGAGCAGCTTCTGTAATTGCCTCAAACTGGGACACGGCTTTTTCTTGACATGAAATATCTGGAATACGTATCTCAATGTTTTCAACAATTGCCTTGGAGATTTCTTTGAATGTTGCGCCCCTCCCAAGTGAATTAAGAAATTCAGTTTTTGACTTAAGAAGCCAATACAAGTATTTATTATTAATGGCGTCAGAGCAGATAAGGTTCTTAAACCCCTGATTACAATACATCTCACAACCAGCAATTGCCACTTTGCCGATGGGAGCGCGGGATGATAAGAGTACAGTTCCCGTTGGAAATGAAGACAGCCCGGTTTTCTTAACTGCCACGTCTGTAATTTTTCTTTCTGTATCATTTATGATGTATGATTCTTTATTAATTTCGGCTGGTGTTATCCATTTGATATCACCATTCCAAAATTCTGGATTATCGGTCTTTGGGGTACTACCGGACACAACGGTGCAGATGTCACCAAGTTTATATGTTTTCATCAGCATCCAACACCTCTCATTCCGATAATAGCTTCTCTATTTCATCAAGCTTTATTAGTAAATCTCTACCTAGTGCTTTTGCATCAGATATAAGCGCATCAGATGCAGGATACTCTATAGGAATGTATTCAACCTCTTTGTATTTATTGATGCTCAGATCATAACCGTTATCTCTGATTTCTTGAACAGATACGAAAAAGCTCTTATCTGTTCGCTTACGGTTAAGCTCACCTTCAAGATTTCTGAAGCGAGCGATGATATCTGGGATATCATTGTGCTTTTCATCTTCAGCACGTTTATCATCGAGGGTATACCCGTCAGCTTGCATATCATAGAACCAGACTTTGTTTGTCCCGCCGGTGCCGGTTTTGGTGAAAATCAAAACCCCCGTTGACACTCCGGCATAAGGTTTAAACACACCACCCGGCATTGAAATGACTGCTTGCAGCATGTTTTTATCAACGATCTCTTTTCGAAGAGATTTATGTGCATTTGAGGAGCCGAACAACACACCATCTGGTACAATGCAGGCGCAACGTCCGCCCGCATCCAGCATACGCAGGAAGAGGGCAACGAAAAGAAGCTCCGTTTTTTTTGTTTTTGTGGTACTCAGAAGAGTCGGAGCCACGGCGTCGTAATCCAATGATCCTGTGAAGGGAGGATTTGCAAGGATCAGACTGTATTTTTCTGTATCCGGATTATCCTTGGAAAGAGAATCCATAAAGCGAATGTCCGCATTGTCCATCTCATGAAGGATGGTATTCATCGCTGAAATACGCAGCATTGTCTGATTGGTATCATAGCCGGTGAACATGGCGTTCTGATAATGCTCCCGGGCCTTTTTGTCCAGACGGAGTTTTTCTTTGTTGTGTTCACGGACGTATGTGCCAGCACCGACAAGGAAGCCACCTGTGCCGCAGGCCGGATCCGCGATGACATCCGTGATCTGAGGTTCCATCAGTTCCACCATCATGCTGATGATGTGGCGAGGGGTCCGGAACTGGCCGTTTCTGCCAGATGTCTGGAGCTTCGAAATCATATATTCATAGACGTCACCCTTAAGATCGCGGTCATTCAGAGGGAGATTGTTAATAGCCGTTACGACTTTTTCTGTGATCAAAGCATTCGGAAGTGCAAATTTTGCATCTCGCATATATCGGGCATAAGCGCTCTTCTCATCGGTTTTAAGCTTCTGGATAAAAGGAAACACCTTCTGGCCGATGATCTCAAAGATTTCTTCTGCCTTCAGGTTGCAGAACTTACTCCAGCGCATGGCCTGACCTTCCTCCGTCTGAGGGAAGATCCGTTTGCTGGTAATCTGCAGCATTTCGTCTTTTTTCTCATTGCTGGTTTCAAGGTCATCGAGAGACTTTATGAAGAACAGATATGTCATCTGCTCGATGGCAACGATGGGATCGGAGACCCCATACGAAGCCAGGTCATCCCAGATTTTATCGATTTGGTTTTTCAATGTACCCGTAATCATTACCTCGTCTTTCCTCCTGACGTTAAAGTTTATATCTCGCATTCTTCGAAACAGAATCCCTGTCGAATGCGGAGGACAGGATTCCCGCACTGTTCACAAAATGCCGCGTCGGCGGCGGACTGTCTGTTCCAACAGTGAACGCCAGGAATATTGCTTAGTTGTTTCTGAAGGGCGGAGCCGCAGTATGGGCAGAACTTCGCATCTTTGTTATGCTTTTTGCCACAGTATGGGCAAATATCCGGTTTTCGCAGAAAAGGAGCCATTGGTGTCCGGAACTTTTGTTGTGCTGGATTCACCTTTGCATAGTGCCCCAGATCTATGTCTTCCCTGTCAGCGCATACAGTAATCTCTTTTAAATACTCCTCAAATCGATGCAATGTAAAGGTTGCGTTAGCGGGAATGAAAGAGTAGTCCTCTGTCGCTTTACGATAGCGGTTCAGCGCGGCTTTATCACTGATGCCACATATCTCGGAGATATCATGTTCGCTGTAGATATCCAGCTGCCGCATGATCCATTTGGATGCGAGGACTTCTCCGGCAAATATATCAGCTTCAAACTCAAGCTGATTATACAGATCTTCCCCCAGATCATCTTTATGCAACTCAGTAACCTTGTATTTTACAAGATGTCCCAAATAGATATGACCGATCTCGTGGAGTTTTGTCCACAGAATACGGCCTTCCGGGATATAATCAGCTGCATTGATAATAATGCAGTAAGAATCATTCTTTACGTCATACATGGACAAACCGTCCTGACTTCTCATCACGTGATGTAGTATATGTTCTTCTGTCTGCCCGGTTTCATAGGCAAGCTGTGAAACATACTTCATACGCCAGTTCGGTCGCTGATCAATGATATCCTCCGGATTAACAGGGAGCCATTTGATTCCGAATTCGTCAAGGAAGCGATGCGCCATGTAGTAAACTCTCAGTGCGCTATCGCTTCTATTCATTAAATGCGTCCGGGTATAAGGACTCCATAACCTTTCTTAATTTTTCCAATTCCTCATCAGAGAGAGTGGCCCCGGCTCTCAGGATTGCCTTAAGATCAGGATTCTCGACAAATTCCGCAAGTGTCCTGTCATCGGGCGCGGCACGAAATGCAGCCAGCGTCTTTGCCAAAGCCTGCTGGTCAATACTCTGGCTACTGTCACCAGTTCTTTCTACAGCGCGAACTTCGCCGTCGGCAGAAGTGACACCCTCTGCAGCAAGCTTTGTCATTGCAGATGCCATCTGTTCTCTCTTCTGAATATCGAGCATTTTTTCAAGCGGCATATCAAGGACGACCGCAATTTTGGCAAGCATCTCAACCTGCGGTTCTCTTGCGCCGGATTCGATATATTCAAGATAGGATTTAGATATACCGGTTGCGGTGCTCAAGGCTTTAATTGCGACCTTTTTTTCCCGCCTGACGTTTTTGATAAATTTCCCTAATTGCTGTCCCATTTCAATAAACCCTCTCGGAGTGGGCGATATATTGACAATGCCCACAAATAGTGGTATTATGTGTTTCGAAGTTTAGAGAGACTCGTGCCGGGTCGGCGCGAGTTTTCTCTTGACCATAAGGTACCACAAATAGTGGGGTTTGTCAATCGGAAACCCACACAAATCTGAATTTACAGGAGGATGAGTATAGCCTATGGAAGTACGCACCAAAAATGGTAACGGGAAAATGCTTTTTGATTGGGATCCGGAGAAAGACCAAATCGAAATCATAAGCAAAGACATGTGTTACCTGGTGGAACTGCAAAAACAACCACAGGGTGGATCCTATCGGATTCTCTCGGAGAAACCGAAGGAAAAGACTGTGCACAAATAGATTATAAGAAGTAACTCAAATCCTCAGAGCTGCTGGATGGCCAGAAGGATGCTGATTTTTTACGGCATCATTCTGGCCATTTTTGCGTTCTAAGGATTCTGCAAAACGGCTCTGACGGATTTTTCAAATTCGAAAGGAGACCGCAATGCAGAAAAGAAACAACGAATCCCTGAATTTTGATCACAAAAGCCACTATAACGATGACCGCGACAGTTACATCGATAAGAACGGAAACTATGTCTACACGCAGTGGGTGAAGGTCGGAAAAACCTATGAGCGCCGCGTCGTCGACATCATTCCCCTGACAGAAGAGAACCGGGACATCATCATCCTGCTCGACGGCAGCGATCATGACATGGATCTGCAGGATCGGTACGTAGCAGAAAATACTGATTACGGAATGGAGAACCGGAAGCAGAGGCAGGCTGACGGAAGCCAGACAGATGGAGATGATGACCAGACTTTCGATTCTGATCCGATGGAAAGTATCGCCGATCCCCGGGCCGATGTTATGACGACGCTTTTTCCGGACGATACGCCGGGAAACCCTCTTGTGACGCAGGCAGAGGAGTTTATCGAAACGCAGCTGAAACCGGCGCAGCAAGATATGATCTACGGCCATCTTGGCGAAGGGAAGTATCTGGAGGATCTCCGCCGGGAGGAGAACGAGCGTACAGGAAAGGAAGTTAAGAAGGCGGCCTACCACGACCGTTGGGATCGCATCATCCAAAAGGGCTGCAGGTACTTCGGAGTCGAGAAACCGAAACAGCAGAAAAAGCGGAAATGAAAAACACGTACTTTTTCGGCTGGTAGTGGGAGAAGGAATAGTTCTTCCCCGGATTTCAAGACAAGGAGGTATCGCCATGCAGATAAAACATCGAGTACGGATCAATGTCGCTGACCGGAACGGCAATCAGCAGAACGTGCTGGAGAGCAGGAAGCTGAGAGTGCCGCAGCGGATTTTGAGGCTCCTGTTCGGGGATTTCTGCGAGGTTCTCGTTCTGACACCGGGCAAAAGCGTCCAAGGCGTTGAGATCGAGCAGTTGCGAGGTGAAGCCAATGAAAGCTGATACCCACAACTGGCCCCGCGATGGATAGTAGACAGATCCGTAGACACACCAACGAAAACAAAGAACACAGAGGCGCGGCCTCAGAAAGGACAGATTTATGGAATTCAAATATGTAATGACTCCCGCAGGGAAGGGATCGAAGAACGATGTCGAAGCAGCCACAAAAGCGTGCAGGTATTTCCGGATGGATGATGTGCCGGTCAGCCCGGTTCTCGCGTTCAGCTTTCTGGACGATGAAGACTGGCTGAAAAGATATCTCTCCAAAGCACTC